>JBBQZM010000195.1:0-6830 GCA_038207685.1 Burkholderiales bacterium
ATGTCTTTGATGCGGCCGATCTTCTTGGCCGGCGGCTCCGGCAACTGGTTGTATGGCCCCATCGCATTGACAAAGCCCAGCGGCCCGCCCTCCTGGCTGGCACCGTTGTCCGACAGCACCAGCACGAGGGTGTTGTCCAACTGGCCGCTGGCCTGCAGATGGGCCAGCAGCCGGGCGATCTGCTGGTCGGCATGGTCGAGCATCGCGGCATAAGCGGCCTGCAACCGGGTCATCAACGCGCGCAGCGGCGGCGCATGGCTGTCCCAGGCCGCCACGCCGGCATTGCGCGGCGGCAGCGCGGTGCCCGGTGGCACGATGCCCAGCGCCAGTTGCTGTGCCAGCCGGCGTGTGCGCTCCTCATCCCAGCCGTGACTGAACTCGGCCTCGTACTGGTCGATCAGTTCGACCGGTGCCTGGTGCGGCGCATGGCAGGCGCCGGGGGCCAGCCACATCAGCCAGGGCTTGCCAGGCTGGTCGGCCTCGTGGTCGCAGAGGTAGCGGATGGCCTGGTCAACCAGGTCCGCCGTCAGGTGGTAGCCACTCTCGTAGCTGCCCGGCGTGGCGATCGGCGTGTTGTCACGCACCAGTTCGGGCGCGTACTGGTCGGTCTCGGCATCCATGAAACCGTAGAAGCGGTCGAAGCCGCGGCCCAGCGGCCAGCCGTCGAAGGGGCCGGTGGGTCCGGTCTCGTTCAAGGACGTGACATGCCACTTGCCGACCATGTAGTTGACATAGCCGTGCGGCCGCAGCATCTCGGGCAAGGTGGCGGCCTCGGGCGCGATCTTGCCGCGGTAGCCCGGAAACCCGCTGTCGAAGTTGGCCAGGCAGCCCATGCCCACCGCATGGTGGTTGCAGCCGGTGAGCAGCGCGGCGCGGGTGGTCGAGCACATCGCGGTGGTGTGAAAACCGGTCAACCGCAGGCCACGCGCAGCCAGGCCGTCGATGGCCGGCGTGCGGATGGCCGAGCCATAACAGCCCAGGTCGGCAAAGCCGACATCGTCGAACAACACCACCAGCACATTCGGCGGCTGGGCTGCCGGCCCGGCACGCGGCGGCCACCAGGGCGTGGACTCTGCCACCGTCTTGCCGATCGTGCCCTGAAAAGCGCCTCTGCCCATCGGTGTCCCCTGGGTTGACCCAGCGGCGATGCTAAGTAGGTCAGACTCGCCAGATTTCCACCTAGGTGACAATCCACGGGCTTACCTGATGATGGATATCCCTGCTGTCTGCTGATCGCCCACTCAGCGCCCACTCAGCGCCCGTTCAGCGGCCACTCAGCGCCCGGTCAGCGCCCGTTCAGCGGCCACTCACCGTCCCGTCGCCGTGCCGCCAGTCACCTCCACTTCGAAACCACCCGACCTGGCCCGCGGCAGCTTTCATGAGCGGCTGCAGGATCTGCCGCCGGCGATGGCCGATGCGCTGCGCGCGGTGGGCACCCGGCGCCAGTGGCGGCCCGGCCAGCTGGTGGTGCGCCAAGGCGATAGCGGCGGCATGTTGGTGGTGGCCTTGCAGGGCCGGCTGTCGGCCTCGCTGGGCAGTGCGGAGGGCGACGAACTGCTGCTGCGCCGGCTGGAGCCTGGTGAACTGGTCGGCCTGGTCGACGTGCTGGCCGGCCTGCCATCGCCCGCCAACATCGTCGCCCAGGGCGCGGCCAGTTGCCTGCATGTCGGCCGCGACGACTTCCTGCGGGTAATGGCCGAGCAACCCGAGGGCGCGGTGGGCGTCGCCATGCTGCTGGCGCGCCGCCTGGGTGGCCTGTTTCGCGCGCTGGAACAACAGCAGACGCGGCCACTGATCGACCGCGTCGGCTTTGCCCTCAAGCGGCTGGCGCGCAGCGCGGGCGAGCCTGACGGCCAGGGTGGCCTGCGCCTGGTCATCACCCAGGCCGAGTTGGCCAATGCCGCCGGCGGCTCGCGCCAGCGGGTGCAGCTGGCCTTGCGAGAGTTGCAAGCCCGAGGCCGTGTCAAGCTGGGCTATCGCAGCTTGACGGTGCTGGCCGATCCCTAGCAGGCTGTCGGGCTTGCCAGAATGGGCCTGCCAGCCCGACTGACCCTTGTTCACAACACCCCATGATCATGACCGCCCCACACGCCAGACGATCAAGCCTGCTCACCGCCCTGGCCCGCCACCCGGTGTGGGGTCAGCTGGACGCCGAGGCCCTGGCCCGCCTGGCCAAACACTGGCACAGCGAGCGCCTGCCCGCCGGTGCGCAGGTGGCCGATGGCGCGGGCCTGTCGGCCCGCCTGGGCTGGCTGCTGAGCGGCGACGCCGAGTTGCGGCGCCAGTCACCCGAGCTCAGCATCCCGTTGACGGTTGGCGCTCTGTTCGGCTGCGGCAGCCTGCCGCAGGAGGATGCCCAGGACTGGACGGTGTTGGCCACCACCGCGGTTGATGTGGCCTGGCTGGCGGCAGCTGATCTGGCCCAGGCGCGCCAGACGCATCCGCTGCTCGCCGCCCTGCTCTCGCTGCCAGCCCTGGCGCCCGCGGCCAGCAGCCAGCAACGGGCCAGCGCCGCGACACAGGACACGCTGATGACGGTGCCGGTGCACACGCTGATCCGACGCCCGCCGGTAATGGTGGCGCCCACGGTGACGATCCGCGAGGCCGCCGAGCTGATGCGCGCCGAGCGGGTCTCGTCGGTGATGATCGTCGAGCAGGATCATCTGTTCGGCCTGGTGACTGACCGCGACCTGCGCAACCGCGTGTTGGCCACGGGCCTGGACAGCGGCCGGCCGATCATGGACATCGCCACGCTGGCGCCATTGAGCGTGGACCAGCGCAGCCCCGGCTTTGACGCGCTGCTGAAGATGACCCGCCACAACGTGCACCACATGCCGGTGCTCGACGGCGCGCAGGTGGTGGGCATGATCACCGCCACCGACCTGAGCGAGCAGCACAGTGGCTCGGCGGTGCACCTGGTCGGCAACATCCACAAGCAGACCAGCCTGGACGGCCTGGTGGCCGCGGCGGCCAAGGTGGGCCCGCTGCAGCACCACCTGGCGGCGGCGCAGGCCAGCGCTTATGCCACCGGCCACATCGTCACCGCCATCACCGACGCGATCACCATTCGGCTGATCGAGCTGGCCGAGGCTGAGCTCGGACCACCGCCCATCGCCTATGCCTGGGTGGCTGCCGGCTCGCAGGCCCGCAATGAACAATCGGCCAAGAGCGACCAGGACAACTGCATGGTGCTGGACGATGCTTACGACGAGGCCGTCCACGGTGATTACTTCAAGGCCCTGGCCAGCTTTGTCAACCACGGCCTGGACGCCTGCGGTTATGTCTTCTGCCCTGGCGACATGATGGCCCGCACCGACGAGTGGCGGCAGCCGCAAAAGCGCTGGGCCGAATACTTCCGGCGCTGGACCGAAAAGCCCGAGCCCAAGGCGCTGATGCTGACCTGCGTGTTCTTCGACCTGCGGCTGATCCACGGCCAGGCCAGCCTGCTCGACGACCTGCGGCGCAGCGTGTTGCAGCGCACCCGCAGCAACCGCATCTTCCTGGCCTACATGGTGGGCAATGCGCTGCTGCACCGGCCGCCCTTGTCGATGTTTGGCGGCATCAGCACCATCCGCGCGGGTGAGCACCGCCACACGGTGGACCTCAAGCACAGCGGCATCGTGCCCATCGTTGACCTGGCCCGCATCTATGCCTTGGCCGGCGGCCATGAAGTGGTCAACACCCATGACCGGCTGTCAATCGCCGCCGAAGGCCAGGAAATCAGCGCCCAGAGCGCGCATGACCTGCGCGACGCGCTGGAATTCATGGCCACGCTGCGCATCCGCCACCAGGCGCTGCAGTTGGCGCGCGGCGAGCCGGCTGACAACTACCTGGCGCTGACTGAACTGAGCAACTTCGAGCGCAACCAGCTCAAGGATGCGTTCGGCGTGGTGCAGACACTGCAGAGCGTGCTGGCGCAGCGCTACCGCTGACAGCGGGTACGCGCCCGCCCTGCCCCACTACTGCCCCACTACTGCCCCACTACTGCCCCATTACTGCTTGGCGCGTTCGGCCAGCAGCAGTTGCTCGAGCCGCTCGCGTGCCAGCGGCCGGCTGAAGTAGTAACCCTGGTAGTTGTCACAACCCAGTTGCCGCAGGCAGTCGAGTTGCGGCTGGGTCTCGATGCCCTCGGCGATCACCGACATGCCCAGGCTGTGGCCCAGGTCGATCACGGTGCGCACGATCGCCAGGTCAGTCTGGCCGCCCGGCAAGTCGATGACAAAGGAGCGGTCGATCTTCAGTTCATCGAGCGGAAAGCGCTTGAGGTAACTCAGCGACGAATAACCGGTGCCGAAGTCGTCGATCGACAGCGTCAGGCCCAGCGCCTTCATCTCGTGCATCAGCGCCAGCGCCGTGCCCACGTCGTCCATCAGCATGCTCTCGGTCAGCTCGATGACCAGGCGCGAAGCCGGCAGGCCGCTGTCGAACAGTGCTTCGCGCAGCATGCTGCACAAACGGCCCGAGGTGAATTGCGGCTTGGCCACGTTGATCGCCACCTTGATGTCGCCCAGGCCCCGGCGTGACCAGTCAGCGGCGTCGGCACAAGCGCGGTTCATCACCCATTGGCCAATGCCTTCGATCAAGCCCAGTTCCTCGGCCAGCGGGATGAACTCCAGCGGCGGCACCAGGCCGCGTTCGGGGTGCTCCCAGCGCACCAGGGCCTCCACGCCGACGATGCGGTTGCTGGCCACACCCACCTTGGGCTGGTAGTGCAGTCGCAGCTCATTGCGTCGCACAGCGCCGCGCAGCTGCGAGCCCAGGTTGACACGCTCCAATGACTTCTTGCTGAGCTCGGGCGAGGCAAAACCCAGCGGCGAGCGGCCGAGCGTGCGGGCATGGCTGGACGCCAGGTCAGCGGCCTTGCGCAACGCCTCGGCCGAGAGGCCATCGGCCGGCGAGATGGCCACACCGATCCAGGCCGTAGGCACCACTTCGCGCAGGCCCAGGGTGACGATCTCGGTGACGGTGGCCAGTACCTGACGCGCCAGCGACTCCACCGCTTCGGCATCGGCCATGCCTTCGAACAGCAGGCCGAAATGTTCGCTGCCCAGGCGCGCCACGCGCGGCGCCCGGTCGATCGAAGTGTGAAAGGCCACCCGCGAGGCCATCGCATTGGCGAAGTTCTCCATCCGCCGCGCCAGCACCTTGGCCAGTGCATCGGCGGTGGCGCGGTCGACGCTCTCGCCCAGTTGTCGGCATTCGGGCACCGCCAGACTCAGCACTGCCGTCACGCCGCCCAGCAGCGGCCGGCGCAGCAACATCTCGTCGATGCCACGGTCAAACAGCTGATGCCCTGGCAGGCCGGTGGCCGTGTCGTAGTGGGTGACGCGCCGGTGGTACTGGTGGAAGGCCAGGGTGTTGCGCACACGCAGCACCAGTTCACTGGCGTCCACCGGCTTCGACAGGAAATCGCTGGCTCCCAGTTGCAGCGCCCGCAACTTGGCGTCGGCGCCATTGGCCGCGGTCAGCACGATCACCGGTGTGTAGCGCAGGTCCTTATCGGCGCGCAGGGCTTCCAGCACCTCGAAGCCGGACATGCCCGGCATCATCAGGTCCAGCAGTACCACGCCGGGATCTTCGCGGCGCACCAGGGCCACGCTCTCGAGTGGATTATTGGTGACCACAAAATTGCGGTAGCCGGCGTCTTCCAGATGCGCCTCGACCATGTCGGTCATCAGCGGCTCGTCGTCGACCATCATCACCTTGGCATCGAGCAGCGGTGATCGCGCGGGCACGTCCAGCGCGTCGAGTTCACCCGTCCGCATGGCAAGCCACAGGTCATCCTTCACGACATCATCTCCTCAGCGGCTTGGGCAGCGGGCGCGGCGCCGCGCAGGATGCGGCCCTCCAGTTGATGCAATTCGGCCAGCACGGCACGGATGGCACCGGCATTGGTGGCCTTGGCGGCGACTTCCAGCGTCCTGCTGGGCTCGTACAAATCATCAAAGCCCATGCTGCCACCGGCGCCCTTGAGCCAGTGTGCCAATGCTGCCAATTCGGTCATGTTCTGCTGCTGCGCGGCCTGGTCCATCTGCGCCAGCTTGGCCGGCAACAGGTCGACAAAGCGGCTGACGATGCGGCCCAGCTTGCCGCTGCCGGCCATGCGCGAGACGATCGGCGCGCTCGAGCCAGCGGCGGGGGCCTGCGGCACCGGCGCGGCGGCTGCTGGCACGGCAAGCGCCTGCACCAGCGCCGACTTGAGCGACTGCTGTGGCGCCCGCTCTACCGCCTGGCCACCCAGCCGGCTGGCCAGCTCGCGCATCAAGGCATCGATGTCGATGGGCTTGGTCAGGTAACCGGTGAAGCCGGCCTCGTCGAGCTGACGCTCGAAGCCCTTCATCGCGTTGGCCGTCAGGGCCAGGATCGGCAGGATGCAGCCGCGCTCGCGCAGCGTGCGCGTGGCGGTGGCGCCATCCATCACCGGCATCTGCATGTCCATCAGCACCAGATCGAAACGACCCTGGGCCACAGCGTCCAGCGCCAGCTGACCGTTTTCGGCTTCGCTCACGTGCAACCCTACTTCCTCCAGCAGCACGCGCACGAGCTGACGGTTTTCGGCGCCGTCGTCGACCACCAGCACCTGGGCGTTCGGGAACGACCAGCGCACGCCCGGTGGGGCCGAAGCCGGTCCTTCGGCTTCGAGGGCCAGTGCCTCGGGCTGCAGCATCGGCGTGGCCGACAGGTCGCCGGCGTCCAGCCAGACGCTGAAGGTCGTGCCCTGGCCCAGCACGCTGCTGGCGACGATGTCGCCCCCCATGGCGCGGGCAAAGCCGCGGCTGATGGTCAGCCCCAGACCGGTGCCGCCGAAGCGGCGTGTCGTCGACGACTCG
>JBBQZM010000196.1:0-6748 GCA_038207685.1 Burkholderiales bacterium
TGGCCGAGCGTTTTCCCGGCGTTGACGGCCCGCTCGCACCGTTGCTGCCGGCTGGCGCCGACACCTTGCGAGACTGGGTGCACGAGGCGCTGCTGCGCCAGCTCGGCCAGCCGCTCACCACGCTGCTGGCCTGCCTGCAGCCACTGGCCCAGGCGCTGGCCCAGGCGCTGGCGGCGCTGCGCGCGCTGGCCACGGCGGTGCAGGCCAAGCTGGCCGAGTTGCTGGCCGCGCCACAGGCGCTGTCCGACCTGCTGGGCAACGTTGACGCGGTGCTGCAACGGCTGGCCACGCTCGACCTGGGTGTCTACACGCGCGAGATCGACACCGTCTACAACAGCCTGCTCGACCAGGTACGCGCACTCGATCCACGCGGGCTGCAGCAGCCGCTGGAGGCCGCGCGCGACCGGCTGCTGGGCCTGATCTCGCTCGACGGCCTGCTGCCGCCCACGCTGCGCGACCAGCTGCGCGAGGCGCACCGCCAGCTGCTGGCCAAGCTGCGCGCGCTGGACCCTGACGCGCTGCTGCTGCAGCCGCTGGACGAGGAGTACCGCGCGGTGGTCGAGCCGCTGGTGGCCGCGCTCGACGTGGGGCCGACGGTCGACATCCTGATCGCCTGGCTCAACGGCCTGCCGGGTGACCTGCGCGCGCAGGTCACGCGGGTCGATGTGCCCTATAGCCAGTTGCTGCACAGCGTGCCCGGCGGCGGCAGTGGCAGCAGCGCCGGCCTGTCGCTGTAGCGCGCGGAGACATCACGATGCTCGGCTCCCTGCTCATCCAACCGCAGATGCTGGCCCGCATGCAAGGCCGCAGCGCGGGCGAGGACCTGGTCGACGAGGTGGTGGCGCTGGCGCAGCTGCTGGCCATGAAGCCGCAGGCACTCGAGATGGTGTTCCCGGCCTTCGAGGCGGCCTCGGCGGCGATGGGGCAGGCCATCTTCCAGCGCTTGCAGGCCAGGCTGCCGCGGGCGCTGGCCGAATTGCGCCAGGTGGTCGATCCGGTGCTGCTGGCTGCCGCGGGCTTTGGCGAGGGCGAAACACCGGCCGATGCGGCCGCGTTGCTGCAGCGTTTGGCCGCTGGCCTGGACGGCCTGGGCGCGCTGGTCGGGCTGCTGTCGGACGCGCAGATCCGCTCACTGGTGCGCCGCCTGTCGGCCATCGTCAGCGACACGCTGGGCTTGTCGCAAGCGGGTTTCCGGGCTGATTTCATCGCCATGCTGGCCGCCGCGCGCACCTCGCTGCGCAGCGGCAATGCGGCGCTGAGCAACGAGGCCGCGGCGGTGCGTGAATCGCTGGCCGGCCTGCTGGGGCGGCTGGAGCGCGACTTGTTCCCGCGTTTTCCGATGCTTGACCTGAACCCTGACCGCCTGGCCGAGCGTCTGATCGCACTGCTGCGGCGCACGCCGCTGCCGGCGGTGCTGGGCCAGGCGCAGTGCCTGCTCGACCGCATCAAGGCGGTGCTGCAAGCCGTGGCCGACATCGCCCGCGCGGCCAGCGCCACCGGTCAACTGCAGGCCGGCCCGGACGCTGCAGCGCCGGTCGGTCCGGCGATGGTCTCGCTGGGTGCCGCGGTGGTGCTGGGTGCATTTGCGGACGGCAGCCTGGCGGACGGCAGCCCGGCGGACGGCAGCCCGGCTGATGGCAGCCCGGCGGCCGCAGTGCCGCCGGCTGCCGCTGTCGGTGCAGCCGGCGCGCCGGCACCCACTGCACCCGGCCGCGAAGTCGACGGCAGCTATTGCTGGTATGCCTCGTGGTTGTATGCCCGGCGGCGCCAGGGCTTCAGTGAGGGCAACGGCTTCTTCAGTGAGGCCGAAAACGATTGGAGCAATGCGATCTGGCAGACGATCTGTCCCGGTTATCCCGAGGACGAGGTCTGGCTGTCGGCTGACCGTTTGCAGCTGATCCTGCGCCGCGCCGGCAACCCGCATGAAGTGCTGCACCAGCAGGACACGCCCTTCGAGTGGCACCAGGCGCCGCAGTTCAGCGGCGGCAATCCCAGCGAGCATTTTTTGGTCGAGCGCATCGGCGGCCCCTTCCTCGAGACCTGGGCGCGTGTCACCGCGGTGCTGGCCAAGCTGGCGGCCGGCTTCTGGCATACGGTGAAGCTGGGGCTGGGGCCGAAGGAGGTCGCCAGCAACCTCAGCCTGTGGCTGCAGCATTGGGCCGAGGGCATCACCCGCGCCATCGCCGATGCACCGATGCCCTCGCTGATCGCCAAGGCGGCGGGCAAGGGCCTGGGCTTTACCTGGCTGTTTTCGGCGCTGCTCCCGGCGGTGATCTTCGTCGCCTGCTCGCTTGAAGGTGTGCACACCGCCACCACCGCCGGCCTGGGCTTCCTGCAGTGGCTCACCCTGGTCGGCGGCGACCTGCTGTCGGGCGTCACCGTCAGTGCCGTTACCGGTGGCATCCGCGACTTCTTCCTGTCGCTGTTCACGCTGATCAACTACAGCGGGCCCGATGTGCCGCCGGCGCTGGGCGACGACACCCGGCCCAAGAACTGGGACATGGCCGACCCGGTGATCGGCGCCGTCACGCTGGGGTTGGGCATGGCCTTCCAGGCGCTGATCCCGCGCGACGACTACGGGCTGCCGTTCGACAACAACGGTGGTGCCACGTTCGGCGCGATGTACTTCCCGTGGATGCTGCTGGGTGCGCCGCTGGCCGGCGCCTTCAACAACCTGCTCGGCACGCTGGTAGCCTGGTGCGTGTGCCGCACCACCACGCCGACGCAGTTGGGCAAGAAGGTGGGGCTGGGCGCGCTGTCGGGCATGCTGACCTTCATCGTCGAGTTCTACAGCTTCGGCGAGGGCCGCACCGACGGCGGCCGCTACAACCCGCGCATCGACCCCGACGGCACGCCTTACACACCGGCGCGCAGCGACTTTGCCGGCTACCCCGACAAGGCCAGTTCGCCCTACCGCCTGCCTTATGCCCAGGGTGATGCCATGTATGTGGGCCAGGCCAACCTGGGCTTCTTCAGCCATGCGCGCTACAACACGCTGCCGCAGGTCTATGCCTACGACTTCGCGCATGACTTCCGCGACGAGATCCTGTGCATTCGCGACGGCACCGTGGTCGACTTCTTCGACTGGATTCCCGACGACATCAACCCGTCCACTGCCGAGGAGGCCACTGCGCTGGCGGCCTCCAACACGGTGATGGGCACCAGCTGGCGCGGCGATTCGCCGGGCTGGAACTTCGTCACCGTGCGCCACGACAGCGCGGTGGCCGGCCACGACCGCGACCAGGGCGGCGCGGCAGTGACCACCTATGCCACCTACGGCCATGGCGCCACCGACGGCGTTCGCTCGCTGTGGTTGAGCCTGTACAGCAAGGCGCCCGACCAGATCATCGGCAGCCGGGTGCAGCGCGGCAACCCGCTGATGCAGGCCGGCTGTACCGGCGTGAGCTTCCACAACCACCTGCACTTGCATGTGCGCAGCGGCCCGGCAGCGCCCGCCGTGACGCCAGGTCCGCCGGTCACTGGCACCAACCCGCTGGTGGGCCCCAGCGCGCTGAACAACTACACGCTGCCCTTCGTGTTCGGCGATGCGCCGGGCGACGGCGTGCTGAAGAACTTGAGCTGGTACGCCTCCGACAACCCGCGCAGCACCACCCTGCCGCCATGATCCCCGATCCGTCCTCGTTGTTCTCCAGCGGCGCCGGCGCACCCAGTACCACGCCCCGCGTCAAGCTGGCCAAGGGTGCGCCCGGCGGTGGTGGTTTGGGCGCAGGCTTGGGTGGAGGTCTTGGCGGGCTGGGCGGTGACCTGCTGGCCGCCGCCGGCGCCGCCTTGGGTGCGGCCCAGGCCGATCCGCTGACCGACGCGCTGGTTTCGTTGCAGTTGCAGCTGGTGGCCGCACCGCGGTTGTCATCGGCGCGGCTGAGCTTTCTGCCACGTGCGGATTTCCCGGCGCTGGCCAACGGTGATGCGCTCAACGTCAGTTTGAGCGACGGCGGCACGCCGGTGGCGGTGTTCGCCGGCACGGTGGCCTCTGTGTCAGGCCGCAATGGTCTGCTCGAGGTGATGCTCAGCGGTCCGGCCGCGGCGCTGGCGCGGCTGCGCCGCAATGCCGGCTACGAGAGCCAGACCTTCTCAGCGCTGCTCAATAGCTTTGCCGGCGAGGCCAGCGTCACGCCGGGTGATATCGACGCCGGCCCCGACTACGCCTTCTTCGCGGTCGACGACCGGCTCTCGCTGTGGGAATGGATCGCCAGACTGGCGCGCCATGCCGATGTGCCCGCCTGGACCGACGCGCAGGGCCGGCTCAACGCCCACGCCGCGCGCGGCCAGCCGGTGGCCAGTTTCCGCTTCGGCGAGACGCTGTTGGCGCTGGACGCCACCGCGCGCGATCCGGCCACCACCGCAGCCCGCATCGTTGGTGAGGGCAGTGCCGGCCGCCAGGGCGCGCAGGCCTGGGCCTGGCTGGCCAAGGATGCGCAGGGTGTCAGCGCGGGCGGTGCCGGCGGCGCAGGAGGCGCTGGTGGCGGCTCCGTGATCAACGATGGTGCACTGCGCAACCTGTCGGCGGTGGCCGGTGCGGCAGCGGGCAGTGCGCCGGCCGCCGACCAGGTGCGTATCACCGTGCCGGGCACGCCGGCGCTCGACGTGGCCAGCCTGTTCAAGCTGGAGAACTGCCCGCTGGGCCAGGGCGACGGGCAATGGAGCGCGGTCGAGGTGCGGCACCGGCTGGCCGCTGGGCGCGGCTTCATCACCGAGGTGATGGGGGTGCCGGCATGAGCGCGCCGGGCCGCTCCAAAGCGCGAATCCCGCAGCGCTTTGCGCGGAGGGTGGGTCAATGACCGAGCTGTATGACACGCTGCAAAAGCTGATCCGCCAGGAGTTGCGCGCGCGCCGCTTCGCCGAGATGGGCCAGGTGCAAGCGGTCTACCCCAGCGACCCCGGCAACTACGACGTCGACGTGGTGCTGCACGCCACCGAGCTGGTGCTGCGCCATGTGCCGGTGCTGACGCCGCGCAAGGGTTACGCCAGCCTGCCTGAGGTGGGCGACCTGGTGCTGCTGCAGTTCATGGGCGGCGACATCAACCGCCCGGTGGTGGTGGGCACGCTGTACAACGGTGATGACCGTCCGCCCGAGAACACCGAGGGCGACTGGGTGCTGCAGCTGCCCTCGGGCCCGGATGGCAAGACCAGCGGGCTGCGCATCGAGCTGAGGCAATCGTCGCCGATCGGCTTCACCGTCTCGCTGCTGGGCGACAAGTTTGAGCTGCTGGTGCAGGACGACGACCCGGTGGCCCGGCTTACCGTGGCCGGCACCGAGTTGCGCATCGACGGCAGCGGCGGTGTCAAGCTCACCGGCGCGGGCGACGTGGCCATCGAAGCCGCCGGTGAGCTCAGCCTCAAGGCCGGCGGCAATGCCACCCTGGAGGCGAGCGGCCAGCTCAACCTCAAGGGTGCCAAGGTCAACATCAATTGAACCGGAGCCACACATGAGCCTGCCCGCCGCCAAGCAAGGAGACAAGGTGCTCGCCACCGACATCCACATCCAGATGATCCCGTCGCCGGGCGGTCCGGTGCCCACGCCGCTGCCCAGCCCCTTCATCGGCACGCTCGACGGCAGCCTGTCGGACGACGTGTTCATTGCCGGCATGGCCGCGGCGGTGGTGGGTTCCACCGCCACCAACACGCCGTCACACGTACCGATGGCCGGGCCGTTCCAGAAACCGCCGGGCAACCAGGCCACGGTGTTGCAGGGCTCGGCCACTGTGTTCATCAACGGCAAGTCGGCAGCCCGTATGGGCGACCCGGCCACCACCTGCAACGACCCCGCCGACCTGCCCGCCGGCACGGTGGTGGCCAGCGGCACGGTATTCATCGGCTGAACCTGACATGCCCAGCTTCGCCCCGCCGCCCACCCAGCACCTGCTGCGCGACCTCGCCGCGTACGCGGCGCACCGCGAGCTGCGGCCGGTCTACCGCCTCAGTGAGACCACCCGCCTGCCGCGCCGGGCCTGGGATTTTGTGCCGCGCGAAGGCCTGGAGAATCTGGCCCAGGCGGTGTTGCTGCGCTTGCTCACGCCGCGCGGCGAACTGGCTGCGCTGGGCCACCCCGAGTACGGCTCGCGCGTGCACGAGCTGATCGGCCAGCAGAACAACAGCGCACGGCGCAACCTGCTCAAACTGTTCATCCTCGAAGCGCTGAAGCTCGAGCCGCGCATCGCCAAGGTGGCTGAACTGCGGATCACGCCGTCGCCGGGCACGCGCTCGACGGTGGACGTGCTGTTGAAGGTCCAGCCCGCGGGCCCCACCGGTACCGCGCTGGTGGTCATCGGGCCCTTCGCCATCGAACTGGCCGTGTGAGAAACACCATGTCCTTCCGTCGCAAGACCTACCCCGAAGTTGCCGAAAGCCTGCTCAACCGCCTGCTGGGCGGTGTCAGTGGCGAGACGCACCCCTACCCGCCGGCGCTGACGCCGCGCGAGCCCTTCAGCCATGCCCTGGAGCGCGCGCCAGTGGCGCAGATCACGGCGGTCTGGGGCCAGCGCAACGGCGAGACCACGCGCTTCGAGCGCGATGCCGATTACGTGCTGGCCGCCGACAGTGCCAAGCTCGAATGGAAGCCCGGCGGCGCCCGGCCCGACGAGGGCAGCGCCTTCGAGGTGCACTACCTGCCGCGCCAGCGCGAGGCAGGTCTCAATGACCTGTACCCCGGCTCGGTGGTGCGCACGCTGATGGAATCGGTGGCGCTGGAGACCGCTGCCCTCTACGCGCAGATGGACGCGGTCTACCG
>JBBQZM010000197.1:0-6702 GCA_038207685.1 Burkholderiales bacterium
CAAGAAGGGCGACACCATCCTGCTCGACTACCTGCCCGAGACCGGCACCCGCATCGTGGTCAACGGCCAACCCCGCAGCCCGAACATCGCCGGCGAGGACTTCTACACCGCACTGCTGCGCATCTGGCTGGGCGACAAGCCGGCCGACGACGACCTGAAGCAGGGTCTGCTGGGGGGTTGATGCTGCTGCGGCATGGGCGCCCTGCGGCCAGCGCGCGTGGCCGCTGCGTTTCAGTTCACCCCAGCCAGCCGGCAAAAACACCGCCGGGGTGGTGCGCCACTGCCACGCTGCCCATGAAGGCATAAACCAGCAGCGCAGCCACAAAGAAGCCGGCGCGCTGGCCACGCCCAGGCGCACGCTTGAGCGCCAGCGAGCCCAGTACGATGTAGAGCAGCAGCAGTGCCAGTTTGGTGCCCAGCCAGGGGTGCTGCAGCGGGTGCCAGGACAACAGCACCCACAGCGTCGCACCGGCGCTCAGCAGCGCCACATCTATCAGCACGCTCATACGGCGCGCCAGCGGCTGCATCGGCCAGGCCTGGCCAGCCAGCACGCCGGCGCCGCGCGCCATGAAGAGCAGGCCGCTGGCCAGCACCAGCACGATGTGCAGCAGCTTGATAGCCAGGTAATGGGTGAGCATGGGCGCCGGTCAGCAGCGGCGTCTGCATAAGGGGGCGCCGGTGGCGAACCAGTCTACTTGGCCCGCTGGGCCAGACGCATCAGACCGGCATCGCCAAGCCAGCGCGCCAGGCTGCGCGGCCGGCGTCGGTGTCGGTGTCGAGGCCGTTCAGCGACGCTCAGCCGGCCAATTGCCGGCACACCGCCGCGGTGACCTGCGCGGTGGTGGCGGTGCCGCCCAGGTCGCGCGTGTGCAGCGCCGGGTCAGCGGTGATGGCTTCGATGGCCGCCATCAAGTGCGCCGCGGCGGCGGGCTCGCCCAGGTGCTCGAGCATCATCACGCAAGACCAGAAGGTGCCCACCGGGTTGGCCAGACCCTGGCCCATGATGTCGAAGGCGGAGCCGTGGATGGGCTCGAACATGCTGGGGTAGCGCCGCTCGGGATCGATGTTGCCGGTAGGCGCGATGCCCAGGCTGCCGGCCAAGGCGGCTGCCAGGTCGCTGAGGATGTCGGCATGCAGGTTGGTGGCCACCACGGTGTCGATGCTGGCCGGGCGCATCACCATGCGCGCGGTCATCGCATCGACCAGTTCCTTGTCCCAGTGCACGTCGGGGAACTCACGCGCCACCTCGGCAGCGATCTGGTCCCACATCACCATCGCATGGCGCTGCGCGTTGCTCTTGGTCACCACCGTCAGCAATTGGCGCGGCCGGCCCTGCGCCAGCCGGAAGGCGTAGCGCATGATGCGCTCGACGCCAGCGCGGGTCATCATGCTGACGTCGGTGGCCACCTCGATCGGATGGCCCTGGTGGGCGCGGCCGCCAACACCAGCGTATTCACCCTCGCTGTTCTCGCGCACGATGACCCAGTCCAGGTCCTGCGGCCGGCAGCGCTTGAGCGGCGCGTCTATGCCCGGCAGGATGCGTGTGGGCCGCACATTGGCGTACTGGTCGAAGCCCTGGCAGATCTTCAGCCGCAGGCCCCACAGCGTGATGTGGTCGGGGATCTGCGGGTCACCCGCCGAGCCGAACAGGATCGCGTCTTTGCCGCGCAGCGCACGCAGGCCGTCGGCCGGCATCATCTCGCCGTGGGCGCGGTACCAGTCGCCGCCCCAGCCGAAGTGCTCGAAGACAAAGCTGAATCCGCTGTCGGCGGCGGCCAGCGCCTGCAGCACCTCGGCGCCAGCGGGGATCACTTCCTGGCCGATGCCGTCGCCGGGGATCAAGGCAATGCGATAGGTCTTGGTCATGCCGGCGACTGTAGCCGCCCGGCTTTGGGGCAGGACGTCGCGCTCAGCGCCAGCGCAAGCCGAAGGGCAGCAAGCCGCGCCAGTAGCGGATCACCAGCCAGCCGCCGACCAGGCCGCCCAGGTGGGCGAAGTGGGCCACGCCGCTGGCGCTGCCGGTGACCCCCAGCGTCAACTCGACCAGACCGTAGAGCGTGACGAACAGCCAGGCCGGCATCGGGATCGGCGGCAGCAGCGGCACGATCTTGCGGTGCGGAAATACCATCGCAAAGCCAACCAGCAGGCCGAACAGACCGCCCGATGCGCCCACCGTCGGTGCACCGCTGCCCATCAACGCGGTCACCACCAGCTGCGCCAGGGCTGCGGCCAGCACGCTGGCCGCGTAGAACAGGCCAAGCCGGCGCGCACCCCACACCCGCTCGAGCTCGCTGCCAAACATCCACAAGCCGAACATGTTGAAGGCCAGGTGCATCAGGTTGGCATGCACGAAGGCATAGGTGGCCAGCTGCCAGGGCGCAAACAAGCCGGTGGCCACCGGCCACAGCGCCAGCCAGCCGGTCACCGCCGGCCCCAGCATCTGCAGCAGCACGAACACCAGCACATTGGTGATCAACAAGGCCTGTATCAGGGGTGGCATGCTTGTTCCGGATGAGTCTGTCAGCCGCGCCGGCCCACGGCGCGCACCGCCAGTTCGGTGCGGCTGCGGGCATGCAGCTTGTCCATGATGCGGCTGACGTAGTTCTTCACCGTGCCTTCGGCCAGAAACACCGCAGCGGCGATCTGCTTGTTGCTCAGGCCTTGCGACAACAGGTCGAGGATGCGGGTTTCCTTGTCGGTCAGCGGCTCGTCCAGCGGGCCGGCGGCGAGCGTCTCTGCTGCGGGCGCAGGGCTGTCAGCCGCTGCCGACGGGGTGATGGCGCGAAACTGGTCCATCACCTTGCGCGCGATGGTCGGCGACAGCCGCGACTCGCCACGGTGCACCGCACGCACCGTCTCCAGCACCTCGGCTTCGGACGCGTCTTTCAGCAGATAGGCCTGGGCGCCGGCGCGGATCGCCTCGAACACCAGTTCGTCATGGTCGTAGGTGGTCAGCACCACGACACGGGTGGCCGGGTGACGCGCGGTGATCTCGCGGGTGGCCACCACGCCACTGGCGCGTGGCATCTGCAGGTCCATCACCACCACATCGGGCCGGGTGCGCTCGGCCAGTTCGATCGCCTCCAGCCCGTCGGCCGCCTGGCCCACCACCTCGATGCCGGGTTCTGTGCCCAGCATCATCGCCAGGCCACGGCGAATCAGCGGCTGGTCATCGACGATCAGCAAGCGCAGCGCGGGCGTGTCTTCGCTCATGCGACGCCCACTTCGACAACCCCGGGGCACAGACGCAGCCGGCGGCCAGTGGTTAAGCTGCGGGCCTTCGTCGGCCCGGCCGGTGCGCCCAGGAGGCTTGTGCAGCAGTTCATCGTTCCCAGCATAGCCGGCGTGGCGCTTGCGCGGCCAGTGCCGATCGGCACTTTGCGCGGCCCTGCGGCAACACCTGCCCGGGCGCACACATGAGCACCTGGCGCCGGCTCGACCCAAGGTTGCACCTGGCAGCGGCCATCGGCTGGGCGGTGTTTGTCGTCATCACGCTGGCTGCACTGGCGGCTGCACAGGCCGCAGCCGGCGCCGTGGAGCGGCGCGCGCGCGACGACACCAGCCGCCTGCTGACCCAATTTGCGATCCAGGTGCGGCAGACCCTGGCGCAGGCCTTGGAGACGCGCCGCTCGGTGCTGCAGGCCACGGCCGCGCAAATCCTGGCCTCCAGCGACCGCGACAGCGCCGGCCTGCGCCGCCACCTCGAGGCGGTGCAGCAGCAGTTCCCCGAGTTCAGCTGGCTGGGCCTGGCCGATGGCGGCGGCCGGGTCATCGCCGCGGCCGGCGGCCGCCTCGAGGGCGAGGATGTCTCGATGCTGGGCTGGTTTGTGCAGGGCCGGCTGCAGCCCTTGCTGGGCGCGGCCGTGCGACCGCCGCCGGGTGGCACCGGGCCGGCACGGGTGATCGACCTGGCCGTGCCCTTGACACGCGCTGACGGCCGCCAGATCGGTGTGCTGGGCGCGCAATTGGCCTGGGCCTGGATCGACCGCCTGCAAGGGGACTTGCTGCAATCACTGAACGCCAGCCAGCAACTCGAGCTGCTGGTCACCGGCCAAGGCGGGTTGGTGCTGGTCGGTCCGCCGGCGCTGCTCGGTCAAAAGCTGCCGCCAGAGGCGGACCTGAGCGGAGCTGGCGCCTACCAGGTGGGCCAGCATGCCGGCCACCACGACGGCGACGGCGGCCTGGGTTGGACCGTGGTGGTGCGCCAGGACACGACCACCGCTCTGGCTTCGGCACACGCGGCGCGGCGCTGGGTGTTCTTCACCGTGCTGCTCGCCGGCCTGGTGGCGGCCGCGGCGGCAGTGGCCATCACCCGGCTGTTGACGCGCCGGCTGGGCCTGCTGGCGGCGCAGGCGCAAGCGCTGCAACGCGGCCAGCGGCTGGCCCTTGCGCTGCCGCCGGGGCGCGATGAAGTCAGCCGCATCGGCGCCACGCTGGCCGAGGTGCTGGGCCATCTGCAGCAGGAAAAGCAGGCCTTGCAGGTGCTGAATACCGAACTCGACCAGCGTGTGGCCGAGCGCACCGCGCGCATCGAGCGGCTGGCCGACGACGCCCGCCGCGCCGCTGTCACCCGCGAGCGGCTGCGGCTGGCACGCGAGCTGCACGACACCCTGGCCCATTCGCTGATGGCGCTGCTGACGCAAATTCGCCTGGTGCGCAAGCTGCGCACCAGGCTGGCCGATGGCGAACTGGAGGCCGAGCTGGCACGCGCCGAAGAAGTGGCCGCCACCGGCCTGGCCGATGCCCGCACCGCCATCACCGCGATGCGCCGCAGCAAGGTGGGCGATGACGGCCTGGGGCCGGCGCTGCAGGAACTGCTGGCCCGCTTCAGCGAGCGCTGCGGCGTGGCGGCCACGCTGCAGGCCACACCCGCCGCTGCCGGCCTGGCCAACGAGCGCGCCGAGACCGTGTTTCGCATCGTCGAGGAGGCGCTGCGCAACGTCGAGCGCCATGCCGGCGCGCGCACTGTGCAGCTGAGCCTGGCCGAGCGCGGCGACGAGGCGGCCGGGCCTGTGGGCGGCCACATCGCCGCCGCGCCGGCAGCAGGCGCAGGCGTCCCTGAGCGGCTGCGGCTGCAACTCATCGATGACGGCGTCGGCTTCGATGTCGCACAGCCGCGTCCGGGCCACTTCGGCCTCGCCGGCATGCAGGAGCAGGCCGCACTGATCGGCGCACAACTGCGCATCAGCAGCCAGCACGGCCAGGGCTCCCGCCTGACGCTGGACTTCGAGACCTGAACAGCGACCGGTGCAGCGCACTGCCATGACTTTGGTCATGGTCTGGCCGGCCTGGATCGTGACCAAGGCCCTGCCCCATCGGTGACCCCTGCCACTGGGCCAGAGGTCCGCGGCTGCCTAGAGTGGACTCATCGAGCAGCCGGCCAACGCCGGCGGCCTCTCACCCGCGGTCAGCCAGCGTGCCGACCGCCGCCCACAGGAGTCCACCATGGCACAAGACCCCCTCAGCCCCTCCCCAACCCTGCGCCCGCAGCGCCTGGTACTGGCCTTGCTGGCTGCCGGCGTGCTGGGCGGCGCCGCCTTCAGCTTTGTCGCCGGCGACAACGCCCTTGCCGCGGACACACCGGCCCCAACCGCGGTCACACTGGCCGCCCCGGCCAAGGGCATGGCCGCGCCGGATTTCGCGGCCATCGCCGCGCAGCGCGGTGCCGCGGTCGTCAACATCAGCGTCAGCGGCGTACGGCATGCAGCGGCCGACGACGAGGAAACCGCCACCAGCCGGCGCGGCGGGCCGCCCGGCATGGACCCCAGCGACCCCATGTTCGAGTTCTTCCGGCGCTTCCAGGGCCACGGCGGCATGGCGCCGCCGGCGCAAGACCAACTGGTACGCGGCCAGGGCTCGGGCTTCATCATCAGCGCCGACGGCCTGATCCTGACCAATGCCCATGTGGTGCGCGACGCCACCGAAGTGACCGTCAAGCTCACCGACCGCCGCGAGTTCGCCGCCAAGGTGCTGGGCGCCGATCCCAAGACCGACGTGGCAGTGCTGCGCATAGACGCCAAGAACCTGCCGGTGCTGCCGCTGGGCAGCACCCGAGACCTGCGGGTGGGCGAGTGGGTGCTGGCGATCGGCTCGCCCTTCGGCTTCGAGAACAGCGTCAGCGCCGGCGTGGTCAGCGCCAAGGGCCGTTCACTGCCCGACGACAGCTTCGTGCCCTTCATCCAGACCGACGTGGCGGTGAACCCCGGCAACTCGGGTGGGCCGCTGTTCAATGCCCGCGGCGAGGTGGTGGGCATCAACTCGCAGATCTACAGCCGCACCGGCGGCTACCAGGGTCTGTCCTTCGCGATCCCGATCGAGGTGGCCACCAAGGTGAAGGACCAGATCGTGGCCACCGGCCACGCCAGCCATGCCCGCCTGGGCGTGGCGATCCAGGACGTCAACCAGGCGCTGGCCGATTCCTTCAAGCTCGACAAGCCCGAGGGCGCGCTGGTCTCCGCCGTCGACCCCGCTGGCCCGGCCGCCAAGGCCGGCCTGCTGGCCGGCGACGTGATCCGCCGCATCGACGGCCAACCCATCGTGGCCTCGGGCGACCTGCCGGCGCTGATCGGGCAATCGCTGCCCGGCCAGCAGGTCGAGATCGAGGTCTGGCGTCAAGGCCAGGCGCGCAAGCTCAGCGCCCAGTTGGCCGATGCCAGCGACAAGGCCGTGGCGGTGGCCGACAAGACCGACGCGGCCGCCAAG
>JBBQZM010000198.1:0-6669 GCA_038207685.1 Burkholderiales bacterium
AAGAACTTCGCCTGGGTCAGCCGCATCGCCTTCAGCGCCGGCAGCGGCCATGTGTTCACGCTGGGTGAAGCACACGACGGCACGCTGCTCGAACGCGCCGCCGCCTGCAGCGACCAGCACCAGCCCGCCGTCAAGCGCGCCGACGAACTGGCCGCCATCCTCTACACCAGCGGCACCACCGGCCGCAGCAAGGGGGCGATGCTCAGCCACGGCAATCTGCTGAGCAATGCGCAGACGCTGAAGCACTATTGGGGCTGGCAGCCGGACGACGTGTTGATCCACGCGCTGCCGATCTTCCACGTGCACGGCCTGTTTGTAGCCAGCCATGGCGCGCTGCTCAACGGCAGCCGCATGATCTGGTTCAGCAAGTTCGACCCGCGCGCCACCATCGCCCGCATGGCCGAGGCCACCGTGTTCATGGGCGTACCCACGCTCTATGTGCGTATGCTCGCTGAGCCCGCGCTCACCCGCGAGGCAGTCCGTCACATGCGGCTGTTCATCAGCGGCTCGGCACCGCTGCTGGTGGAAACCTTCGACAGCTGGACCGAGCGCACGGGCCATGTGCTGCTGGAGCGTTACGGCATGAGCGAGACGGTGATGCTCACCAGCAACCCTTGCCGCGCCAGCGACGGCGTTCGCCGCCGTGGCACCGTCGGCCCGGCGCTGCCGGGTGTGGGCGTGCGCGTCCGCAACGACGCTGGCGCGCCCTGCGCAGCCGGCGAGATCGGCCACATCCAGGTGCACGGCCCGAATGTGTTTGCTGGCTACTGGCGGTTGCCGGAGAAGACGAAAGAGGAGTTCACCGACGACGGCTGGTTCAAGACCGGCGATGTCGGCCAGGTGGAAGCCGACAGCTACGTCACCATCGTCGGCCGCAGCAAGGACTTGATCATCAGCGGCGGCTACAACGTCTACCCGGCCGAGATCGAGGGCGTCATCAACGACATGCCCGGCGTCGCCGAATCGGCGGTGATCGGCCTGCCGCACCCCGACTTCGGCGAGGGCGTGGTGGCGGTGGTGGTGGCCCAGCCCGGTGTCACGCTGGACGCCGCTGCGATGGTGGCGCAGTTGAAGGGGCAGATCGCCAACTTCAAGGTGCCCAAGTACCTGTTCGTGGTGGCCAACCTGCCGCGCAATGCCATGGGCAAGGTGCAGAAGAACCTGCTGCGCGAGCAGCACCAGGGCTTGTTCGGTGCCTGAATATCCGCCGCCACTGTCAGACCGCTGCCCGCGCTGCGGCGGCGGCTTCCACTGCGGCATCAACGATGACGTGCCCTGCGCCTGCAACGGCCTGACGCTGTGCGCCGACCTGCAGGCCGCCCTGCGCCAGCGCTACAGCGGCTGCCTGTGCCTGGCCTGCCTGGCGGCGCTGGCCGGCGGCGCGCCGCTCGATCCGCCCACCGCTTCGAGCCCCACGCCCTGAGGCTGGCCGCGACCCGCGGCTGCCATTCATGGGGATTGCCGCTGCGCCAGCAGCCCAGCACACTGCCGCTGACCGTGCATCCAGCACGCTAACGGGGCAGTTTCATGGGTATTCCGCGGCGCATCCAGGTCATGAACGGCCGCTACTCGCTGGTCGACGGCGTGCCGTTCCAGCTGCCGGTCACCTGCATCCCCTCGCCGGTGCTGATGGCGGTGTATCCGATCAACGCCGATCGCGCCAAGGCGCTGATGCCGGCCGAGGTGCATCCGCTGCGCTTCGGCGGCAAGGGCTTGCTGATCTTCACCGTGATCAACTACCTGGGCACCAACATCGGCACTTATGTCGAATACAGCATCGGCATTGCCTGCACCCATGGTCTCAAGCCGGCCCCGCCACTGTTGCCCTTGCTGCTGATGGGCACTTACGGCACCGGCCAGTACGTGATCGACCTGCCGGTATCGACCCTGGTCTCGGTCAAGGGTGGCAAGGGCATCTGGGGCATGCCCAAGCACCAGGGCCACCTCGATTTCAAGACCAGCGAAAAACGCGTCAGCAGCCAGTACGACCTCGACGGCCAGCTCGTCACCTACATCGAGATCGAACGGCCCGCCAGCACACCGCTGCCGCTGAACATGGGCGCGGCCAACTTCTGCGCCTTCCGCGGCATGTTGATGAAGTCGGCCATCCACATGAAAGGCCGTGCCGGCCTGCGGCTGTTCGGCTCGGCCAAGGCCCGGCTGGTGATCGGCAACCACCCGCGCGCCGCGCCGCTGAAATCACTGGACATCGCCACCAAACCCATTGCCACCGCCTACATCCCCGGCGCGGTGGGCACGCTGGACGACCATGTCGAGAGCTGGTTTCTGCACGACGCCGCGCCGCCATCGGCGTCACCCGAAGGCATGGAGAGCGTGATCCCAATGCCGTTGGACGAGACCTGGCCGGCGCCGCCTGATGCGCCGCTGCAAGGGCTGGTATTCGACAACCTCTGAAGGAGCACCGCATGGCCACTACCAGCACATCGGTGGGATTGGCGGCGCCGCAAGCCAGCGGCCAGCCACGGCGCGCCCTGGTGCTGCCCGGCGGCGGGCTGCGTCTGTCCTATCAAGTGGGCATGCTGATGGCGCTGGAGCAGGCCGGCCTGGGCTTCCAGCTGATGGACGGCACCTCGGGCGGCAGCCTCAACCTGGCGATGCTGCTGTCGGGTCAGCGGCCGGCCGAGATGGCGCGGCGCTGGCGCAGCCTGCGGCTGCAGGACACCCTGTCCTTCCTGCCGCTCAAGGACTACCTGCTGGGCGGCCAGCTCGAGGCGCTGGCCGACGGCCGCGGCATCCGCGACAAGGTGCTGCCGCACCTGGACATCCATCTCGACCGTGTCCGCGCCGCCAGCGGCGTGCAGGCCAGCATCAACCTGCTGGACTACGGTGCCAAGGCGGTGGCGGTGATGCCGGCGTCCGAGATCGACGCCGACTTGCTGGTGGCCGGCATGTCGCTGCCGGGTGTGTTTCCGCCGCTGCACCGCAACGGCCGTATCTACCTGGACACCGGCTTTGTGCAGGATGCCAACCTCAGCGAGATGGTGCGGCAAGGCGCCGAGGAGCTGTGGGTGCTGTGGGGCCTGGGCAATACCGGCGTCTACCGCGGCGACCCGCTGCACTTGTATGTGCAGATGCTGGAGATGAGCGCCAATGCCGCGCTGAACCAGCAACTGGCCGAAATCCAGGCCCTCAATGTGCGCATCGCCCGTGGCGACAGCCCGTTTGGCCAGGCCCGCGCGATCCGCGTGCATGTGCTGCGGCCCGACCATCCGCTGCCGCTGGACCCCGACCTCTACACCGGCCGCATCGACCACGCCACGCTGATCGACATGGGTTTTGCCGACGGCTGCCATTACCTGGCGCAAGCCGGCAGCAGGCCGCCACTGACCGACAACCCCTCGCGCATGATCGACCCGGTGTCCGGCGTGCGGCTGCGTTTTGAATTTGCCGGCGAGCTGCAACTGGCCCAGGACGGCAGCCGGCGCAGTGCCCGGCTGAACCTGTGTGTGCATGTGCATGATCTGGCCGAGTTCATCGCGGCCGCCGAGCCGCAGGCCAGCCTGAGTGGCCGGATGCAACTGGACGCCCCCGGCGGCGCCGAAGCCGAGCCGATGCCGGTGTCGGGCGGCCGCTACCGGCATATCACCCTGCCCGACCGCGCGCGCGCGATCAACTACAGCGCGCTATGGCCATCCAACGAGGGCCGCACGCTGACGTTGAGCGCCACCCAGACCCTGCGCGACGACGCCGGCCCCGACATGTGGCGCGACTTGTCCACCTTGTCAGTGCGATTGAGCGACGGTGAAGCGTTATGGGCCAGTGGCGAGCTGCGCCTGACCATGTCCGACCTGAAAAGCTGGCTGGCCAGCGTGCAGGCCACCGAGACCTGCTCCACCACCGAGGCAGCCGCCACGGTAGCGCGTTATGCCAAGTTCTTTCTGCGCGAACTGCATGCCGTGTACGGTTGGGGCTGAGACCCACTCGTGAACCAGGCCCGTCCTGCCGGCTGGCGATGCTCACTGCAGCCGGATCGCCATGTCGAAGGCCCAGGTGCGGCGGATCTCGATCACATCGAACTCCCGCGCCAGGGTCGGCGGAAACGCTGAATACGGTGCCAAGCCTTGCACGATGCGCCGGATCGCATCGTCCAGCGCCGGCACGCCACTGCTGCGCACGAAGTTCACCGCTTCCACCGAGCCGTCGCTGCGCAGCGCTACCGTCACCAGTGGATCGACGCGCGGCGAAAGCGCCGCCTCAGGCACCTGGTCGACGGGGGTATTGAGCTGGATCTTGCGGCTCCAGGCTTCGCCAAACTGAACCAGCGCAGCATTGGCATCGATGCGGCCGAACAATCGGCCGCGCCGCGCGCTGCTCCACGACAAGGGCAACGATGATGCCCCGCGCGATGCGGCGGCCGTATCGCGCCTGGCGGCCTCTTCGTCGAGTTGTCGCCCTATTGCCCGCAGCCTGGCCTCGCGCCTGGCCTCTGCCTCTTGCGCCTCGGTTGCCCGCGCTGCTGCCTGTCGGGCGCCGTCTTGCCGAGCTGCCTCTTGCCGCGCTGCGCCTTGCCGGGCCGCCTCTAGTCGGGCCGTTTCCAGGCGCGCCGCCTCCTGCCGCGTTGCGTCTTGCCGCACCGCCTCTTGCCGCACCGCCTCTTGCCGTATGGCTTCCTGGCGCAGCGTCTCCTGGCGGGCAATCTCTTGCCGTGCTGCGTCTTGCCGTACTGCCTCCTGGCGTACGGCCTCTTGTCGTGCTGCGTCCTGCCGCGCCGCCTCTTGCCGGGTCGCGTCCGCCCGCGCTGCCTCCTGCCGTGCCAGCTCTTGGCGTGACGCTTCTTGTCGGATCGCCTCCTGCCGCACGGCCGCTTGTCGGGCCGCCTCTTGCCGCGCAGCATCTTGGCGTACGGCCTCTTGTTGTGCTGCGTCCTGCCGCGCCGCCTCTTGCCGGGTCGCGTCCGCCCGCGCTGCCTCCTGCCGTGCCACTTCTTGCCGCGCTGCCTCTTGCCGCGCAGCATCTTGGCGCACTGCTTCCTGCCGGGCTGCTTCCTGTCGGGCTGCTTCCTGCTGCGATGCTGCCTGCCTCATGGCTTCCTGGCGGGCCGCGTCCAAGGCCTCGGCAGGCGGGGGCGTCACCGGCTGCGGACTGGAGGCACTGGCGAGGCTGGGCACCGCCACGCCGATCGGATCAGCCAACGCCGGCGTTTCGGGCACTTGCCAGGTAGTGGCGTCGGATGTCGTCACCCGGATCGCGACCGGCGGCGGGTTCGGCGGTGGCACGGCAACCCGTGGCAGCGCGGACTCGGCTGGCAGCTCGGTCGCCTGCACAGCCGGCCGCTCGGCGAGCCGGGTTGGCGGCGGCGGCGGCGGCGGCGGCGCATCTGCCACGGTCGGGGCAGTTGGTGCGACAGCCACCGCCACTTTGGCCGCTACTGGCACCACCATCGCGACCGCCGTGGGCGCAACCATCGGCTCCACTGGCGGCACAGCAGTGGGCGCAACAGGCGGCACAGGCGGCACAGGCGGCACAAGCGGCACAAGCGGCACGGGCGGCACAGGCGATACAGGCAGCGTTGCCGCCACAGCCGCGGGCGCGGCCTCAACCCAGGCCGGCGGCGGCAGTGGCGGCGGCGGCTCGGCGGGCGGTGCGGGCATGACCCGCGGCGGCACCAGCACCATGCGCACAACGGGCACCTCCGCCCGTCGCTCCTGCCAGGGCCAGCCCACGCCCGGCAGACCCAGCCCCTGGCCGCCCGCATCCAGACTCAACAGCAGCCAATGCAACAGCAGTGAGACCAGCAGCGCCAGCGTCAGCCCAAGACCGCCACGACGCGGGCCAGGGTTGGGCAGCGTGTCGTGGCGGTCAGGTCTCAGCGCCGCAACCGCCGCGGGTCGCTCAGCAGGCATGGCCGCGCCGCGCCGGCAGCACAGGGTGCAGGCTGAGCCGGGCGCGCGCCGGCTGTTGGCCTGGCAACACCCTGTCCGAGACTTCGATGACGCGCATCGGCGCCATTGTCCTATCGCTGCTCGGACGCCCCGATTCGGGTCGCGGTCCACAGCGTGCCGTCGCGCCAGCCGATACGGACCGCAGCGCGTCCGCGTTTGACCAGCCCGTGATCTGGCACACTTCCATGGGGCCCGTCATGCACCCATTGGAGACAAACATGTTCAACAGCTGGTCGCGGCTCGCCGCCGTCGTTTTGATCACCGCCTTCGCCACCGTGGGTGTCTCGGCACAGATTGTCGAGCGTGAAGGCGCCAAGCTCGACACCAAGCTGCAATTGGGCGGCGTCGCCTTGCAACTCAACGGGGTGGGCGTGCGCACACGCGCCATCTTCAAGGTCTATGTGGCCGGGCTGTATGTGCCGGCCAAGGCCAATACAGCGGCCGCGCTGTTGGCGCAGACCGGGCCGCGCCGCTTGTCGCTGACGATGCTGCGCAATGTCGATGCCGACTCCTTCGCCGGCCCGCTCAACGAGGGCCTGATGAAGAACCACAGCGAGGCGCAACTGGCGGCGCTCAAGCCCCAGATCGAGGCCTTCAACACTGCCTTCAAGGCCATCGGCGAGGCCAAGAAGGGCGACACCATCCTGCTCGACTACCTGCCCGAGACCGGCACCCGCATCGTGGTCAACGGCCAACCCCGCAGCCCGAACATCGCCGGCGAGGACTTCTACACCGCACTGCTGCGCATCTGGCTGGGCGACAAGCC
>JBBQZM010000199.1:0-6636 GCA_038207685.1 Burkholderiales bacterium
TCCGCCCTGCCAGGCCAGGTTGCCCCAGCCGATCACCTGGTCGCGCCACAACAGCGGCAGCGCGTAATAGCCGCGCAAGCGCTGCGCCGCCGGCGTATAGGCCTCGAAGCGGTAGGCCCAGCCCCACAGCAGCTCGAAGCGACGACGATCCCAGACGATCGGGTCGAACGGCGCCAGCAAGCGAACAGTGCCTTGCTGCGCGCGGGCCGCGTGGCGGGCCGCTGCCGGGTTCTCGCCGGCAGGCCAGAGCCAGGTCAGACCCGCCACGGTGGCCTGCGGCAGGCGCTGCCTGGCGCGGGCCACGGCGGCGGCCCGCAGTGGCCGCCATTGCGGCGCGCCGCCGGCCAGGCGCATCACCAGCTGGCTCAGCGAGAAAGCGGGCAGCGGCGCGTACTTGGCGACGATCACGTCGACCAGCGCGTCCATCGCCGGCACCGGGTCGGGCGCAGTGGCATCCACCGGCCGCGGTGCATACAGCCGCACGCCGCCCTCGCGCCGGGCGATGCGCAACAGGCCGCGGTAGTGCATGGCATCGAGCAACTGGGTGCTGGCATTGGACGAGCCGCCAAACCAGTTCTGCGCCTTGCCCTGCTGAAACTGCGCGTCCACCTCGCGTGGATGCACTACGCCGCGCTCGCGCACAAAGTCGAGCACCGCCGCTGCCTGCTGGTGCTGGCGGGTCGTCCAGACCGTGCGCGGCTGGCGCGGATGCATCAGCGCCTGGGTGGCGCGCGGCAGGAAGCCGTAGTTGACGAAGAAGTCTTCCTCGATGTCGAGCCGGGCGTAGCGCGCCTCCAGATCGCCGGCGTTGTAGCCGGCGACGCGGTGGCGCAGCGTCAGGTCTTGCGCCCGCGCTGGCGCGCGGATCGGATCGGCCTGCACAAAGCCCAGACGCTTGATGGCCTGGCCCAGCGTGGTGGGGACAAACAGCGTGCGCGCCACGGCATGCTGGCGCAAGTGATCGAGCGTGAGGGTGGCGGCCATGGCCGGCAGCCTAGCAGTGGCCGGTGCCGGGGCGGGGGCCAGGGCGACAATCGGCGGCTGTTGCCACCCTGGATCTGCCACGCCATGAAAGCCCTTGGAACCCCACTCTCACCCCATGCCACCCGCGTCATGCTGCTGGGCAGCGGCGAGCTGGGCAAGGAGGTGTTGATCGCCCTGCAGCGCCTGGGCGTCGAGACCATCGCGGTCGACCGCTACGACCATGCCCCCGGCCAGCAGGTGGCCCACCATGCCCGCACCATCACGATGAGCGACGGCGCTGCGCTGCGTGCGCTGATCGAGGCTGAAAAACCCGACCTGGTGGTGCCCGAGATCGAGGCCATCGCCACGTCGGTGCTCGAGGCGCTGGAGGCCGAGGGCAAGATCCGCTGCATCCCCACCGCCCGCGCCGCGCGGCTGACGATGGACCGCGAGGGCATTCGTCGCCTCGCCGCCGAGACCCTGGGCCTGCAGACCAGCCCCTATCGGTTCTGCGACTCGCTGCACGAACTGCAGGCCGCCATCGATGCCAGCATTGGCTACCCCTGCATCGTCAAGCCGGTGATGAGCAGTTCGGGCAAAGGACAGAGCAAGATCGACGGCCCCGCCGATGTGCAAAAGGCCTGGGACTACGCGATGGCCGGCGGCCGCGTCGGCCTGGGCCGCGTCATCGTCGAGGGCTTCATCGATTTTGACTACGAGATCACCCAGCTGACGGTACGTGCACTGGGCGCGGATGGCCAGGTCGAGACCCACTTCTGCGAACCGATCGGCCATGTGCAGGTGGGCGGCGACTATGTGGAAAGCTGGCAACCCCATGCCATGCAGCCGCAGGCGCTGCAGCGCGCACGCGAGGTGTGCAAGGCGGTGACCGACAACCTGGGTGGCCAGGGGTTGTTCGGCGTCGAGTTGTTTGTCAAGGGCGAGCAGGTGTGGTTTTCCGAGGTCAGCCCGCGGCCGCACGACACCGGCATGGTGACCATGATCACGCAGTGGCAGAACGAGTTTGAGCTGCATGCCCGCGCCATCCTGGGGCTGCCGGTGGACACCACGTTGAAGAGCGCTGGCGCCAGTGCGGTGATTTATGGCGGCGTGGATGCTGTCGGCATCGTCTATGACGGCGTGGACGAGGCGCTGCGGGTGCCGAACAGCGAGATACGGTTGTTTGGCAAGCCTGAGAGTTTCGTCAAGCGCCGCATGGGGGTGGCGCTTGTGCATGACGCGGATGTGGAGCGGGCGAGGGTGCAGGCGAAGTTGGCGGCTTCGCTGGTGCGGCCGCGGGAGGCTGAATGAGTAAGGGCGGCTTGCGCCGCCCTTGAAGGCACTGATCAGCGGCTTCGCCGAGTATTACGTTGGTGTCGGCCGGCCCGACGGGGCCTTGACTTCGCTGCGCGAAGTCAGCCGACCCCGAAGACAGACAAACCGCGCGCCCTGCGCGCGGCGGGCTTACCGCCCGGCTGCAGCTTTGCGGCTACGGCCGGCCCTGTGGGCCTTCACATCGCTGGCGCGATGTGAGCCTGCGCCGCGAGGCCCAAGGGCCGCTGGCGCGGCCGCCTGGCTTTACAGCCCGGCCGCTGCACGCAGCGCTTGGGCCTTGTCCGTTCTCTCCCAAGTGAACTCCGGCTCTTCTCTGCCGAAGTGGCCATAAGCCGCCGTCTTCTGGTAGATCGGGCGCAGCAGGTCCAGCATCTGCACAATGCCCTTGGGCCGCAGGTCGAAATGCTCGGCCACCAGCGCGGCGATCTTCTCGTCGGAGATCACGCCCGTGCCTTCGGTGTAGATCGTCACGTTCATGGGCCGCGCCACGCCGATGGCATAGGCCACCTGCACTTGGCACTGGCGGGCAATGCCGGCGGCGACGATGTTCTTGGCCACGTAGCGTGCGGCATAGGCGGCACTGCGGTCAACCTTGCTCGGGTCTTTGCCAGAGAAGGCGCCGCCGCCATGCGGGCAGGCGCCGCCGTAGGTGTCGACGATGATCTTGCGGCCGGTCAGGCCGCAGTCGCCCTGCGGGCCGCCCACCACAAAGCGGCCGGTCGGGTTGATCAGGTACTTGGTGTCCTTGGTCAGCCACTCGGCCGGCAGCACCGGCTTGATGATCTCCTCGCGAATCGCCTCGTAGAAGGCGTCGGTCATCTTGTTGCCCAGGCTCATCTCGGGCGAATGCTGGGTGCTCAGCACCACGGTGTCGATCGAGTGCGGCTTGCCGTCGACATAACGCAGCGTCACCTGGCTCTTGGCGTCGGGCCGCAGAAAGGGCAGGCGGCCGTCCTTGCGCAGCTGCGCCTGGCGCTCGACCAGCCGATGCGCGTAGTGGATCGCCGCGGGCATCAGCTCGGCCGTCTCGTCGCAGGCATAGCCGAACATCAGGCCCTGGTCACCGGCGCCGGTGTTGAGGTGGTCGTCGCTGGCATGGTCTACGCCCTGGGCGATGTCGTTGCTCTGCTTGTCGTAGCAGACCATCACTGCGCAGCCCTTGTAGTCGATGCCGTAGTCGGTGTTGTCGTAACCGATGCGCTTGATGGTGTCGCGCGCCACCTGGATGTAATCCACATGCGCATTGGTGGTGATCTCGCCGGCCAGCACCACCAGGCCGGTGTTGGTCAGCGTTTCCGCGGCCACGCGGCTCAGCGGGTCTTGCGCGAAGATCGCGTCAAGGATGGCATCCGAGATCTGATCGGCCACCTTGTCGGGATGGCCCTCGGAGACGGATTCGGATGTGAAGAGAAAGTCGTTCGCCACTTGCATACACTCCAGTCAGGTTGAAAACTGCGTCGCCGTTTCAACCGCACTTTTTCTGGAATGGCGGCGAACGCTTTAGCGGTATTCGATGCGCAGTCCTGCCAGGGCAGGTTGCACACGGCGTGGTCTGAATGCCACGCATCGCCCCGCAAGTTGTCCTATTAACTCGGCGATGCCCCGATTATACAAAGCATGCTCACGCTGATTGCCTGGTTGTCCCGCAGGCGCTTGTCCACTTTGCACGCTCTAGGCGCCTGGCTGGGCTGGCTGGCCTATGGCTTGTCGGCTACCTACCGCCGCCGGCTGAAGGCGCATGTGGCGCTGGCCGGCCTGGGCGCCGAGGTGCGCCACCAGGCAGTGGCCGAGACCGGCCGCATGGTGGCCGAACTGCCCTGGCTGTGGCTGCGGCCGGTGGACCAGCCGCTGGGTCCGCTGCTGCAGTGGCAGGATGATGCGCTGATCGACGCCGCGCTCGACGAGGGCCGTGGCCTGGTGCTGCTGACACCGCACCTGGGCTGTTTCGAGGTCTGCGCGCAGGCCATCGTTGAGCGCTTCGGCCACCGCACCCGGCTCACCGCGATGTACCGGCCGGCGCGCCAGCCCTGGCTGCGCTCGCTGGAAGAAACCGCGCGTGCCCGCCCCGGGCTGGCCACCGCGCCGGCGGCGCTGGCTGGTGTGCGCCAGATGATCCGCGCGCTGCGCCGCGGCGAGGCGGTGGGCCTGCTGCCCGATCAGGTGCCGCCCGCCGGAATGGGGGTCTGGGCGCCGTTTTACGGCCAGCCGGCCTACACCATGACGCTGGCCACGCGCCTGGTGCAACAGAACGGCGCCGCGCTGCTGATGATCTGGGCCGAGCGCCTGCCGCGCGGCCAAGGCTACCGGGTGCGTGTGCGCCTGCCGTCCGCACCGCTGCCCAGCGTGGCGGCCGACGAAGACGGCCTGCAGTTGGCCTGCGCGACCGCCATCAACCGCGAGATGGAACTGCTGATCGCCCAGCGCCCCGGCCAGTACCTGTGGGGCTATCACCGCTACAAGCAGCCGCGCCAGGTGCATGCAGCCACTGGTGATGAGGTGACGACATGATTGGCGAGTGGCTGGCGCGCGCGCTGCTGGGCGTGTTGTGGCTGCTGCAACATCTGCCGCTGGGCCTGCAGGCGGCGCTGGGCCGCGGCCTGGGCGCACTGCTGCATGCGCTGGCCGGCCGGCGGCGGCGGGTGGCGCTGCGCAACGTCGAACTCTGCCTGCCCGAACTGGACGCTGCGGCGCGGGCCGCGCTGGTGCGGGCGCACTTCGGCTGGCTGGCACGCAGTCTTCTGGAGCGCGGGCTGCTCTGGTATGCCTCGCCGCAGCGGCTGAAGCGGCTGATCCAGGTGGAAGGTGATGTCGGCCTGGCTGCGCGTGGCGGCAAGCCGGTGATGTGGCTGGTGCCGCACTTCGTGGCGCTGGATGTGGCCGGCGTGGCCACGCAGTTGTACCAGGGCGGCATGGTGGCCTCGATCTACCAGGCGCAGAGCAACAAGGTTTTTGACGAGGCCATGCGCAGTGGCCGGGTGCGCTTCGGCCTGGCCGAGATCTTTGCGCGCAGCGAGCGGGCGCTGCCGTTGGTGCGGGCGATCAAGCGCGGCCATGCCTTCTTCAACCTGCCCGACATGGATTTCGGTGCCAGGGATGCGGCCTTTGTGCCCTTCTTCGGCGTGCCGGCAGCCACGCTGCTGGCGCCGGCGCGTTTGGCGCGCTCGCTGGGCATGGTGGTACAGCCGGTGGTGGCCGAGATGCTGCCCGGTGGCGCCGGTTACCGGGTGCACTTTCTGCCGCCCTGGGACGACTTCCCCGGGCCAGACGGAGCAGGCAGTGACGAAGCCGCCGCGCTGCGCATGAACCAGTGGATCGAGGCTGAGATCCGCCAGAACCCGGCGCAATACCTCTGGGTGCACAAGCGCTTCAAGACCCGCCCGGCGGGCGAGCCGAGCCTGTATTGAACGCGCACCGATAATCCGACGATGCGACTGAAGTTCACCAAGATGCAGGGCGCGGGCAATGATTTTGTCGTGCTCGACGCCACTGCCGCGCCGATCGAGCTCAGCGCTGCCCAGTTGCGGCAGCTGGGCGACCGCCGTTTTGGCGTGGGCGCCGACCAGATCCTGCTGGTCGAGCCGCCGCGCAGCGCCGACGCCGATTTCCGCTACCGCATCTTCAACAACACCGGCGACGAGGTAGAGCATTGCGGCAATGGTGCGCGCTGCTTTCTGCGTTTTGTGCACGACCGCGGCCTGACCACCAAGCGCAGCGTGACGGTGGACACCTTCAACAACCGGCTGCTACTGCTGCTGCAGGCCGATGGCCGCGTGACGGTGGACATGAACCGGCCGATATTCGAGCTGCCGCAAGTGCCCTTCGATGCCGATGGGCTGACGCCCCGGCAGGAGGGCGACTTTGCGCTGTGGCCGCTGGATGTGGGCGAGGGCCGGCAGGTCAGCGTGGCGGTGCTGTCGATGGGCAATCCGCATGCGGTGCAGCGGGTGGAAGACGTGCGCGAGGCGCCGGTGGCGGCGCTGGGGCCGGCCGTCGAGCAGCACCGACGTTTTCCGCGCCGGGTCAATGCCGGCTTCATGCAGGTGATCGGCCGCGACCAGATCGCCTTGCGGGTCTATGAGCGCGGCGCCGGCGAGACGTTGGCCTGCGGCACCGGCGCTTGCGCCGCGGTGGTGGCCGGCATCCGCCTGGGCTGGCTGGACCGCCGGGTGGAGGTGCAGGCGCGTGGCGGTGTGCTGACGATCGAATGGCCGGATGACCAGGCCCATGTGCTGATGACCGGGCCGGCCGAGACGGTTTATGAAGGGGAGATTGAATTGTGAGTTTAGAAGGCGCGATCACCGAGGGCGACATCGCCAACTACCTGGCCAATACGCCGGG
>JBBQZM010000200.1:0-6521 GCA_038207685.1 Burkholderiales bacterium
TGGTGTTCAACAACGTCGAGGTGCCGGCGCAAAACGTGCTGGGCCAGGTGGGCGGTGGCGCGCGGGTGCTGATGAGCGGGCTGGACTATGAGCGCGCGGTGCTCACCGGCGGGCCGCTGGGCATCATGCAGAGCGTGATGGACAACGTGGTGCCCTATATCCACGACCGCAAGCAGTTCGGCCAGAGCATCGGCGAGTTCCAGCTGATCCAGGGCAAGATGGCCGACATGTACACCGTGCTGCAGGCCGGCCGCAGCTTTGCCTATACCGTGGCCAAGAACCTCGACCTGCTGGGCGTCGAGCATGTGCGCCAGGTGCGCAAAGACTGCGCCAGCGTGATCTTGTGGTGCGCCGAGAAGGCCACCTGGATGGCCGGCGAGGGCGTGCAGATCTTCGGCGGCAACGGTTACATCAACGAGTACCCGCTCGGCCGCCTCTGGCGCGACGCCAAACTGTATGAAATCGGGGCGGGGACGTCGGAGATCCGCAGGATGCTGATCGGCCGCGAATTGTTCGCGGAGACCATGTAATGGTCGCCGGCCCCGATTCGGTGAAGGCTCATGTCCGCGCAGCGGACGTGAAGGCGCGCAGCGCCGGCCGTAGCCAAATCGGGGCGGGGACGTCGGAGATCCGCAGGATGCTGATCGGCCGCGAGCTGTTCGCCGAGACGATGTAGGCGGGCTGGCGCACCAGGCCGGCTGCTTAAACTGTGCACTGCAACATCGCACGTCCCCAAGGCCGACCATGAGCGATACGCTCGCCAACCTCTTCGATAACAACCGCCTGTGGGCGCAGCGCACCAAGGCGCGCGAGCCGGACTTCTTCACCCGCCTGGCCAAGCAGCAGAATCCGCGCTACATGTGGATAGGCTGCGCCGACAGCCGCGTGCCGGCCAACGAGATCACCGGGCTCGACCCCGGCGAGGTCTTTGTGCACCGCAACGTGGCCAACGTGGTGGTGCACTCTGATCTCAATGCCTTGTCCACGCTGCAGTTTGCGGTGGAACACCTGCGCGTCGAGCACATCATGGTGGTCGGCCACTACGGCTGCGCCGGCGTGCGTGCGGCCTTGCGCGGCATCCGCGTCGGTCTGGCCGACAACTGGCTGCGCCATGTGCAAGATGTGCGGCTGCGCCACCGCAAGCGCTTGATGCACCTGCCGGATGGCGAGCAGGAGGACATCCTGTGCGAGATGAACGTCATCGAGCAGGTGGGCAATGTCGCGCTGTCCACCGTGCTGCAGGATGCCTGGGCGCGCGGCCAGAAGGTAGCGGTGCATGGCTGGGTCTACGGCCTGAGCGACGGCTTGCTCAAGGATCTGGGCGTCACCATGGACCGGCCGGAGAGCGTCATCCCGGTGTTCGGCACCGCGCTCAAGCGCTATCCCCGCGGGCCGGAAATCGAGCTCGAATGAACCGACCGATGTTTCCGCACCGGCTGACCGACAGCCGGGCCTATGACGTGGCGCAGGCCATGCTGGACGGTTTTGACCGCCACTACCGCTTGTTCAGCGAGACCAACCGCGCCGCCCAGCAGCGCTTCGAGCAGGCCGACTGGCATGGCCAGCAGCGCGCTCAACGTGAACGCATCGAGTACTACGACATCCGCGTCGACGAGGCGGTAGAGCGACTGCAGAACGACTTCGACATCGCCACCCTGTCCGACGACAGCTGGCAGCAGGCCAAGCTGCACTACATCGGCCTGCTGGTCAACCACCACCAGCCCGAGCTGGCCGAGACTTTTTTCAACTCGGTGACCACGCGCATCCTGCACCACAGCTATTTCCGCAACGACTTTTTGTTTGTGCGCCCGGCGGTCAGCACCGAGTACATCGAGAACGACGAAGCGGCCTCGCTGCCGACCTACCGGGCCTACTACCCGACGCGCGACACGCTGCGCGACACGCTGCTGCAGATCGTCCGCAACTTCCAGCTGAAGCGACCGTTTGCGGACCTGGAGCGCGACATCGACGCGGTGCTGGCCGCCTTGCGCCAGCAGGTGGGCAGCGACGTGCGGCTGCGCGCCAACTTCCAGATCCAGGTGCTGAGCTCGATGTTCTTCCGCAACAAGGGCGGCTACATCATCGGCAAGATCGTCAACGGCTTTGCCGAGACGCCGTTTGCGCTGCCGGTGCTGCACAACGAACAGGGCCGGCTGTACATCGACGCGGCGCTGTTCACTGAAGACGACCTGCTGGCGGTATTCAGCTTCGCCCGCGCCTACTTCATGGTCGACATGGCAATCCCCAGCGCCTATGTGCAGTTCTTGCGCTCGATGATGCCGCGCAAGCCGCGCAACGAGTTGTATGCCGCGCTGGGCCTGCAGAAGCAGGGCAAGAACACCTTTTACCGCGACTTCCTCTACCACCTGCGCCACAGCAGCGACAAGTTCAGCATCGCCCCCGGCATCAAGGGCATGGTGATGCTGGTGTTCGACCTGCCATCGTTTCCCTACGTTTTCAAGGTCATCAAGGACTTCTACCCGCCGCAAAAGGACACCACGCGCGAACAGATCAAGGGCAAGTACCTGCTGGTCAAGACCCACGACCGCGTCGGCCGCATGGCCGATACGCTGGAGTACACCAGCGTGGCCTTTCCGCGCGCGAGGGTCAGCGAGGAACTGCTGGCCGAGTTGATGCACTTCTGCCCCAGCCAGGTCGAAATGGACGATGAGGTGCTGATCATCAAGCACGCCTATATCGAGCGGCGCATGATCCCTCTGAACATCTACCTGCAGGACGCCAAGCCCGAGCAGATGGCCCATGCGGTGATCGAGTACGGCAATGCGATCAAGGACCTGGTGGCGGCCAACATCTTCCCTGGCGACATGCTATGGAAGAACTTTGGTGTCACCCGCCACGGCAAGGTGGTGTTCTACGACTACGACGAGATCGAGTACATCACCGACTGCAACTTCCGCCGCGTGCCCGAGCCGCGCAACGAAGAGGAAGAGATGTCGGGTGAGATCTGGTACACGGTGCATCCGCGCGACGTCTTCCCCGAGACCTTCGGCCCCTTCCTGCTGGGCAACCCGCAGGTGCGCGAGGTCTTCATGCAGCACCACGCCGACCTGCTCGACGCCGCCTTCTGGCAGGGCCACCAGCAGCGCATCCAGGCCGGCCATGTCTTCGACGTCTTTCCCTACGATACCCACAAGCGCTTCTTGCATACCCGCGCGGCCAACAGCGCGCCCTGAGCGCACCACTTGCCGCACTTTTTGACCTCACTGATCAGGAGCACCCCCATGGCCGAATCCATCGTCATCGTTTCAGCAGCCCGTACACCCATCGGCGGCTTGCTGGGCGACTTCTCGTCACTCGCCGCCTGGGAACTGGGTGCAGTGGCCATCCGCGCAGCGGTTGAGCGCGCGGGCGTGCCGGGTGACGCCATCGACGAAGTGCTGATGGGCAATTGCCTGATGGCCGGCCAGGGCCAGGCGCCGGCGCGCCAGGCGATGCGCCGCGCCGGTGTGCCCGACAGCGCCGGCGCGGTGACGCTGAGCAAGATGTGCGGCAGTGGCATGCGGGCGATGATGTTCGCCCACGACATGCTGGCTGCCGGCAGCGCCCAGGTGATGGTGGCCGGTGGCATGGAGAGCATGAGCAATGCGCCGCACCTGATGTTTGCGCGCAAGGGCGTCAAATACGGCGCCGCGCAGCTGTTCGACCACATGGCGATCGACGGCCTGGAAGACGCCTACGAGCGCGGCAAGGCGATGGGCGTGTTCGCTGAGCAGTGCGTCGACAAGTACCGCTTCAGCCGCGAGGCGCAAGACCAGTTCGCCATCACCTCCACCACCCGCGCGCGTGCGGCCAATGAAGACGGCAGCTTCGCCTGGGAGATGGCGCCGGTCACGCTTACAGGCAAGGCCGGCGACACGCTGATCAGCCAGGACGAGCAGCCGCGCAAGGCCAAGCTCGACAAGATTCCGGGCCTCAAGCCAGCGTTCAAGAAGGACGGCACCATCACCGCCGCCAACGCCAGCAGCATCAGCGACGGCGCCGCCGCGCTGGTGCTGATGCGCGAGGCCACCGCGCGCCAGATCGGCGCTACGCCGCTGGCCCGCATCGTCGCCCATGCGGTGCACGCACAAGAGCCGCAGTGGTTTGCCACCGCACCCGCCGGCGCCATCAACAAGGTGCTGAAACAGGCGGGTTGGGATGCCAAGAGCGTCAACCTGTGGGAGGTCAACGAGGCCTTTGCCGCGGTGACCATGGCGGCGATGCACGAGTTTGACCTGCCGCACGACATCGTCAACGTGCACGGCGGCGCCTGCGCGCTGGGCCACCCGATCGGCGCTTCGGGTGCGCGCATCGTCGTCACCTTGCTCGGCGCAATGCGCAAGCAGGGCGTGAAGCGTGGCGTGGCCGCGCTGTGCATCGGTGGTGGCGAGGCCACAGCCATGGCCATCGAAAGCCTCTGAGATGAGCGCAGCAATCAAGCGGGTGCTGGTGCTCGGCGCATCGCGCGGCATCGGGCTGGAACTGGTGCGGCAATACCGCGCCGAAGGCGTTGAGGTTAGCGCCAGCGCGCGCGACGATGCCGGCCTGGCACGGCTGGCCGCGCTGGGTGCCAAGCCCGTGCGGCTGGACGTGGCCAGCGCTGCCGGCTGTGCCGGCCTGGCCTGGCCGATCGACGGCGAGGCCTTTGATGCGATCTGGCTGGTGGCCGGCGTCTACGGCCCGCGCAGCCAGGGCCTGGAGCCGCCGACGCAGGACGAGTTCGACAGCGTGATGCACACCAATGTGCTGGCGGCGATGCGGCTGCTGCCGGCGCTGACCGAGGCCTTGGCGCCGGGCGCGCGGCTGGCGGTGTTGTCGTCGCGCATGGGGTCGATCACACAGCGCAGTGCCACCAGCGGCTGGCTTTATCGCGCCTCCAAGGCGGCGCTGAATTCGGTGCTCAAGGATGCCTCGCTGCAACTGGCCGGCCGCGCCATCTGCGTTGCGCTGCACCCCGGTTGGGTTCAGACCGACATGGGCGGCGCCGGCGCTGACATCAGTGTGGAACGCAGTGCCGCCGACCTGCGCGCCACCGTGGCCGCGCTGACCACCGACGACAACGGCGGCTTCTTCAACCACGACGGTCAGCCGCTGGCCTGGTGAACGTCGGGGCGCACCGGCAGCGCCGTACGCTGTTGCCGTGCGCGCCCGAAACCTGATATCAAGAGGACATCACCATGCTGCTTTCAGAAGACCACCGCGCCGTGCAGGAAGCCGTGCGCCAATACGTGCAGGCCGAGATCGCGCCGCACGCTGCAGCCTGGGACAAGAGCGGCCAGTTCCCGGCGGCCCAGCTCAAGGGCCTGGCGGCGCTGGGTTGTTATGGCGTGGCCGTGCCCACCGAACTTGACGGTGCCGGGCTCGACTACCTGGCACTGTCGCTGATCCTGGAAGAGATTGCCGCCGGCGACGGCGCTACCAGCACCATCGTCAGCGTCACCAACTGCCCGGTCAACTCGATCCTGCTGGCCTTCGGCAATGCTGGGCAGCAAGACCGGTTCCTCAAGCCGCTGGCGCGTGGCGAGATGCTGGGCGCCTTCTGCCTGACCGAGCCGCATGTCGGCAGCGAGGCCGGCGGACTGAAGACCACAGCTGTTCGGGACGGTGACCACTATGTGCTCAACGGCGTCAAGCAGTTCATCACCAGCGGCAAGAACGGCGACCTGGCGATCGTCATGGCGGTCACTGACAAGGCCGCCGGCAAGAAGGGCATCAGCGCCTTCCTGGTGCCCACGGCCACCCCCGGCTACACGGTGGCGCGCATCGAGGACAAGATGGGCCAGCACGCCAGCGACACCGCGCAAATCCTGTTCGAGAACTGCCGCGTGCCGGCAGCCAACCTGTTGGGCAGCGAGGGCCAGGGCCTGAAGATCGCGCTGTCGGGTCTGGAAGGTGGGCGCATCGGCATCGCCAGCCAGGCGGTGGGCATGGCGCGCGCGGCGTTTGAATGCGCGCTGGCCTATGCCAAGGAACGCCAAGCCTTCGGCAAGCCGATCTTCGAGCACCAGGCGGTGCAGTTCAAGCTGGCCGACATGGCGACCAAGATCGAAGCCGCGCGCCAGCTGATCTGGCATGCCGCCTGCCTGAAAGACGCCGGACTGCCTTGCCTGAAAGAGGCGGCGATGGCCAAGCTCAATGCCAGCGAGATGGCCGAGGCCGTGTGTTCGGCAGCGATCCAGGTGCTGGGTGGCTACGGTTATGTCAGTGACTTTCCGGTTGAGCGCATTTACCGCGATGTGCGGGTGTGCCAGATCTACGAAGGCACATCTGAGGTGCAGAAGATCCTGATCGGGCGGGCGTTGGCTTGACTTGATGTCGCTGCCCTGACCGCAGCAGCGGTCTGCTTGCGGCTCGTTGCTGACGTTCGGAACGTCCGCATTCAGTCAGGCGTCACGGCTCTGATGCGCGTGACCGAGGCTGCCGGGCGTGGGGATCACTCCGTGTCCCCCGGTGGCGGCCTGGTTGCCACCAGGCCGCCACCTCCTCCTTTACCTCCGTGATCCCCACGCCCGACACCCTCG
>JBBQZM010000201.1:0-6477 GCA_038207685.1 Burkholderiales bacterium
CGCGCCAGCAGCGCGCCGCGGGTGGCCGGGCTTTGCAGTTGCTGCAGCCACCACTGCAGCGCCAGCCCATGCGGCGGCTTGCGCGGCTGTGGTGTGGCCGCGCTGCGCCAGGCGTAACCCAGCCGCGTCGGCAACTGGGCACGTTGCACCGCCAGCGCCACCAGGCGTCCGCTGCGCAGGTGTTCACGCACCATCGGCTCGGGCACGAAGCCGCAGCCCAGGCAGCGCAGCAAGGCCTCGATCTTGGCGGCCATGGTCGGCACCGTCAGCACATCCTGCCCGGGCAGCAGGTTGACGGTGATCGGGCTCGCCCGCTGGGCCGAATCGGCCACCGCCACCGCCCGGTGGACCATGATCTGCGCGTTGCTCAGCGGCCCTTCGGCGCGGGCCAGCGCATGGTGGGGTGCGACGGCGAAGACGAAATCCAACTCGCCCAGCAAGCGCAGCTCGATGCCTTGCTGCGGCGACGTGCTCATCATCACGCCGATCGCCAGATCGGCCTGGCCGCTGATCAACGCCTCCCACAGCCCGGCCATGATCTCGCTGCGCAGCCGCAGGCGGGTGCTCGGGCCGCCGCCGCCGCTGTCGGCGCCGTCAGGCGCATCGTCCAGCCGCTGGCCGTAAAAGCCCTCGACCAGCTCGAACAGCGTCAGCCCCGAGATCACGCCGTCGGCCGCCACGGTGAGCTCGGTCTCCCAGCCGGTGGCCACGCGGCGCACCCGATTGGCCACCGCATCCATTTCGGCCAGCAGGCGGCGGCCTTCGTCCAGCAGTTCCTGGCCGGCGGCAGTCAGCTGGGCCTGGCGTGAGCTGCGGTCGAACAGCAGCACGTCCAGCGCGTCCTCCAGCTGGCGCACGCTGTAGGTCAACGCCGATGGCACCCGGCCCAGCTCGCGCGCGGCGGCGGCAAAGCTGCCACTGCGGGCGATGATGTCCATCATCTGCAAGGCCTCGGGCGTCAGGGCATTGCGGCGGGGCGGCGGCGGCATGGCTTCATCTTATTTGAATGCCCGCTTCAAGCCGGCTTGTGCCCGGTCAGGCGTCTGCGGTGGGAGCATCCAGGCCACAAGGAGACCTGACCATGATCACTGTTCGACGCAGTGCCGACCGCGGATTTGCCGACCACGGCTGGCTCAAGAGCTATCACACTTTTTCATTCGCCGACTTCCACGATCCGGCGCAGATGGGCTTTGGCAACCTGCGCGTGATCAACGAGGACCGCATCGCCCCGGGCACCGGCTTCGGCACCCATGGCCACCGCGACATGGAGATCGTCAGCTATGTGCTGTCCGGCGCACTGGCGCACCAGGACAGCCTGGGCACCGGCGCTGCGATCCATCCCGGCGAGCTGCAGCGCATGACCGCCGGCACCGGCGTGCGGCACAGCGAGTTCAATCACGCCAAAGACCAGGTCACGCATTTCCTGCAGATCTGGCTGCTGCCCGCCGCGGCCAACCTGGCGCCGAGCTATGCGCAAAAAGCCTTTGCCGACGCCGACAAACGCGGCCAGCTGCGCCTGCTGGCCGCCCCGGCGGCGCAGGCGGCGCGCGAAGGCGCGGTAACGCTGAATGCCGATGCGTCGATCCGCGCCGGCCTGTTCGACGGCGACGAGTCGGCCGAACTCGCGCTGGACCCGAATCGCCGCACCTGGGTGCATGTGGCCCGTGGCGAGATCAGCGTCAACGGCCAGGCCCTGCAGGCCGGTGACGCGATCGGTCTGGTCGACGAGACCCGGCTGCAGCTGGCGCAAGGCCGCGACGCCGAAGTGCTGGTGTTCGACCTGGCGCGCTGAGCGCTGAAACCGCCGGCGCGGCGCCTGCGACTACAGTCGCGCCATGGATTGGTTGAGCAAGCTCTGGCTGCACCTGCCCTGGCCCGATGTGCTGGCAGTGCTGCTCTTCTTCGGCGGCTGGATAGGCTATGCCCGTTGGGCGCATGCCCGCGCACCGAAGCGGCCGTCCATCCTGGCCACCACCAACCAGTGGCGCCGGCTCTGGATGCTGCAAGCCACTTACCGCGACAACCGCATGGTCGACGCTGCGGTCACGCAGAGCCTGTCGACCAGCCCGTCCTTTTTCGCCTCGACCAGCATCCTGATCATCGGTGGCCTGCTGGCGGCGTTGAGTGCGGCCGAGAAGACCAGCGGCCTGGTGCAGGAGATCCCCTTCACTGCGCCCACCTCGGTGCTGATGTTCGACCTCAAGCTGGTGCTGCTGGTGATGATCTTCGTGCACGCCTTCTTCCGCTTCACCTGGAGTCTGCGCCAGTACACCTTTGGCGCGATCATCGTTGGCGCGGCGCCCGAGGCCAGGCTGTTCACCGACGACGGTGAACGTGAGCGTTTTGCCGACCGCGCCGGCCGGGTGATGGGCCTGGCGGCCGAATCGTTCAATGACGGCCTGCGCGCCTATTACCTGTCGTTTGCCGCCATGTCCTGGTTCTTCTCGGCCTGGGCCTTCATGGCGGCCACGCTGACGGTGCTGGTCGTCTTGTACCGACGTGAATTTCATTCCGAGGTGCTGGGCGCGCTGCGCGCCGGCCTGCCGAACTGATCAACGCGGCGCTGACGCGGCGGGGACCGCAGGCGCCGGCAAGTCAGCCAGGAAGGCCTGCACCACGGCCACGGTGGCGGCAGGGTCTTCCTCCTGCGGCACATGGCCCAGCGCCTCGAAGACCTGCAGCCGGCTGCCGGGGATGTCGGCGGCAAAACGCTGCGCCAGCGCTGGCGAAATGATCTGGTCGCGCCCACCCCACAGGATCAGTGTAGGTGCCTGCACGCCGCGGACATGCGCCACGCCTTCACTGGGCGACCACTGCTGCGCCCGCTGCACCAGCGCGGCGCGGTTGCCCTCGCGCAGCGTCAGCTCGAAGTAGCGGTCGACCAGGGCTTCATTGATGCGCGAAATGTCGCCGTACACCGCATGCAGGCCTTGCACGATCAGCGGCCGCGGCAGCAGGTGCTCGGTGACATGGCCGATCAGCGGCAACCGGGCGATCTGCCAGCCCAGCGGAATCGAGTCGGGTGCAAACGCATAACCGGCAGCATCCACCAGGATCAGCGCCGCCACCCGTTGCGGCGCGGCGACGGCCAGCCGCCAGGCCACCTCGCCGCCCAGCGAATTGCCGGCCACCACGAAGCGCTGCACGCCCAGCCGGTCCAGCAGGTCCAGCACGAAGCGGGCATAGTGCTCGCCGGTGTAGGTCTGGCCGGCATAAGACCCGGCAAACGGGCCGGTCAGGCCAAAGGCCGGCAGGTCAAGACTGATGACGCGGCGTTCGCCGCGCAGGGCCAGCGCCCAACCCTCCCAGGTGTGCAAGCTGGCCGAAGTGCCATGCAGCAACACGATGGGCGCGGCATCCGCGCGTGAGCCTTGGTCGCGGTAATGCACCAGTTGACCGCCGAGGTCCATGAACTCCGACGGCGGCGGTGCCCAGCGCGCCACCAGCGTTTCCACCGCGCGGTCGGGCGCGCGCACCAGCGGAATCGCCAGCGCCGTCAGCATCAGCAGCAGGCCGAAGATGCGCAGCAGCCAGGCCATCAGGCGGTTTCTTTGGTGGTTTGTTCGGTGGCTGGCTCGGCAGCGTCTTCAGCAGCCTGCAGGCTGGCATCCAGCGCCACCCGCGCATCAAAGACGAAGCAGTGGCCAAGCCAGCCCGGCGCCTGGCCGCCGGTGTCCTCGAAGTATTTCAGGATGCCACCCTCGAGCTGCCAGCTGTGCGGCAGGCCGGCCGCCTGCATGGCCAGCGCCGCTTTCTCGCAGCGGATGCCGCCGGTGCAATAGCTGACCACGGTGTGGCCGGCCAGGTCATCACGGTGTGCCGCCAACGCGGCGGGGAAGTCGCTGAAGCGGCTTAACCGCCAGTCGACGGCACCTTCAAAAGCGCCGGCGTCGACCTCGAAATCATTGCGGGTGTCCAGCAGCTTGAGCGGCCGGCCCTCGTCGCAATGGCCTTGGGCGATCCAGCGCGCCAGCGTGGCTGCCGGCAGCGCCGGTGCGCGGCCTTGCGTCGGCTGGATTGCCGGCTGGTTCATGCGGATGATCTCGCGTTTGATCTTGACCTTCAGCCGCTTGAAGGGTTGCTGCTCGCTCCAACTGCGCTTAACGGGCAGATCGGCCAGGTGCGTTTCGGCATCCAGCACCGCCAGCCAACATGCCACCCCTTCGGCCGGCCCGGCCAGGCAGAGGTTGATGCCTTCCTCGGCCAGCAGCACCGTGCCCTTGAGCCCGGCGGCGTCGGCCGCCTGCCATAGCCGCTGGCGCAGCGCGGGCAGGTCGTCCAGCGGCACAAAGCGGTAGTTGGCGATGTTGAGCATGGGTGCGGTCACGCCGGGATTCTAGGAGGCTGTCGGATCCCCGCCGAGGCCGGTGCCCTGGCGGCCCAAGCCCATGGTCGCTCCCTACAATCGTTCACATGTCCTTCGTCCACCTGCGCACCCATACCGAATATTCCGTCGTCGATGGCACCCTGCGGGTGGATGACGCCGCCGCCGGGGCCTGCGCCGACGGCCAGCCGGCGCTGGCCATCACCGACCTGAGCAACCTGTTCGGCGCGGTCAAGTTCTACAAGGCCTGCCGCGGCAAGGGTGTGCAGCCGATCATCGGTGCCGATGTCTACATGGAGCCCGAAGCCGCGGTTTCGGGCAGCGGCCAGCAGGCCAGCCGCTTGCTGCTGCTGGTGCAAAACCGCCAGGGCTACCTCAACCTCTGCGAGTTGCTGGCGCGCGGCTGGGTGAAGAACGCGCAGCGCGCCCAGGCCTGGGTCAAGTGGGACTGGCTGGAAGAACTGGGCGGCGGTTTGATCGTGCTGTCGGGCGCCGACATGGGTGCGGTGGGCATGGCTTTGCTGGCCGGCGACACGGATCGGGCTCGCACTGTGGCGCAGCGCCTGTCCACGCTGTTCCCCAAGCGCTTCTACCTTGAACTGCAGCGCGCCGGCCTGGCCAGCAACGAGGCCCATGTGCGCGCCGCGGTGCCGCTGGCGGCCGAACTGGGCCTGCCGGTGGTGGCCACCCACCCGGTGGAGTTTGCCGAGCCCGACGACTTCGACGCCCATGAGGCGCGGGTTTGCGTGGCCGACGGCGAGACGCTGGCCAATCCCAAGCGCATCAAGCGCTTCTCGCGCGAGCAGTACTTCAAGACCCAGGCGCAGATGGCCGCGCTGTTTGCCGATCTGCCCAGCGCGCTGGCCAATACGCTGGCGATTGCGCGGCGCTGCAACCTGACGCTGGCGATGGGCACCAACTACCTGCCCGACTTTCCGACGCCGCTGCTGGCCGACGGCACGGCGATGGCCATGGGCGACTTTTTCCGCCAGGTCAGCCACCAGGGGCTGGAAGAGCGGCTGCTGCAGCTCTACCCCGATGCCACCAAGCGCGAAGCCCAGCGGCAGCGCTACGTCGATCGGCTGGACTTCGAGATCAACACCATCCTGAAGATGGGCTTCCCGGGCTACTTCCTGATCGTGGCCGACTTCATTGTCTGGGCCAAGAACAACGGCTGCCCGGTGGGGCCGGGTCGGGGCTCGGGCGCCGGCTCGCTGGTGGCCTATGCGATGAAGATCACCGACCTCGACCCGCTGCAGTACAACCTGCTGTTCGAGCGCTTCCTGAACCCCGAGCGGGTGTCGATGCCCGACTTCGACATCGACTTCTGCCAGGCCAACCGCGACCGGGTGATCGACTACGTCAAGGACAAGTACGGCCGCGATGCGGTGGGCCAGATCGTCACCTTCGGCACCATGGCGGCCAAGGCCGCGCTGCGCGATGTCGGCCGGGTGTTGGGCATGGGCTATGGCCATGTTGATTCGATCGCCAAGCTGATCCCGGCGCCGCCGGGCAAGACCGTGACGCTGGCGCGTGTGCCTGAGAAGCCCGATGACAGCATCATCTATGCCCGCAAGGAAGCGCCCGAGCTCGAGCAACGCGAAGCCGCTGAGGAAGAGGTGGCCGAACTGCTGAGCCTGGCGATGCGGCTCGAAGGCGTGGTGCGCAACATCGGCATGCATGCCGGCGGCGTGCTGATCGCGCCGGGCAAGATCACCGACTTCTGTCCGCTCTACCAGCAGCCGGGCAGCGACAGCGCGGTCAGCCAGTTCGACAAGGACGATGTCGAGGCCATCGGCCTGGTCAAGTTCGACTTTCTGGGCCTGGCCACGCTGACGATCCTGGAACTGGCCAAGGACTTCATCGTCCAGCGTCATCCGGCGCGTGCCGATTTCAACTGGGAGAGCGTGCCGCTGGATGATCCGCGGGTCTACAAGCTGTTCTCCGACGGCCTGACCGAAAGCGTGTTCCAGTTTGAATCACGCGGCATGCAGGCCATGCTGAAGGAAGCCAAGCCGACGCGGCTGGAGGACTTGATCGCGCTGAACGCGATGTTCCGCCCCGGCCCGATGGAGAACATCCCCAGCTTCTGCGCCCGCAAGAACGGCCGCGAAACCATCGAGTACCCGCACCCGCTGCTGGCGCCGGTGCTG
>JBBQZM010000202.1:0-6428 GCA_038207685.1 Burkholderiales bacterium
GAGGAACGCGACCTCACCGACCCCAAGATCACGGCGGAAGCCAAGGCGCGCACCGGTGTGCGTGTCGCACCGATCACCTTGGTGGGTGAGAAGGTCTTTTACGGTACGTTCCAGTCGCAAAAGCCAGGCCTGACTGTCGCACTCGGACTGTCCAATACCGCCCGAGAGAGCACGCCATGACGAAACATGTCGAGATGCGCCAGGCAGGACGCGCCATCGCAGTGCCGGAGGGCGTCACCATCCTGGAAGCAGCGCTCGCCGATGGCATCGCCTATCCGCATGGCTGCCGCTCCGGCCGGTGCGGGTCCTGCAAATCGCGGCTCGTCAGCGGCGAGGTCGATCTGTTTGATCACAGCCGCTTGGCGCTCTCGGAGGAGGAGAAAGCGCTGGGGCTGATCCTCGCCTGTCGTGCGATCCCAAGAACGGATGCGATGGTCGCCTGGCTTGGTGGCGACGAACAGACCGCAGCCCATCCGCGCCGCCGGCTCAATTGCCGCGTGGAAGCGATCGAGGACGCCACTCACGACATCAAGCGTATTTGGCTCACCATCGTCGGCGGCGATCCGCTCGCCTTTACGGCAGGCCAATACGCACGGCTTACCTTCCCGGACGCTCCCACCCGCGACTATTCGATGGCAAGCGGGCCGGGCGAGCGGGAACTCGAATTCCACATCCGCCAAGTGCCCGGCGGGGCCGCGACCCAGCGTATCCATGCGCTGTTGAAGCTCGGTGACCCGGTGTTGGTCGAAGGGCCATTCGGCTCTTCCTACCTGCGCGAGCAGCATGCCGGGCCGATCCTTTGCGTCGCCGGCGGCTCGGGCCTTGCGCCAATCAAAGGGATCGTCGAGGCGGCAATTGCGCACGGGATGAAGCAGCCGATGCATGTCTATTTCGGCGCGCGCAGCGACCGCGATCTCTATCTCGTCGACCACTTCGAGGGTCTGGCACAACGGCACCCCAATCTGACTTTCACGCCCGTCCTCTCCGATGCTCTTTTGGGGGCGCGCTGGCGCACCGGCTTGGTGACCAATGCCATCGCCAAGGACCTGCAAGATTTCGACGGCTGGAAAGCCTATGTTGCTGGGCCGCCACCCATGGTCGATGCGGCCATGCAGATCGCTACGGAACGCGGGCTGCGGCCCGAAAACCTGCATGCCGATGTGTTTTTTACGCCCGGAGAAGCATCGGCGGCGTAGGCAGGCCGGTGCACGCGCGCTGGATTTCATTGGTCCCGCCCCCGCTCGCAAGGCGAGAAGAAAAACCCCCTGAACCCCAACCCACAGAGACCACCATGCATAACGTCCCGTACACCAACCCCGCCAAGACCTTGCAGCACCGACCGAGCCCGCATCGCGCCGTTGCCATCGCGTTTGCTCTCATTCTCGGCTCTTCGGCCTCACTGGCGCAGGCTCCGCAGCCTCCCTCGCCGGAAGGCACCGATCCCGTGAAGCTGCAACTGATGCAAGGATTCCCGCCTTCGCCCGAAAAGATCGTCAGGCTGGCGACGGTGCTGAGGTTCCCGAACGGCCGCTGGGCGTTCCATCACATGCGCGAACTCGGGCCGACGGCGCAGGTCTGGCGTGGCGATGAGAAACCGTCCGCTTTGCGCGAAATGCCGCAAGAACTGGGCACGCTCAGTTTCGAGGACGACAAGGGCGGCAGGATCACCCTGGCCGACTGGCAGCGAACCACGTTCACCGACGGCCTGCTCGTGCTACACAAGGGCGCGGCTGTGTATCAGAAGCACTACTCCGGCATGGCCGCGCATCAGCCGCACTCGCTCTGGTCCATGAGCAAGTCATTCACCGGCCTGCTCGCCACGATGCTGATCAAGGAGGGGGTTATCGATCCCAACGCCTTGGTCACGAAGTACTTGCCCGAACTGAAAGACAGCGCGTGGGCGGATGCCACTGTGCAACAGACACTCGACATGACCACCGGCGTTGCGTACAACGAAAACTTCCGCGACCCCAGTTCCAGCATCTTCCAGTACCTGCATGCCGCCGGGCTGTTGCCTGCGCCGCCCAGCTACAGCGGGCCGCGGACCATTCCCGACCTGCTGGCCGAAGGCCAGTTGCCCACTGGCTGCGGCATGCAACCTGACTTTGCTACGAGTTGGAACTCAGGTTCCTGCGGTGTACTTGAGGTCGGCGTTGAGTCGCTCGCCGGGGTTCAGCTTCCTCAAGGGTTTCGCCAAGCACCGGCGAACAGGCCGCCATCGACCAGCAATGCATGGCCATTGACGTAGCTGGCTTCGTGCGACAGCAGAAACAGACAAGCGTAGGCCACCTCCCATCCGGTGCCCTGCCGGCCAAAGGGAACTGCCGTGGCACGGCCGGGCCTTCGACGCGTGGCATCGCGGCCCATCGGCGTGTCCATCAACCCGGGCATCACGGCGTTGCAGCGCACTGCGCGTGCCTCGCCTGCTACTGCAATGGCGCGTGCCAGCGCAACCTGTGCTGCCTTCGATGCTTCGTATGCCGGGTTGCGACTTTGGTTGCGCAAGGCGGCCAAGGACGACATCAGGACGATGGCGCCGCCATCGTCCATCTGTGCCAGCGCAGCCTGGCCAAAGAGCATGTGGCTGCGAAGGTTCACTGAGTGTTCGTCATCCCACGATTCGGCACTCAGTGACTCGAGCGGCAGGCCATGCGAAATGCCTACATTCAGCAGCAGGCCATCCAACCCACCGAGTCGCTCGCGACAACGCGTCATTAGAGGCGCAATGGCCGCCGCGTCGCGCACGTCAACCACTTCCGCGAAGGCTGATCCCCCGGCATCGGTGATTTGCTGGACGGTGTGGTCGACCGCGGACGCAACCGCGTCGATGCAGGCCACCTGGGCGCCTTCACGTGCAAACAAGATTGCCGCGGCGCGGCCGTTGCCAACTGGTACCGACTCGCCGGGTGGCGTTGGGCGCTGTCCCGCACCGACAATAACGATGCGGCGTCCTGCCAATCGGCCGCGGCCTGGGCTGCGACCCAAGGTCTCGTCGAAGACTGATTGCGTGGCGATGGGTTCGGTAGGTGCGAGGTTCATCCCTTCGGCCCCCAGTCGACGGAGCCCGGGGCTTCGATGTCGACCTCGAAGTTTTCCAGGAAGCGGCTGACCATCATGTAAAAGCCGATGGTCAGCACCAACTCGCTGAGCTGGCGTGCTGGAAAGAATGCCTGCGCGCGCTTGAACATCGCGTCGTCGGCCTTGACGTGGTGGAACAACTGGTCGGTGAACTCGAGCACGAAACGTTCGCGCTCGTCCAGTACCGAGATGTCGGCACCGATCTCCAGCGCGGCCACTTTGTCGTCGGCCAGGCCGACTTGGCGCGCCACGCGGCGATGCTGGTGCACCTCGTAGCTGGCCTGACTGAGAAGGCCTACACGCAATACTGCGATTTCGCGCAAAGTGGCATCGAGTTCGGCTTTGCGCAGTAGCGCGCCGCCTAGTTTCAGGAAACCCACGGCGGCCGGACCGGCATGCGGCAGCATGCGATACAGGTTCAAAGCCGGGCGTTCGCCGAGCAGTTCCTTGTACTCGGCCGGGGCTTGGTCCATGTCGAAATAGGGAATGCGGGCCATGGGGGGAGGGACGCGCCGCTGACGCATCTGAAGTATTGGAGGTGCTCATGCTATTGCAGTCAGTGAAACGTTTCATCAGTGAAGACACTGAGAGCGTGGCGTGTGCGGCTGGGCTATCGTCGAGGCCGCGGCTCCCGGCTTGGGGCCTTTCGAAAGGACACGCGATGACCTACGACCTGATCATCCGGGGTGGCAACCTGGCAGACGGCAGCGGCGCGCCGTTGCGCCAGGCTGACGTGGCCGTCCAGTACGGCAAGATTTGCGCAGTAGGCGACCTGCGGGGCCAACACGCGCGTGACGAGATCGACGCGCGCGACAAGCTGGTCACACCGGGTTTCGTCGACATCCACACCCACTACGACGGTCAGGCGCTGTGGGACTCCCACCTGTGGCCGTCCAGCTGGCACGGCGTAACCACCGCGGTGATGGGCAACTGCGGCGTCGGCTTCGCACCGGTGCGCAGCGCCGACCGGCAACGCCTGGTGGAGCTGATGGAAGGCGTCGAGGACATTCCCGGCGCCGCACTGCACGAAGGGCTGGACTGGCGCTGGGAGGGCTTTGGCGAGTACCTCGATGCGGTCGATGCGCGTCCGCGTGATATCGACATCGGCGCGCAACTGCCGCACGGCGCGTTGCGCGTGTACGTGATGGGCGAACGGGCGGCCCGGCTGGAGGCCGCCACCGCATCGGACATTGCGCAGATGCGTACCCTCAGCGCCGCGGCGATGCGTCACGGCGCGCTCGGATTTTCCACCTCGCGTTCGGTCAACCACCGTTCGGCGAATGGCGACCCGACGCCGGGCCTGCGTGCGGCCGAAGACGAGCTCACCGGCATCGCGCTGGGCCTGAAGGACGCTGGGCGTGGCGTGCTGCAGTTCATCTCCGACTTCGACCAGCCATCACTGGAGGCCGAGTTCGCGATGCTGCGCCGGATCATCGGCGCTTCGGGCCGACCGATGTCGTTTTCGCTGGCGCAGCGCCACAGCGCGCCAGGCAACTGGCGCAAGCTGCTCGACCTGACCGCCGCCGCGGCGGCCGACGGCGTGCCAATCAGCGCACAGGTCGCACCGCGGCCCATCGGTGTGCTGCTCGGCCTGCAAGGCAGCCGCACGCCCTTCTCGGCCTGCGCCGGTTACCGCGAGATCGCACACCTGCCATTGGCCAAGCGCGTGGCGCGGCTGCGCGATCCCGCGTTGCGCGAGCGTCTGCTGCGGGAGATCGCCGAGCCCAACGACGATCCGCTGACGCCCCGCCTGGTGGCCTTCGACCGCATCTTCCCCTTTGGCGATCCGCCCGACTACGAGCCGCCGCTGGAGCAATCGGTGGCCGCGATCTCGCAGCGCCAGGGGCGCTCGCCGGCCGCGCTGGCCTACGAGCTGATGCTTGCCGACGAGGGCCGAGCCTTCCTGTTCGCACCGTTTGCCAACTACGTCGACGGCAACCTCGACGTGTGCCAGCAGATGATCGCTGACCCGCACACCGTCATCGGCCTGGGCGACGGCGGCGCGCATGTCAGCATCATCAGCGACGGCAGCTTCCCGACTTATCTGCTGACGCACTGGGGCCGCGACCGCAGCCATGGGCGCTTCGATCTGGGCTGGCTGGTCAAGCGGCAAACCGCCGACACCGCGGCGGTGGTCGGCCTGCACGACCGCGGCCGGGTGGCGCCTGGTTACAAGGCCGACCTGAACGTCATCGACTTCGATCGCCTGCGCGTGCTGTCACCCCGCATGGCCGACGACTTGCCGGCCGGCGGGCGGCGCCTGCTGCAGCGCGCGGAAGGTTATGTTGCCACGCTGGTCAGCGGGGTGCCGATCTATCGCGAGGGTGAACCCACCGGCGCCTTGCCGGGCAAACTGGTGCGCGGCCCGCAGGCCGTGCAATGAAAGCACACACATGGCACGTATCCCCTTCCTCAGCGACGAGCAGCTCGGCCGCAGCGCACTGATCGACGAGATCAAGTCCCGGCGTGGCGGCAACCTGGCCGCACTCGACCGCATCCTGCTGCACAGCCCGCCGGTGGCCCAGGGCTGGGGGCCACTGATGGGGCGGGTGCGCAACGAGTTGGCTCTGCCGGCGAAATGGCGCGAGCTCGCGATGTGCGCGGTGGCGGTGCTGAACGGTGCCGAGTACGAATGGGTGCACCACCTGCCGCTGTTCCTTGACGCCGGCGGCAGCGAGGCCCAGGCCACGGCGATGCGGCGCTTGCGCACCGAACCCGAGCGGGCGCTGCAGGATCGCGCCTTCGACGCTGCCGAACGCGCGCTGCTGCAGCTGGTCATCGAATCGACGCTGCTCGTCAGCGTCGGCGAGTCCACCTTCGACGCGGCGCGCTCCGCGTTGCCCGACGACCGCCAGCTGTTCGAGTTCATCATGGTGATCGCGTCGTACAACATGGTGTCGCGCATCCTGGTGGCATTGGACGTGCGGCCCGAGGATTGAGCCGCACCTACATTGCCGGTCCATCGAGACCGCCCGCCCGCCCGAACGCCGTATGAAGACCAAGCCGCACAAGCCGAGCGTGAAGGACGTGGCCAAGCTGGCCGGGGTGTCGCTGGGCAGCGTGTCGCGCGCGCTGAATGGCGTGGCCAACGTCAGCCCGGAGGTGCGGGACAAGGTGATGCAGGCGATGGCCACTCTGGACTACCGCCTGAACCACGCCGCGCGCACGCTGCGCTCGCGAAGTTCGCACACCGTTGGCTGCATGCTCACCGACGTCACCAACCCGTTGTATGCGAGGCTGTATCGCATGTTCGAGGAGCGATTCCGCGCCGCCGGCTACATGGTGATGCTGGCCAACAGCCTGAATCGCCTGGACTGGGAGCTGGACATCCTGTCGATGTTCCACAGCCG
>JBBQZM010000203.1:0-6405 GCA_038207685.1 Burkholderiales bacterium
GGAAGTTGAGCGGGATGTAGAGCTGGATCAGGAAGGCGTTGATCATCACCAGATCGCCCAGCGTCAGCCGGCCCTCGACCACACCCTGGGTGGCGCGCCATAACATCGCCACCAGGCTCAGCGCGATGATCAGCTGCTGGCCGGTGTTGAGCAGCGACAGCGTGGTCTGGCTCTTGACCTGGGCGCGGCGATAGGCCTCCAGCCCACGGTCGTAGCGGCCGGCCTCGAAGGCCTCGTTGTTGAAATACTTGACGGTCTCGTAGTTCAGCAGCGCGTCGATGGCATGGCTGTGGGCCTTGGAGTCGGCCTCGTTCATCTCGCGGCGGAACTGGCTGCGCCATTCGGTCACCGTGACGGTGAAGGCGATGTAGACGGTCAACGCCGACAGCGTGATCCAGACATAACCCATGTCGAAGCGGATGCCCAGAAAGGCCAGCACCAGCGTCACTTCCACCAGCGTGGGCAGGATCGAGTACAGCGAGTACGACACCAGCGACTGCAGCGCCCGCGTACCGCGCTCGATGTCGCGTGACATGCCACCGGTCTGGCGCTCAAGGTGGAAGCGCAGGCTCAGCGCATGCAGGTGCTCGAACACCTGCAACGCAATCTGCTTGCTGGCGCCGAACGAGACCTTGGCGAACACCAGTTCACGCAGCTCGGTGAACAGGCTTGTCGACAGCCGCAGGCCGGCATAGGCCAGCAGCAGGCCGGCCGGCACCACCAGCACCGCGCGGGCATCGCCGGGCTTGAGGTTGAGCTCATCGACCAAGTACTTCAGCAGCACCGGCACGCCGACGTTGGCCAGCTTGGCCGCCAGCAGGAAACTCAGCGCCAGGCCGACGCGCCAGCGGTACTGCCACAGGTAGGGCCACAACTTGCCCAGGGTCTGCCAATCGGAACGTGGCACGCCGGCATCGGCCGGTTTGGGCAGGGCCTGGCTGGAAGCGGAATGGCGCATGGGTCGGGACGGGTGCGGGCGGGCGGCAAAACAGCGGCCCGCCATGAAAGAGAATGCGGGACGACAACCCGTCCCGATCAAGTGAAGCCGATGGACTCCAACACAAGCCCCAGCCCCCGGCCTCTCATGACCGGGCCCTTGAGTTTGCCTGATGGCAGCGAACTGGTGCTGCGGGTGATGCCGCTACCCGCCGACGTCAACGGCAATGGCGACATCTTCGGTGGCTGGCTGATGGCGCAAGTTGACCTGGCCGGCGCGGTGCTGCCGTCGCGCATCGCCAAGGGCCGCATCGCCACCGTGGCGGTGAACCAGTTCATCTTCAAGCAGCCCGTGTCGGTGGGCGACCTGGTGAGCTTTTACGCGCGGGTCAGCCGCATCGGCAACACCTCAATCACCGTGCACGTGGAGGTGTTTGCCGAGCGAAACCCGGAAAACCTGGAAACGGTCAAGGTGACCGAGGCCAACCTGACCTATGTAGCGATCGACGGTCAAGGCAAGCCGCGGCCAGTGCCCAGGGCCTAGTCTAGGAGCCTGTTGTCACGAGGCGCCGGGGCGGCCTTGGCAGCCCGGGTCAGCGCTTGGCGGCAGCCGGCGCGACTACCGCCGGCACCTGGGTGACGATCTCTTTGATCACTCCGCCGCCTTTGACCGTGCCTTCCTGGCTGCCTTCGCCCCTTGCCAGGCGTGCACATTCATCACGCGCCTGTGGCGGCTGCGCCTCGCAGCGCTTCAGCGCGTTGGCCCGCAGCATCGCGGCCGAGACGGAATTGTCGGTACGTCCGCCGCGCTGCTCGGCCAGCACGGCGCCGGCCTCCTTCAGGCAGGTGGCACTGTCTTGTTGACTGCGGCCAGATAAACAGACAGCGCGGGCTTCACGGTAGGTGGCCTCGGCGCTCTTGGCGGCAGAGGCCGTCGAAGGTGTGGCAGCTGCGGGCGACGCGGGTGTGGCGGCCTGCAGCCAGCTTGGCACGGCCACCAAGGCGCAGGCGGCCAGAGTGGCCAAGGCCTGCCATCGGTGGGCAAGACGGCGCTGCGGTGTTACGGTCATGGTGGTCATGGGGGTCATGGTGGTCATGGTGGTGATCTCCTGGGGCGTTCGTCGGTCGCACCGCCGTAGGTCGAGATGGCCCGCATCACGTTGCTGCGCGGTATCGGTCAACTCAGCTTAGGCCGGCAGCGACGCGCCGCCGATCGGACGCTGGCGTGTCTTGCCGTAGGCGCTGCCCTACGCCTTGCGCGAATCACCGTGCTGCGACGGTCCGGCCGGAGCCTGGAGAGCGGCATCCGGCGCTTCGTCCTACGGGCGCTGGCGCCAGCCGCCGACATCGCAGCGCGCACAGCCTTCGTAGAGTGGCCATCAGGCCGGCCCCACGGCGGCGCTCCCGCCCCAGGCGACATCGAAGGAAAAACCATGCCGAGCTACCCGACACCACGAGCGCCTTGCCGCGATACCCATGACGGCGCGAGCGATGCGCCCGAGCCGATGATCGGCTACGAAGCCGCCCTGCCCTATCTGCTGAGCGGCCATGACGGCGCGTGCTGGAGCATTGGCGAACGGCGTCATGACGCGCCGCTGTCCTACAGCGAGACGCGAAGCTCGCCGATGGGCGAAGTCGACCTGGGTTTCTAGACTGGCGCAAGTTCCTCATGCGCTGCGCGGCATGCCCAAGGTTATCCAGGCTGTTGCCATAGGCAGGCCTTGAACCGGCAGCGATCACGCCCGCCAGCCAGCGACATCTCATCCCAACTGAAGGAGTACCACGCCATGAATATCAGCCCCCTCGCCCAGGTCAGCCAGGCCACCGACATGGTTGCCACCAACGTGGCCCAGACGGCCAATGAACTCGCCACGTCCGTGCGCAGCGCGACACACGATGCGCTGGACGGCTTGCGCAGCGCCACCCATGCCCTGCGCGGCCAGGTCAGCCTGGCCGGCGAGCGAAGCACGCGCTATGTGCGCGACGAGCCGGTGAAGTCGGTGCTGATCGCCGCAGCCGTCGGCGCGACGGTTGTTGCGCTGCTGGGCTGGCTGGCGCTGACGTCGCGCTCTTCGCGCCACTGAGCGCCCGTCGCCCTTCCGCGCCATGCCAGGGCGCCAGTGTTTGCGGCGTCAAGCCGCAAGCCACCGGCTGCGGCAGCGCCTCTGGCCCGAAAGCAAAAAAAGGCGATGCGTAAACGCTCCCATCGCCCACTACAGCCCCCGCTGACCGCCGCCACGCTGGCTTTGATCGCTTGCGGCGAAACGGACGAGCGCAGTGTCGGCCAGCAAATCGACAGCGCCCTCGCCAAGGTCCAGCAGAAGGCCCAACAGGCCAAGACCGATATCAAGCAGGATTTGGCCGAGGCAAAAGCCGGCACTACTGCGGCCACTACTGCGGCCACCACTGCGGCCACCACTGCGGCCACCGTCAAGCTGGCCAGCAAGCTGGAGCCCGCCTCCGACAAGGTGGCCATGACAGTGCAAGACGCCGCGATCACTACCAGCCGATCGCTACCAGCCGATCACTACCAGCATCAATCCCGAACTGGTCAAGGACAACCAGCTCAGCGCCCGGAAGATCAATGTCGACACCCGAAACGGGGCGGTCAAACTGGCGGGCGCCGCGCCCGACCAGGCCTCGCGCGAACGCGCAGCCCGGCTGGCAGCTGGCGTCAAGGGCGTGATCAGCGTCGACCACCAGTTGGTGGTGCGGGGCTGACCCGCTGGACCCCGGGCGCCTAGTGAGCCGTGCCGGGCGGTCGCCTAGCGACAGTCGATATCGCCCATGCGGTGGGCGCTGTTGTCGCCGCGGCCTGCCTGGCGTGGGCCTGCCCGAGCGCACTGCCGCGCCCTGAACCGCGGCGGCGGCCGGTGCAGCATCGCCACGGCCGGCCTCAGAGCCGGGGCCAGACTTCAGCAGCGATGTGGCCGGCCAGCGCATCGCCCCAGCGCCGGTACAGTGCAGCGCCGGGATGGAAGCCGTCCGTGGCCAGCAGGCTGGCATCGTCCAGCGGCAGGTCGAAGGGCAGGTGGCTCACCCCCGGTTGCAGCGCGGCCCAGTGCGTCAGCGCCCGCTCATGCGCGGCTGCGTCGCGGCCGGCCAGCCAGCGCAAGGGCTGGGGCAGACCGGCAAAAGCCTGCATAGGCGGCACCGGCGTCATCACCGCATGGCGGATGCCGCAGCGTTGGCGCAGCGCTTGCAGCAAAGCCTCGCGCGCGGCCACCGCCCGCGCTGGCCGCACCTGGCCGACCACATCATTGACGCCGGTGACCACCACCGCCACGTCGGCCGGCGCCGCATCAACCAGCAGGCTGCGCGCCTGGGCGCTGTTGATGCCCGAGCGGGCACACAACTGCCAGCGCACCCGGCCGCCCAGTTGCTGCGCCAGGGCGCGGCTCAGGCAACCGGCCAGCGCCTCACGCTGGTGGGCCACGCCGACGCCGGCGGCCGAGGAGTCACCGACGATCAGCAGCCCCAGGACCGCTGCGCCACGCCCGGCCGTGCCCTGACGCGGGCCAGCGGCCTCAGGCAGCTTGGGCAGACTGCGCCGGGTGTAGACCGCCTGGGCCAGCAGCAGCGGCCCCAGCGCCAGCTTGATCGGCAACGACATGGCGGCCGGTACCTTGCGTATCAGTAGTGCCTGGCGCTAAACGCCACCCAGACGGGACGAATCCGTAGCCAGCAAGTTGCCGCCGCGGAACCGGCTTTGCCGGGCCGCTGGGGGCCGCCCACCCTGGGTGGGGTGAGCGTGGACGCAAGGGCCTGCCTGCGCAGGCCCGAACGCCTCCCGAACCGACCGAGCTCTGCGAGGGCGTGGACTGCCGCAGGCGCTACGGGGGGGATTCATACTAGAACCGGCTGAAGTCGGGCTGGCGCTTCTGGAAGAAGGCCTGGAAGGCCTCCTTGGCCTCGGGGCTGGTCAGGCGCTGGCTGAACAGCGCGCCTTCGGCCGCCATCACCTCGCGGATGTGCGCGCGATGCGGCTCGCGCATCAGGCGTTTGGTCTCGCGCACTGCGCTGGGCGGCAAGGTGTTGAAGCGCTCAGCCATGCGCCGCGCATGGTTGACCACCTCGCCAGCGGGCAGCACGGCGTTGGCGATGCCACAGTCGACCGCGTCGCTGCCGCTGAAGGGCTCGCCCAGCATCAGCTTCTCGGCCGCCTTGACGTGGCCCAGCAGCGCCGGCAGCAGCAAGCTGCTGGCGTACTCGGGCACCAGGCCCAGACTGACGAAGGGCATTGCCAGGCGAGCCTCGTCGCTGACATAGACCAGATCACAGTGCAGCAGCATCGTCGTGCCTATGCCGACCGCGCCGCCGGTGACGGCCGCCACCACCGGCTTCTCGCAATCAAGCAGGGCCTGCATGAAGCGCGCCACCGGCGTATCGCCGCCCTGCGGCGGGCGCTGCATGAAGTCCTCGATGTCGTTGCCCGAGGTGAAGATGCCGGGCTGGCCCGTGATCAGCACCGCGCGCACGCCGGCATCGGCATTGGCGCCGATCAGCGCCTCGGCCATCGCGGTGTACATCGCTTGCGTCAACGCGTTTTTCTTCTCGGGGCGTGCGATCTCGATCGTCAGCACGTTGTTGAGGGTGGCGGTCTTGATGGTCATGGTGGGCCTTCAGTCAATCTCGAGGTAAGGAATGCAATGCTGCGCTGCGAATTCTGGCGCAAATGCAACCAAGCGGACGCCGCGGAACCGGCTCCGCCGGGCCGCTGGGGTCGCCCCCCTGGGGGGCTGAGGCCGGACACAAGCGGTGTGGCGCTTGTGCCTGCCGAGGGGCCGGGCCTGCGGCCCGGCGTGGCCTGCAAGGACGCTGCAAGCGCTTCGGGGGGGGTCAAACTCGTTCGAAGATACCGGCCGCGCCCTGGCCGGTGCCCACGCACATCGTCACCATGCCGTACTTCAGCTGGTGGCGGCGCAGTGCATGCACCACGGTGGCGGCGCGGATGGCGCCGGTGGCGCCCAGCGGGTGGCCTAGCGCAATCGCGCCGCCCATCGGATTCACCACCTCGGGGTTCAGCCCCAGGGTGTTGATCACCGCCAGCGCCTGCGCGGCGAATGCCTCGTTGAGCTCGATCCAGCCCATGTCGGCCAGGCTCAGGCCGGCGCTCTTCAACGCCGCCGGGATGGCCTCGATCGGGCCGATGCCCATGATCTCGGGCGGCACGCCGCGCGAGGCAAAGCTGACAAAACGCGCCAGCGGCTTCAGGTTGAACTTCTTGACCGCCTTCTCGCTGGCCAGGATCAAACAACCTGCGCCGTCGCTGGTCTGCGAGCTGTTGCCGGCGGTGACCGAGCCCTTGGCGGCAAACACCGCGCGCAGCTTGGCCAGCGCAGCCAACGTGGTCTCGGCACGCGGGCCTTCGTCCAGGCTGACAGTACGCCGCTTGATGTTGATCTCGCCGCTGGCCAGATCGGGCTGGCGGTCAAGCACCTCGACCGGCGTGATCTCGTCGGTGAATTC
>JBBQZM010000204.1:0-6364 GCA_038207685.1 Burkholderiales bacterium
TTCTTCTTGGTCTTGGCCAGCACGTCACCAAACTTGCCGAACTCGGTCTTCACCGCGCCCAGCACCTCCCAGACCTCGGCGCTGCGCTGTTCCAGCGCCAGCGTGCGAAAGCCCATCTGCAAACTGGTCAGCGTGGCCAGCAGCGTGGTCGGTCCGGCCAGCGTGATCTTGTGTTCGCGCTGCAGCGCCTCCATCAGCCCCGGCCGGCGCAGGGCTTCGGCATACAGGCTTTCCGACGGCACGAACAGGATGGCGAAGTCGGTGGTGTGCGGCGCGGCGATGTATTTCTCGCGGATGCTGCGCGCTTCCAGCCGCAATCGGGCCTCGATGGCGCGGGCCGATGCCTCCATCGCCGCCGCATCGCCGCGGTCCTGCGCATCGAGCAGACGCTCATGGTCCTCGCGCGGAAACTTGGCGTCAATCGGCAGCCAAAGTGGCGGTCCACCTTCTTGCCCATGTCGCCCGGGCAGGCGGATCGCAAACTCCACCCGCGCGCCGCTGCCGGGCACGGTCTCGACGTTGGCGGCGTACTGCTCGGGCGTGAACACCTGCTCCAGCAGGCCGGCGAGCTGCACCTCGCCAAAGATGCCGCGGGTCTTCACATTGGTCAGCACGCGGTTGAGCGAGCCCACATCACGCGCCAGCCCCTGCATCTCGCCCAGGCCCTGGTGCACCTGCTCCAGCCGCTCGGCCACCTGCTTAAAGCTTTCGCCCAGCCGCTGCTCCAGGGTGGCATGCAGCTTTTCGTCGACGGTGGCGCGCATCTGCTCCAGCTTGGCCTCGTTGCCTTGCTGCAACTGCGTGAGCTGGACTTCCACCGCCTGGCGCAGATCAGCCAGGCGCCGCTCATTGCTCTCGCTCAAGGCCTTGAGCTGTTCGGCGAGCGTGGCACCAAAGCGTTGCAAGGTCTGTTCGGCGCTGTCGGCCTGGCGGCGCAGTGCGCCGTCCTGGGCGTCACGCGCAGCCTGGCCCTGGGCCACCAACTGCGCGGTGGCCGATCGCAATGAATCCGCCACCTGCTGCTGCACCGTGGCCAGTTGGGTGCGAAAGCTGTCGATCTGCTCGTTCTGGGTGCGCGCAACGTCGCCGCTCTGCGTCAGCAGGGTCTGCTGGAACAACGTCAGCGCACCGGCCAACTCCTGGCGCGCGGCGCGCGCGGCCTCGGCCTGCTCGCTGCGCTGCTCACGGGCCAGGCGCTCGGCCTGGTCGCGCAGGGTTTGCGCCAAGGTGCCCACCGCGTCGTGCAGCATCTGGCGTTGGGTCTGGGCGGCCGCCTCGGCAGCCGGTTGCCGCAGCCAGAACCCGACCATTAGCAGCAGGTTCAGCGCCCCCAGCGCCACCAGGGCGATCAACCACCGTTCATCCATCACGCGATTGTGTCAGGCACCCAGGCCTGCCACTGTCGCTCAAGGGCGCAGTGGCAACACCTCGGGATTGAGCGCCGTGGGTGGCTTGGCACCACCACCGACCAAGCCGGCAATCAGGTTGCCGGCCGCCAGATCGGCCATCGCGCGCCGCGTCTTCAGGCTGGCGCTGGCGATGTGCGGTGTCAGCACGATGTTGGGCACGGTGAGCAAATCGGGATGCAGCGCGGGCTCACCTTCAAACACATCCAGCCCGGCGGCAGCGATGCGGCGCGTGCGCAGCGCTTCGGCCAGCGCGGCGTCATCGACCACGCCACCGCGGGCGATGTTGGTCAGCGTTGCCGTGGGCTTCATCAGCGCCAGCTCGGCCGCGCCCACCAAGTGATGCGAGGCGGCGCTGTACGGCACGACGATCACCAGGTGGTCACTCTCGGCCAGCAGCGCAGCCTTGTCGACCCAGCGCGCGCCCAGTTGCTGCTCGATCGCCGCGTCGAGCCGGCTGCGGTTGTGGTAGACCACCTTCATGCCAAAACCCAGCGCACCGCGGCGGGCGATGGCCTGGCCGATGCGGCCCATGCCCAGCACACCCAAGGTGCTGCCGTGCACGTCGGCACCGGCAAAGAAGTCGTAAGACCAATGCGTCCAACGGCCGGCGCGCAGGAAATGCTCGCTCTCGGTAATACGGCGCGCGGCGGCCATGATCAGCGCAAAGCCGAAGTCGGCGGTGGTCTCGGTCAACACGTCGGGCGCATTGCTGACCAGCACGCCGGCGGCGGTGCAGGCCGCCAGGTCGATGTTGTTGTAGCCCACCGCCATGCTGCACACCGCACGCAGCGACGGGCAAGCGGTCAGCAGCATGGCATCGATGCGCGGCGCGCCGGCCACCAGCAGGCCGGCCGCACCCTGAGCCCGATCCGCCAGCAATTGCGGCGTCCAGTCGATGTGCTGGTCAACACCGCAGGGCGCATCAAGCTCGAAGTGTTCGCCCAGTTGTGCCAGCACGTCGGCAAACAGCGGGATCGTCACCAGCACACGCGGCCGGGCGCCCGGTGTCGTCAGGTCAGCAGAAGTGGCAGCAGATATGGGGTTCATGCAGCGAATTCTAGGCAGCGCGCCAGGCCGTCCAGGCGGCCTGCGCCAGCCGTACCGTGTGCAATTGCAGCGCCACCGTGGTGTGGATGTCGCGGCCGTAGCCGCCGGCCATCGTCAGCGCCACCGGTACCCGGCGCTGGCGCAGGAAGTGAAGTACCCGCCTGTCGCGCTCGGCCAGGCCGTCGGCGCTGAGCTTGAGCCGGCCCAGCCGATCGTCTTCATGCGGATCGGCGCCTGCCAGGTAAAAGGCCAGGCCAGGCGCGTCGCCGGCGGCACATTGCCGCCGCCAGGATTCAAACAGGGCGGCATCCAGCGCCTGCAGATAAGGCGCATCAGTGCAGCCATCGGGCAGGTCGACGTCCAGATCGCTGGCCTCCTTGCGGAACGGGAAGTTGCGCGCACCGTGCAGCGACAAGGTGAACACCGTGCCATCGTCGCGCAGGATCGCCGCCGTGCCGTTGCCCTGGTGCACATCGAGGTCGATCACCCAGATGCGCAGGCCGCGGCGCTGGTGGCGGAACACTTCGGCCTGCATCAGCCGCGCAGCCACCACCACGTCGTTGAACACGCAGTAGCCCGAGCCCTTGTCGGCATAGGCATGGTGGGTGCCGCCGGCCAGATGCACCGCCACGCCCTCGGCCAGCGCGGCGCGGGCGGCAGCGATGGTGGCGCCCACAGAGCGAAGGCTGCGTGTGGCCATGCGCTCGCTCCAGGGAAAGCCGATTTCGCGCTGCGCCGCGGCGCTGAGCGTGCCGCTGAGCACGGCGTGGATGTAGTCGGGGGTATGGGCCAGCGCCAGTTCACCCTCGCTGGCCGGCAACGCCTCCTGCACCCGCAGATCGCTGCATTCGGCCTCCACCCGGTCGCGCAGCAACTGGTACTTGGGCATCGGGAAGCTGTGGCCCGGCGGCAGATCGACCGAAAAACGATGGTTGCTGAACACCTGCATGGGCGCCGATTGTCCCCGGCCGCCAGTGGCTGCCTGACCGCTGCGGCTTTGACCCGCCCTGAGGCCGGGACAGGGCGATCCAGGCCGCTGTTGCCAACCCGCCACCCCTAGATTGCTGCAGCGCAACAAAAAGTACTTGCAAAGTCGTGCTAGGTGTTTATACTAGCGTCATGTTGCAGTGCAGCATGACTGCAAACAACATATCCCCCGCTGTCATTCACACCCCCGTAGGAGCCCACACCATGAACTTCATGACCCCTGACCAAATCGCCGCCGCCAACAAGGCCAACCTCGAAACCCTGTTCGGTCTGACCAACAAGGCCTTCGAAGGCGTGGAAAAGCTCGTCGAGCTGAACCTGCAAGTGGCCAAGGCCACCCTGGCCGAGTCGGCTGAAAACGCCAAGGCCACGATGGCCGTCAAGGACGCGCAAGAGCTGATGGCCCTGCAAACCAGCCTGCTGCAGCCGTCCGCCGAGAAAGCCGCTGCTTACAGCCGTCACCTGTATGACATCGCCCAGGCGACCAGCGCCGAGTTCAGCAAGACCGCCGAAGCCCAACTGGCCGAAATCCAGAAGAACTTCGCCGGCGTGGTTGACGGTGCCCTGAAGAACGCCCCGGCCGGCAGCGAAAATGCTGTGACGCTGGTGAAGTCGGCGATCAGCGCCGCCAACAACGCGTATGAGTCGGTGCAAAAGGCCGCCAAGCAAGCCACCGACATGGCCGAAGCCAACTTCACCGCAGTGAGCAACACCGCCATGAAGGCCAGCCAAGCCGCCACCAAGTCGGTCAAGCGCGTCGCCTGATCTGCGCATCTTCAAGTTGACCGCGGCCCCCGGCCGCGGCGGCTGAGACGATTGTCTCCTTGGTACCCGACGAAACCTGTTTCCAAGGTACCTTCAGCCCAACGGCTTGCCGTTGGGCTTTTTTGTGTCTGGATAGCGCCCTGGGGCCGGGATAGCGGCCTGAGGTCGATCAGTCAGTGGCTGAGTTCGGCCAGGCGTTGGCGCAAGCCGGCCAGGCCGGCCAACGCCGCCTCGCGGCCGGCGTCGATCGCGCGCTTGCGGGCGGTGAAGTCGCCACTGCCGACGCCGGCCAGGCGCGGCCGCCACACCACGTCGGCATCCTTCAGCTCAAACTGGTTGATGCTGCGGCCCATGATGGCAAAGGTCTGCAGCAGCATCTTGAACGGATCGCTGGTGGCGTTGCCATCGGGCGGGGACGAGATGTCGACCGCGATCACCAGTTCAGCACCCATCTGCCGCGCAAAGCGCACCGGCACCGGCGACACCAGGCCACCATCCACATATTCGCGGTTGCCGATCTTCACTGGCTGGAACACCGCCGGCACCGCGCTGGACGCGCGCACCGCCGCGCCGATGTCGCCGCGTTGGAACAACACAGCAGCGCCGCTGTCCAGATCGGTGGCGACGATGCCCAGCGGCAGCGGCAACTGTTCAATCAGCTTGCCGCCGGTCTGCTCGCGCACATAACGGGCCAGCGCCTCGCCGCGGATCAGGCCCCGGCCTGGAAACGACCAGTCGGTGATCGCCGACTCGTCCATCGCCAAGGCCAGCCGGGCCAAATCCGCCCCCGGCCGACCCGTGGCGTAAAGCGCGGCCACCAGGCTGCCGGCCGAGGTGCCGACCACCAGATCCGGCTTGATGCCCGCCTCTTCCAGCACCTGAATCACGCCGATGTGGGCAAAGCCGCGCGCCGCGCCCCCGCCGAGGGCCAGGCCGATGCGTGGCGGGCGCAGCGGTTTGGGCGGCGCTGGTGGGGCGACCACGACGGGCGGCGGCGCCGGCGGGGCACTTTGGCATCCCGCCAGGCCGGTGGCCAGCATCAGCGCCAGCAAGCTGCGCCGGGAGGGAGCCCGGGGGGGAGACCGGGTGGGAGAGGTGCTCATCATCGGATTGTAGGAAGCAGCGCGCCCTGTCTGATCGTCTTACATAACCAGTTGCTATTAGCAGACTACTAAAAAGTAGTTCTCATCTATATGCAACCTGCCTACAGTCGCGGCCTTCGACGCAGCATGTTGCTGCGCAGCATTGCACAAGGACTGCCATGGATTGGATCGCGATCGCCAGCGGCTTCGGCATCGGCGCCATCGTCGGCATGACCGGCGTGGGCGGCGGTTCGCTGATGACGCCGCTGCTGATCAGCGTCTTCAAGCTGCACCCGGCGATGGCCATCGGCACCGACCTGTGGTTTGCCGCGGTCACCAAGTCGGGTGGCGCCTGGGCGCACCAGCGCCATGGCCATGTCGATTACCGCATCACCGGCCTGCTGCTGGCTGGCAGCATCCCGGCAGCGCTGGCCACCCTCTTGCTGATGCACTTCACCGGCATCACCAAGGGCTGGGCCGGCACGCTGACCTTCTCGCTCGGCATCGCGCTGTTGCTCACTGCGCTGGTGGTGGCCTTCAAGCCGTCCTGGCAGGCGCTGGCGCTGCGGCTTGAGCGCTGGCTGCCGGCCGAGCGCAAGACCGGCCTGACGGTGGCCTCGGGCGTGCTGCTGGGCGTGCTGGTCACGCTCAGCTCGATCGGCGCCGGCGCGGTGGGCGCCACGCTGATCCTGCTGCTCTACCCGCGCCTGCCGGCCCACCGGCTAGTCGGCACCGACATCGCCCACGCTGTGCCGCTGACGCTGGTGGCCGGCATCGGCCATGCCTTCCTGGGCCATGTCGACTGGGCGCTGCTGCTGTGGCTGCTGCTCGGCTCGCTGCCCGGCATCTGGCTGGGCGCCCAACTCACCAAGACCATGCCCGAGCGGCTGGTGCGCAGCTTGCTGTGTGTCTCGCTGGTCACCGCCGGGCTCAAGGTCATCCATTGACGACTGATTGAAGATGTACCAATACACCGAATTCGACCGCCTCTTTGTGCAGCAACGCGCCGCGCAGTTTCGCGACCAGCTTGACCGCCACTTCGCCGGCGATTTGCCCGAGGACGACTTCAAGGCG
>JBBQZM010000205.1:0-6362 GCA_038207685.1 Burkholderiales bacterium
AGCCGGGTGCCGATGAAGCCGCCAATGGCGCCCACGCCGTAGAGGCAGACCTTCATGTGCTGGCCCTGCGCTTACTTGGCAAACACCTGGCTCATGTCGGCAAACGACTTGAACTCCAGCGCATTGCCCGACGGGTCGAGAAAAAACATGGTGGCTTGCTCACCCACCTCGCCCTTGAAGCGCACATGCGGCTCGATGATGAACTTTGTGCCGGCGGCTTGCAGCTTGTCGGCCAGCGCGGTCCAGGCGTCCAGCCCCAGGATGGCGCCAAAGTGGCGCACCGGCACCGCGTCGCCATCGACCTGGCCGGTGGCGGCCAGACCACATTCGGCCGGCGACAGGTGCGCCACCACCTGATGGCCGTAGAAGTCGAAATCGACCCAGGCCTCGCTGCTGCGGCCCTCGGGGCAGCCCAGCAGGCCGCCGTAAAAGCGGCGCGCCTCGGCGATGTCGCGAACCGGGAAGGCGAGGTGGAACAAGGGCGTGGCGGGCATGGGATGGTCCTGTCGGGGTGGAGGCGTGGAAGGGCGGCGCAGCAGGGGCCGTCGCTTGGCGCTGACGATTTTGCACCGCCATCGCAGGGTGCCAAGTGAGTGGCAACTGGCGAATGCTTTTGGCTGCACCCGGTTCGCGCCCGGTCAGCGCCCGCCGCGCCTGGGGGTCGGCTTCGATGAAGCCGACCCTGAATGCCACGCCACAGGCCCACGCTGCCCTGCGAAGTCCGGCCCCGGGGCCGGGGAAACAGCGTTGGGATTCCCTGTCCTCAGACCAACAACCACGGCGTGGCCGATGCGTAGCCGCGCCCGTTTGGACAACCGCATCGGTCATGAAAGGTTTGTACCTGCCGCGCGACTAACCATTACCCTTGCACCACAAACCACCATGAACCGACGCCAAATCATGAGCCTGATGTCCCTGTTCGGCCTCGGCGGCAAGGCCGCCACGTCAGCCGCTGCGTCCGCCGCCACGCCAGCGGCGGGCCAAAGCACACCAGAAGTCCTGCGCCTGTCAGACGCAGAATGGCGCCAGCGCCTGTCACCCGCGGCCTTCCGTGTACTGCGCCAGGAGGGCACCGAGGCACCGGGCAGCAGCGTGTTGAACGCCGAAAAGCGCCAGGGCAGCTTCCACTGCGCCGGCTGCGATCTGCGCTTGTTCTCGTCGGACGCCAAGTTCGAGAGCGGCACCGGTTGGCCCAGCTTCCACACGCCGCTGGCTGGGGCGCTGGGCCTGCGCACCGACTACAAAATGATCCTGCCGCGCACGGAATACCACTGCGCGCGCTGCGGCGGCCACCAGGGGCATGTCTTCAACGACGGCCCACGGCCGACCGGCAAGCGCTATTGCAACAACGGCGTGGCGCTGACGTTTGTGGCGGGGGCAGCATGAAGCGGCTGTTCGCGCGGGTCGCCGCAGTGATGGCCGCACTGGGCACCGCAGTGTTCACGACACTGACGGCCGCGCTGATCCTCACCGCCGCCACGGCCAGCCCGGCCCGGGCGCAGGCCACTGCCCAGGCCACCTTTGCGGGTGGCTGCTTCTGGTGCACCGAGTCTGACTTCGACAAGGTGCCGGGCGTGATCTCGACCACCTCCGGCTACACCGGCGGTAGCGTGGCCAATCCCACCTACCAGCAGGTGTCGTCCAAGACCACCGGACACGCCGAGGCGGTGCAGATCGTGTTCGACCCGGCCAAGATCAGCTACGAGCAGTTGCTGGCCAAGTTCTGGACCAGCATCGACCCCACCACCCGGGACCGCCAGTTCTGCGACGTCGGCACGCCCTACCGCACGGCGATCTTCGCCCATGACGCGACGCAGCTCGAGGCAGCACGGAAGTCCTTGGCCGATCTTGAAAAGTCCAAGCCCTTCAAGGAGCCCATCGTGACGCAGATCGTGCCGGCCAGCGCGTTCTACCCGGCCGAGGAGTACCACCAGGATTACCACACGAAGAATCCGTTGCGCTACGGCTATTACCGCCTGTCCTGCGGTCGCGACGCACGGCTGCAGCAATTGTGGGGCAAGCTTCCCTAGGAGGCTGTCGGGCCGCCGCCCCGACGCCCTCTGCTCCGACTGCCAACGCTACGTGTTGAAGCGCAGCCTGATCAGCTTGACGTAATACGCTCCCTCGGCACCGCGATGACGCCCTCGCCTGGCACCGCATGGCCGTTGGTCAGGTTGCCGAAGGCCCTGTCTATCACAGTCGCTTCGCTGGCATCCACCTGCTGTTCGTCAATGCCGAAAGCCGACCGGGTGACGAAGTCGGTGACGGCGCCGCTCGGTCGCCCTCCCCCAACTTCGCTCCACTCCGGGCGTATTCGTTCTTCGACACCAGACGGACAGCGCAGGGGGCAAGGCAGACAGCCATGCGATGGTGGCGAACATGGCCTGGCCGCGTTCGCAGTCGCTGGCCTTCGGTCGCGCGCATACTGCGCACCATGCACCGCCATACAGGAAGCGCACGCATGAAATCAGCGATGAAGATCAAGCAGCGTAGCGCCGCAAGCCACGCGGGGCGCAGCGCCGGGATCCATCCGTCTTGAACTCACCGCTGCCCGCGATGGGCGCTGCGCAGCGCCAGGCCGTCAGGGCGGGCAACGCGCCAATTCCGGTGCCGACCACCGGGCCGTTGTTCATCGTCTTCAACCTCGGCTCGGGCTCGGGAGACGAAGCCGGGGAACGCGCGGCTATCCAGCAGGCCTGCCATGCCGCCGGGCGTGCGTTCGAGTTGATGGACGTGGACGACCCCAGCCAGTTGCCTGCGCTGGCGCGCGAGGCCGTGCAGCGTGCGCAACAGGCGCACGGTGTGGTCGTCGCAGCGGGCGGTGACGGCACGCTGAACGCCGTGGCACAGGCCGTACTTGGCAGCGGCTGCGCCTACGGCGTGCTGCCGCAAGGCACCTTCAACTACTTCGGCCGCGCTCACGGTATTCCGTCCGACACCGCGCTGGCCATGCAGGTGCTGTTGCATGCTCGCGCGCAGCCCGCCCAGGTGGGCCTGGTGAACGGGCATGTGTTCCTGGTCAACGCCAGCCTGGGGCTGTACCCGAAGTTGCTGGAAGACCGCGAAGGCTGGAAGCATCAGTTCGGCCGCAGCCGGCTGGTGGCCTTCGGCGCCGGGCTGTTGACGCTGCTGCGCGGCTACCGCAGCCTGCGCCTGCGCATCGAGGTGCAGGGCGAAGCACGCAATGTGCGCACGCCGACGCTGTTCGTCGGCAACAATGCGCTGCAGATGGAGCAGCTCGGGTTTCCTCTGGCCAAGGCCATCGATGGCGGCGCGCTGGCGGCCATCATGCTGCGCCCGGTATCTCGCCTGTCGATGCTCGCGCTGTTGCTGCGCGGCGCCTTCGGCCAGCTGGGTGACGCCGACCAGTTGGTGAGCATCCCGTGCGTGAAACTGAGTGTGCATGCGGCGCGGGCCTTCGGTGCCCGACGCATCAAGGTGGCGACCGATGGCGAGACTTTCTGGCTGCAGATGCCGCTCGAGTTTTCGGTGGCTGGCGAGCCCCTGTGGCTGATCCGCCCGGACCTGCCGGCACCAGAGCGCGCCGTGGCATGACCTTGCTGCTGCAGGTCTCGGACCCGCACTTCGGCACCGAGCGTGCGCCGGTGGTCGTTGCGCTGGAGCGCCTGGTGCGCGAGCAGCGGCCCGACGTGATGCTGCTGTCGGGCGACATCACGCAACGTGCCACGCGCGCGCAGTTTGCCGCGGCGCGCCGCTTCGTCGACCGGCTGGCGCTGCCGGCGCTGGTGGCGATACCGGGCAACCACGACATTCCATTGTTCAACCTGGCCGCGCGGCTGTTTTGGCCCTATGCACGTTATGCACAGGCCTTCGGCCAGGAGCTCGAGCCCCAGTTCGAGAATTCCGAGGTACTGGTGCTCGCACTCAACACCACGCGGCGCTGGCGCCACGTTGACGGTGAGCTCAGCGCGGCGCAGATCGAACGCGTGGCGCGACGCTGTGAGCAGGCGCCAGCGGCGCAGTGGCGCATCGTCGTCGTGCACCAACCGGTGGCGGTGTCGCGTCCGCAGGATGCGCACAACCTGATGCACGGCCGCGACGCCGCGGTGCGCCGCTGGTCGGCAGCGGGTGTGGACCTGGTGCTGGGCGGCCACATCCACTTGCCCTTCGTGCTGCCGCTGCATGACCAATGGGCCGGCCTGCGGCGGCGCTTGTGGGCGGTGCAGGCCGGCACCGCCGTCAGTGATCGCGTGCGGGCCGAGGTCGGCAATTCCGTGAACCTGATCCGCATCGATGCTGGTGCCGGCCCCGTGGGGCCTGCGGGCGCTGCTGCAGCGCGGCCGCTGCAGATCGAGCGTTGGGACCATGCGCCGGCGGCACAGCGCTTCGAATGTGTGTCGGTGCATCGGCTACCGCAGCGCCATGAAGCCTGATCAGTGGCTGGCGCTGGCCAGTTGGGTGGGTGCCCATGCGTTGGCGGTATTCGTGGCGCTGCTGTGTGCGCTGCTGCTGCTGATGGCCTGGATGGCCTGGCTCTGGAATGGGCAGGTGTTGCGCCGCACCCAAGCCGCGATTTCGCAGCCTGCGGTGCTGCTGTTGAACGCCGTCGCAGGCTTTGCCATCGTGCTCGGCGCGGCGGCCGGCTTTGCCGAGATCGCTGAACAGCTTGGCCCCAACGGCGCCATGTCCCAGGTCGACGAGGCCTTGACGGCGTCGATTCGCGCGCATGTCGATGTCGGCACGCTGCAGGCGTTTGGCCTGCTCACGCACCTGGGCGATCCCTTGGTGCTGATACTGCTGGGCGTGGCCGTGGCGCTGTGGCTGTGCTGGCGCGGCCAGCCAAGCTTGCTGCTGGGCTGGGTGCTGGCGATGGGCGGCAACGCGCTGCTGAACCCGATGCTCAAACGCGTCTTCGAACGTGTGCGCCCGGTGCACGACCAAGGCCTGGTCGCGGAACTGAGCTGGAGCTTCCCCAGCGGCCACGCCTCGGGCGCGACCGTGGCCTACGGCATGCTGGCCTACCTGATGCTGCGCACACTGCCCACGGCCTGGCACCTGCCCGCGGTGCTGAGTGCCACCGCGCTGGCCTTCACCGTCGGCAGCAGCCGTGTGTTTCTGCAGGTGCACTTTGCGAGCGACGTGGTGGCGGGCTTTGCATCCGGCACGGCCTGGTTGATGGTGTGCATCCTGAGTGTCGCGTCGAGCCAGCGCTGGCGCCTCATGCGCTCGCGCTGAAGCGAGGCAGGCAGCCCGCCCGCCGCTAAGCAAAGACGCACCTACTGGACGCGCATCCCCGCATGGCTGTCCATCGGGGCAGGGTCGATGGCCCTGTGCAAGGGCGTCGCCCAGGCTGCGCCCGCATGCGCGCCACGGCCCGAGTGACAACAGCCGGCGGCGCCGGGTCAGAACTTCAACCAGGTGCCCTTGACCTTGGATTGCGACACGCCCGGCTTGGTGTAGTCACATACGCCGTCCGGAAAGACGTTGGCCAGCCGGATCTTCTCGGTGCCGGTCAGCGCCACGGGCAGGTAATCGGCCTCATCGATGGGCTTGAGCTGGCACTTGACCACGTCGTCGGTGATCGGTGAACCCGCAACGACGCGCGGCGGCGGCGTGCGCGGGTACAGGCCATTGCAGACGCCGGCTCCAGACAGCGTGGCGGTTTCCTTGTACTGCTTGGCGTCGGCCACGCCCCAGCAGGCGTCGACCGCTTCGGCGGGCTTGAGTCGCGCGATCTTCTCGGTCGACAGCGCCGCCGGGTCGACGATGATCGCGTCGAGCCACTGCGTCATCAGCGTCAGCCGATTCATGAACGTTTCGCCGACCAGCGCGGTCAGCACGGCTTGCTGCGCTGCGCCCAGGCCCAGCAACGGCGCCAATGCCGGGTTCGGCAGCAGCCAGATCACCTGGTTGTCGCTGCGTCCGTTAGCCTTGACCAGTTGTTCGCGAATCTTGATGTCGTTGTAGATCGTGTGGATGTCGCTGCCCGGCTCGGCGTAGGCGCGCAGGTGCAGGATCGGCACCGTTGCCAGCCCACCGCTGCCTGAATTGATGCGGCCGGTCTCGTAGCCGAGCTTGAGCGCCTCGGTCGTTGCCGAGGTGCGGCGCGCGATGATATTGCCGTCGATGTCGAAGCCGCCGACGCCGGCGTTGACGTCGAGGAACTGCGCTGCGGTGATCGTCCTGGCCTTCAGCGCCGCGAGACCGTACTGGATGCCGACGTTGTCCAGCGGCCGCCGCGCGGCGCCGGTGAAGGTATCGCGGCCCATGCTGTTGACGTTGATGTCATAGACCGTACAGCGCGCGCCGGTAGGGTTGGTCACCGGGTTGTAGACCTTGCTCTGGTCGAGCAGGCCGCATGGCGGGTTGTTCGAGCCGCTGGTTGCCAACACCGCGTCGCC
>JBBQZM010000206.1:0-6288 GCA_038207685.1 Burkholderiales bacterium
GAAGGCGGCGTCTTCACCGACCGCGTCCAGGCCGACCCGGCTGCCGCGGCGCGCTTGCCGCGCAGCGCCGGCCCGCGGGGCCGCCTCAGCCACGACTATGCGCAGACCGCCTGGGTCGGCACGCTGACGCTGGACGGCGGCACACCCGGCCTGGCGCTGGAACGCTTTACCCGCGAAGGCCCGCTGGCGCTGCTGCCGCTGGCGCCGGCTGCCGACGGCCGCGCGCGGGCGGCGATGGTCTGGTGTGTCAACAGCGACGACGACCCGGTGGCCGCACTCAGCGATGCGCAGCGTCTGGCGGTGCTGGCCACGCTGCTGCCGCCAGTGGTGGGCCGCGTGCAGGCGATCTCACCGCTTAAGCACTTCGCGCTCGGCCTGATCGCCGAACGTACGCTGGTGGACGGCGCCATCGTGCGCATTGGCAACGCGGCGCAGACGCTGCACCCGGTGGCCGGCCAGGGCCTGAACCTGGGGCTGCGCGACGCCGCTGAATTGGTGCAGGCCCTGCGCGGCGCCACACCGGCCGAACTGCCGGCGCTGCTGCGGCGGCTGGAATGGGCGCGTGGGCCTGACCGCTGGGCGATGATCGCCGCCACCGATTTTCTGGCGCGCAGCTTCACCTGGCGCTGGCCGGGGCTGCCGGCGTTGCGCGGCCTGGGCCTGGCCGCCCTGCAGGCGCTGCCGCCACTGAAATCAGCGTTGGCGCGGCAGATGATGTTCGGCCGGCGCTGAACTGCGCCGGCCCCCCGAGCCGGCCTCAGGCCGCCGCGGCGCGCGCCTTGCGCAGCAGGCCGTCGATCGCCAGCACATAACCGTCGACACCAAAACCCACCACGATGCCGGCAGCCGCCGGCGACAGGTAGGAGTGGTGGCGGAAGGCTTCGCGCGCGTGCACATTGCTGATGTGCACCTCGATCACCGGCAGACCCGCGCCCTTGATGGCGTCGTGCAGCGCCACGCTGGTGTGGGTGTAAGCGCCGGCATTGAGGACCACGCCGGTCAGATCGCCCGCGCGGTGCTGCACACCGGCGGCATGGATCCAGTCGATCAGCAGGCCTTCGTGGTTGCTCTGCCGGCATGCCACATCGGCGCCACGCTCGGCGCCGGCGGCGATGCACAAGGCCTCGACATCGGCCAACGTGGTGTGGCCGTACACCGCCGGCTCGCGGGTGCCCAGCAGATTGAGGTTGGGACCGTTGAGAACGAGGATCTTGAGGGTGCTCATGGTGGGCGCTGGCGCATGAAGGGGGGCGGGTCAATGGTAACGAGGGCCCGGCCCGAACCACAATCGACCCACAGCCGCCCTGGAGAGACCATGCCGCCCGACATTCCACCTGACAGCACGCCCGAGATCACACCGTTCCGCATCCAGATCCCCGACGCGGCGCTGGCCGACCTGCAGCGCCGTCTGGCCGCCACCCGCTGGCCCGAGGCACAAACCGTGGCCGATTGGCAGCAAGGCGTGCCGCTGGCCTGGCTGCAGGACATCTGCCGCCACTGGCAGCAAGACTATGACTGGCGCGCCCGCGAGGCCCGGCTGAACCGCTGGCCGCAGTTCCGCACCGAGATCGACGGCCTGGGTGTGCACTTCATCCATGTGCGCTCGCCGCACGCCGGCGCGCGGCCGCTGCTGATGACCCATGGCTGGCCGGGCTCGATGGTCGAGTTCCAGCAGGTGATCGCACCGCTGACCGAGCCCACGGCCTTTGGCGGCGAGGCGGCCGATGCCTTCCACCTGGTCTGTCCGACGCTGCCGGGCTACGGCTTCTCCGACAAGCCGACGCAACCCGGCTGGGGCGTGGAACGTATCGCCGACGCCTGGCACACGCTGATGCAAAGGCTGGGTTATGCGCGCTACTTCGCCCAGGGTGGCGACTGGGGTGCGGCGGTGACCACCCAGATCGGCCTGCGCCATGCCGGGCCCTGCGCCGGCATCCACCTCAACATGGCGCTGGTGGCGCCCGACAAGGCCACGCTGGCCGACCCCTCACCGGCCGAGCAGCGTGCGCTGGCCGCGCTCAAGCATTACCAGGACTGGGACTCGGGCTACAGCCAGCAGCAGCGCACCCGGCCGCAGACCCTGGGCTATGGCCTGGCTGATTCACCCACCGGCCAGGCGGCCTGGGTCCTGGAGAAGTTCCACGGCTGGATGGACTGCGACGGCCAGCCCGAGACCGTGGTCGACCGCGACACCTTGCTCGACAACGTGATGCTGTACTGGCTGACCAATTCGGCAGCCTCGTCGGCGCGGCTGTACTGGGAGAGCTTCAAACAGCGCGAGCAGACGCCGCTGAGCCTGCCCGTGGGCATCAGCAGTTTTCCCAAGGACATTTTCCTGACCTCCCGGCGCTGGGCCGAAAAGCGCTTCCTGCAGCTGGTCTACTGGAACGAGCTGCCGAGCGGCGGCCACTTTGCGGCGCTGGAACAGCCCGAGGCCTTTGTCAGCGAACTGCGCGCCTGCTTCCGGTTGGTGACCTGAGAACGCTGGCAAACCCGGCCTGACTGCTCAGGCCACCGCATGGGCCAGCGCCGGACCGATGGCCTGCATCACCACCTTGATGCGCATGGTGTTACGCAAGGCCTGGTGGGTGATCAGCCACAGCGGCGTGCGCAGTTCCTCGATGGTCTCGCTCAGCGGCACCAGATCCAGGCAGCTGCGCTCCAGAAAGGCCGGCAGCAGCGCGATGCCCAGGCCGCTGCGCAGCATGGCCAGCGCATGCTCGAAGCCGTCGACCCGCAGCACCACCGAACTGGTCGGTACGCGGTCGGCCAGCCAGCGGTCGAACTTGAGGTCACGCGCATCGCTGTCCAGGCCGATCCAGCGCCGCTGCGCCGCCAGCGCCGCCAGCGGCTGCACCCGCTGGCGCAAGCCGGGCTGACGCAGGCCGTAGACCTTGAAGTCCAGCGTGGCCAGCTGGCGGCCGACCAGCCAGTCGGGCACCTGGTCGCTGACACGCAAGGCCACGTCGGCCTCGCGCCGCGTCAGGCTGAGGTGGTTGCGCGAAGACAGAAACTCCAGCGTCACCTCCGGAAACGAGGCCGCGAACTGGCCGAGCACTGGCGGCAGCAAGTGGTTGACCAGGATGCCGGCGGCGGTGATGCGCACGTGGCCGCTGGGCCGCATGTCCTGGCCCAGCACCTGCATCTCGGCCTGCTGCGCCAGCGGCGCCATCAGCTCGGCGGCGTCAACCAGCGCCTGGCCTGCGGCGGTGGGCGTGTAGTGGCCACGCACACGGTCGAACAGCCGCGCCCTGAGCCGGCTCTCGATGGACGCCAGCTTGCGCAGCAGCGTGACATGCGACATCGCCAGTTGCTCGGCGGCGCGCGACAGCTGGCCGGTGTGGGCCACCTCCAGCAGCAGCTGGAAGTCGGTCCAGCCCAGGCGGCCAGGGCCGGCCGTGGCCGGTGCTTCAAGTTTGTTGTCGCCAGACATTTGCATAACTGAAGATTTGCTGAGCCAAGATTGTACTTTTCCTTTCATGATTGAAAAGCTATGGTTTGAGCTCAACAAGGAACAAGGAGTCACCATGGAACGATTCAGTCATTGGCTGGCCTGGGGCGTCGTGGCGCTGATCGTGCTGTTTGCCGGCCTGAACTGGCAGGCGCTGACCGCGCTGACCACGCTGGATCTGCTGGTGATGCAGGTGCAGGCGCCGCTGGGCATCGTGCTGCTGAGCATGACTGCGGTGTTTGTGGCCCTGTTTCTCATCGCCACGCTGTACAGCCGGGTCAGCAACCTGCTGGAGGTTCGACGCATGCACAAGGAAGTGCGCAACGCGCAGGACATGGCCGACCGGGCCGAAGCCTCGCGCATCGAGGGCCTGCAGCACCTGATCGTCACCGAGTTCCGCATGGTCAATGAGCGCATCAGCCGCATCGAGACCGCGTTGTCCGATGCCGGCCACGACACGCCGCTGGTCAAGCTGCCTTGAGGCTGAACCGCACCAAGCGCCCACCCTCACCAGGAGTCCCCCCGATGAACCAAGATGTCACCCTCGACACCCAGGTCCGTGATGCCGACAGCAAGGTGCTGAACGAGCTGATCAAGCGCATCACCGACCTCGACAACGCCTACCGTGCGATTGCCGAGAAAGCCGGCCAGCTCTACATGCGGGCCGACGAGGCCGGCATGAGTCGCCTGACCGAACTGCTGGACAAGCCGATGCGCAATGCCTCGGACAACCAGCAAGCCTTTGCCGGCCTGCTGGCCGACCTGCAAGTGCATGCCAACAGGCGCCCGTGAGGGCCGCCAAGCTGACGACCAGCACGCGAGCCCACGCGCCAGGCCACTGCGATCGCCGCGCATGAGAATCCCCATCAAGACCCGAACCGCCCGCGAGGACGACATCCCCGCGGTGATTGCACTGCAAGGTCGCGTCTACCCGACGATCCCGTCCTGGCAGCCGGCCAAGCTGCTGGGCCAGCTCGCCATGTTTCCGCAGGGCCAGGTGGTCGCCGAGCGCGACGGCGTGCTGGTCGGCTATGCCGGATCGCTGGTGGTGGCCTGGGACGACTGGGCCGAGGCCCACACCTGGGAAGAGATCACCGGCGCTGGCACCTTCGAGCACCACAACCCGGCGGGTCGTACGTTGTACGGCGCCGAGGTGTTTGTTGATCCGCAGTTGCAGGGCAGCGGCGTCGGCCACCTGCTCTACCAGGCGCGCCGCAAGATCTGCAAGGCCATGAACCTGCGCCGCATCATCGCTTGCGGCCGCTTGCCCGGCTACAGCCAGCATGCCCACGAGCTGAGCGCCGAGGGCTATGCGCAGCGGGTGGTCTGGGGCGATCTGCGCGACCCGGTGCTGAGCTTCCAGCTGCGTGAGGGTTTCAGCTATTGCGGCGTGATCAAGGGCTACATCCCGGAGGATGACGAGTCCTGCGGTTATGCCTCGATCATCGTCTGGCTCAACCCCGACCACAAGCCCACGCAGCCGACCCATTTTGCGAAAGTGATATTTCAATGATCGTCCGAATCGCCGCCGTGCAATACCTGCTGCGCCCTATCCACGACTGGTCTGGCTTCGAGAACCAGGTGCGCTTCATCATGCAGGCCGCGGGCGACTACAAGCCGCAGTTTGTGGTGCTGCCCGAGATCTTCACGACACAGTTGCTGTCGTTCATGGACACCTCCGACGTCAGTGCGGCGGTGCGCAACATGAACGACTACACCGCGCGCTACAAGGCCTTGATGCAGGAGCTGGCGGCGCAGTGGGACGTGCACCTGATCGGCGGCAGCCACCCGACGCTGCACGAGGACGGCCGGCTGCTGAACACGGCCTACTACTTCACGCCCAGCGGCGAGATCTTCGAGCAGGACAAGATCCACCGCACCCGCTGGGAGCGCGAGAAGTGGGACACCGATGCCGGCGACCAGCTGCGCTTGTTCGACACGCCCTTCGGCAAGATCGCCATCCTGATCTGCTACGACATCGAGTTCCCGGAGCTGTCGCGCATGGTCTGCGAGGCCGGCGCCGACATCCTGTTCGTGCCCTCGTGCACCGACGACCGCCAGGGCTTCTTGCGCGTGCGCTACTGCTGCCACGCACGCGCCATCGAGAACCAGGTCTTTGTGGTGCACACCAGCACGGTGGGCAACCTGCCGGTCGAGGGGCTGGGCTTGCACTATGGCCAGGCGGCGATCATCACACCGTCCGACTTTCCGTTCGCCCGCGACGGCATCGCTGCCGAGGGCACGCCCAACATCGAGCAGATCGTTGTCGCCGAAGTGGACCTGAAGGATCTGGAGAACAACCGCATCAAGGGCAGCACGATCCCGCTCTACGACAAGCGCAAGGATGTCTACGAGCACCCAGTCGAGGTGGTCAAGGTGGCTTGAGCGCGCGCCGCCAGGCGCGGCGCTGATCAGCCGGCGGCCGCCAGCAGCGGCGCAAACAGCGCCGCGATGCCCAGGAAGGACAGGAAGCCGACGACATCGGTGATGGTCGTCAGGATGATCGACGAGGCAGTCGCCGGATCCTGGCCGACGCGGCGCAGCACCATCGGCACCAGCGCGCCGGCCAGTCCGGCGGCCAGCATCGAGATCACCATCGCCAGCATGATCACGCCCACCAGCGGCAGCGAGCGGCTCCAGGCAAACACCGCCAGCCCGCAGGTAGCCGCCACCGCCAGTCCGTTGACCAGGCCGACCATCGCCTCCTTGCCCACCACCGCCGGCCAGTGCCGCAGGCTGATCTCGCGCAGCACCAGGCCGCGCATGGTCACCGCCAGCGCCTGCGCGCCGGCATTGCCCGACTGCCCGGCCACCACCGGCAACAGCACCGCCAGCGC
>JBBQZM010000207.1:0-6212 GCA_038207685.1 Burkholderiales bacterium
AATCTCGCGCTGCCTGGGTGTCGCATCCTTGTGCTCGACGATGCCCAGCACGCGGCCGCCATGGGCGTCACCCGAGCGCAGGATGCGGCCGTAGCCGGTGGCATCGGGCAGTTCGATGGTCAGCAGCGCCAGCCGCTCACCACCGCAGGCCTGGGCCAGCGTCCGCGCCGTGGCGGCGGCGATCAACGGCACGTCGCCATTGAGGATCAGCGTCGTGCCCTGCTCGGCCAGATGGGGCACCACCTGCTGGATCGCATGCCCGGTGCCCAGTTGGGGCATCTGCCGCACCGGCTGCGCTGCGCTGGCTGCGATGGCAGACTCCACCTGTTCGGCGCCATGGCCGGTGATCACCCAGCAGCGATGTGCCTCCAGCTGCGCGGTGGTGGCCAGCACATGATCGAGCAGGCTGCGGCCGGCCAGCCGGTGCAGCACCTTGGGCAGGCGCGATTTCATGCGGGTGCCCTTGCCCGCGGCCATGATGACGATGTCCAAAGCCATGAGATTCCCTGTATCGATGCGTTGGCGAAGCTGGATTATCTGGCTGCTGCTGCCATGGCTGGCAGCCTGCAGCACACTGCGTCTGGGCTACAACCAGGCCCCGACGCTGGCCTACTGGTGGCTGGACAGCTATGCCGACTTCAGCGCCGAGCAATCACCGCGGGTCAAGGACGCGCTGGCCGACTGGCTGGCCTGGCATCGTGCCACGCAGTTGACCGACTATGCGCAGGCGCTGGCCATGCTGGGCACGATGGCCGTGAATCCGGTCACGGCCGAGCAGCTTTGCAGCCAGGTGACGGCCTGGCAGCAACGCGCTGACCGTGCGGTCGATCGCGCCGTGCCGGCGCTGGCAGCGCAACTGCGCACGCTGTCGGTCGAGCAGATCAACCACCTGGAGCGCAAGCAGGCGGCCAAGCGCGAGGACCAGGCGGCCGAATTCCTGCAAGCCCGTCCCGCCGACCGGCAGAAAGCCGCCTTCGAACGCCTGCTCTCGCGCGCCGAAACCGTGTACGGCAAGCTCGACGAGCCCCAGCGCAAGCAGCTGGGGGCGGCGCAACAGGCCTCGCCCTTCCAGGCGGAAATCTGGCTGGCCGAAGTGCGGCTGCGCCATGCCGACCTGGTACGTAGCCTGCGCCAGTGGCAGGCCGAGCGCGCCGACAGCGCCACGGTAGAGGCCGGCCTGCGCCGATTGGCCGCCGACACGCTGCGCTCGCCACGGCCCGAATACCGCGCCTATGCCGACAAGCTGAAACAAGCCAATTGCGCCCTGATGGCGCAGGTTCATAACAGCAGCACGCCAGTGCAGCGCCAGCGCGCCGTGAGCACCTTCAAGGGCTGGGAAGACGACCTGCGGGCACTGGCCGACCCGCGCTGAGCACCCTGCGCCCGCCGCTGGCGCGCCATCGGCTGCGGCGCCCATGGGCAGGCGCGCACAGCCCGCTTGCATGCCTGCCTGCTGGATGCAGCGGACAATCCCGCCGATGCAAGCATCCCGTTCCGACCGCCTGCGGGCCTTGGTGAGGCACCCGGAATTCGCCCGCGGCGCCCGTGAGATGGTGGGCGTGGCGCTGGGCATCGGCGCCTGGGGGCTGGTCACCGGCATGGCCATGGTCAACAGTGGCCTGACGCTATGGGTGGCCTTGCTGATGTCGCTGACTGTCTTTGCCGGCACGGCGCAGCTGGCGGTGGCGCCGTTGATGGCCAGCGGCGCACCGATCTGGGTGGTGTGGGCCACCGCGCTGTGCCTGAACCTGCGTTTCGTGATCTTCAGCGTGCGCTGGCGGCCCTACCTGATCCACCTGCCGCGACGCCGCCGTGCGTTGATGAGCTTCTTCAATGCCGACCTGAACTACGTGCTGTTCATGCGGCGCTTTCCCGAGCCGCAGCCGGCGCCCGAGCAGATCCCGTATTTCTGGGGCGGCGTGCTGGTCAATGCCGGCTCTTGGCATGTGATGTCGCTGATCGGCATCACGCTGGGCCACCATGTGCCGCCCGAATGGGGCCTGGGCTTTGCCGGCACCGTGGCGCTGTTGGCAATGACCTATTCGCTGCTCGCCGACCGCGCCACCTGGCTGCCGGCGCTGATGGCCGGCGGTGCGGCGGTAGCCGCCTATGCACTGCCGCTGAAACTGAACATGCTGGTGGCCATTGCCGCCGCGGTGGTGGTGGGCACGGTGATCGACCACACCCGGCCCCGCAGCGCCGTGACGGCGGGTGTGCAATGACCGCGCTGGAAGCCATCATCACCATCGCCGGCTTGGCGCTGATCACGCTGCTGACCCGTGGCTTCTTCGTGCTGCCTGAACGTGAACTGCCGATGCCGGGCTGGCTGCGCGAAGGCCTGCGCTTTGCGCCCATCGGCGCGCTGGTGGCGGTGATCGCGCCCGAGCTGGTGATGAGCGGCGGCCGGCTGATCGACAGCTGGGTCGATGCCCGGCTGTTTGGCGCTGCGGCGGCTACGGCCTGGTTCGTCTGGCGGCGCGACATGCTGGGCACCATCATCGTGGGTACCGCAGTGATGCTGACGCTGCGCATGGGCCTGGGCTGGTGATCTGCCAAACTTGAGACCGTGGCGCCGCCGCCCGCCCGGGCGCCGGCGTGGCTTCCTCAACCTTTTTTTGCAGACTGCCCACATGAACATCCTTCGCCTCGATCAACTGGTGGCCCAGGGCCGGGTTGCCGGCCAGCGTGTCTTCATCCGCGCCGACCTCAACGTGCCGCAGGACGACAACGGCGCCATCACCGAGGACACGCGCATCCGTGCCTCGGTGCCGGCGATCCGCATGGCGCTGGACGCCGGCGCGGCGGTGATGGTCACCAGCCACCTCGGCCGGCCCACCGAGGGCGCCTTCAAGCCCGCCGACTCGCTGGCGCCGGTGGCGCGCCGGCTCGGTGAGTTGCTGGGCCCGCCTTACGAAAACGGCGTGCCCCTGCTGGCCGATTGGGTCGACGGCGTCAGCGTCGCGCCCGGCCAGCTGGTGATGCTGGAGAACTGCCGCCTGAACAAGGGCGAGAAGAAGAACGACGAGGCGCTGGCGCGCAAGATGGCCGCGCTGTGCGACATCTTCGTCAACGACGCCTTCGGCACCGCCCACCGCGCCGAGGGCACGACCTACGGCATCGCACAGTACGCACCGATCGCCTGCGCCGGCCCGCTGCTGTCGGCCGAGATCGACGCCATCACCAAAGCGCTGGCGCACCCGAAGCGCCCGCTGGTGGCGATCGTCGCCGGCAGCAAGGTCAGCACCAAGCTGACCATCCTGCAAAGCCTGGCGGCCAAGGTGGATGGCCTGATCGTCGGCGGTGGCATTGCCAATACCTTCATGCTGGCGGCCGGCCTGAAGATCGGCAAGAGCCTGGCCGAGCCCGACCTGCTGGCCGACGCCAAGGCGGTGATTGCCGCCATGGCCGCACGCGGCGCGGCGGTGCCGATCCCGGTCGACGTGGTCTGCGCCAAGGCCTTTGCCGCCGACGCGCCGGCCACGGTGAAGGCCGCCACCGACGTCGCCGACGACGACCTGATCCTCGACATCGGCCCCCAGACCGCCGCCATCCTGGCCGCGCAGTTGAAGGCCGCCGGCACCATCGTCTGGAACGGCCCGGTGGGCGTGTTCGAGTTCGAGGCTTTCTCGCACGGCACCGAGGCCATCGCCCGCGCGGTGGCCGACAGCGAGGCGTTCTCGATCGCCGGTGGCGGCGACACGCTGGCAGCCATCGCCAAGTACGGCATCGAAAAGGATGTCGGCTACATCAGCACCGGCGGCGGCGCCTTCCTTGAAGTGCTGGAAGGCAAGACGCTGCCGGCCTTCGAGATCCTGGCCAAACGCGCAGCCGGCTGAGTTGCGCCCACCCCGGGACCGGCCGCCAAGCGCACTGGACTTGCGGCTGGTCAAGTTGTTTGGCGCTTTCCCACATGGCCGGCGGCCGCATTCGGGCGTAACCTCGGCAGCCTCTAAGACGATGGAGGCTCCGGATGACTACGCCCAGCAAGACCCTTTCTGCCGCCGAACAGGCCCTGCGCGAAGCCGCGCGTGAATACCACCGCTCGCCGACCCGCGGCAAGATCTCGGTCACGCCGACCAAGCCGCTGAGCAACCAGCGCGACCTCAGCCTGGCCTACTCGCCCGGCGTGGCCTACCCCTGCCTGGACATCGAGGCCGATCCCAGCCTGGCGGCCGAGTACACCAGCCGCGGCAACCTGGTGGGCGTGATCACCAACGGCACCGCGGTGCTGGGCCTGGGCGATATCGGCCCGCTGGCCGCCAAACCGGTGATGGAGGGCAAGGGCTGCTTGTTCAAGAAGTTCGCCGGCATCGACGTCTTCGACATCGAACTCGCCGAACACGACCCCGACAAGCTGGTCGAGATCATTGCCGCGCTCGAGCCCACGCTGGGCGGCATCAACCTCGAGGACATCAAGGCGCCCGAGTGTTTCCTGATCGAGCGCAGGCTGCGTGAGCGGCTGAAGATCCCGGTCTTCCACGACGACCAGCATGGCACGGCGATCATCTCGTCGGCCGCGTTGATCAATGCGCTGGAACTGGTCGGCAAGCCGATCGAGTCGATCAAGCTGGTGGTCTCGGGCGCTGGCGCCGCGGCCATCGCCTGCCTGGACCTGATGGTCGGCCTGGGCGTGCAGATTGCAAACATCTATGCCGTTGACTCGAAGGGTGTGATCCGCGAGGGCCGCCAGGATTACAAGGACGGCAAGCTCGACGAATCCAAGCAGCGCTACTGCCAGAAGACCGACCAAACGACCCTGGCCGACGTGGTGCAGGGCGCCGACGTCTTCCTGGGCTGCTCGGCCGCCGGCGTGCTGACGGCCGAGATGGTCAAGACCATGGCCGACAAGCCGATCATTCTGGCGTTGGCCAATCCCGAGCCCGAGATCCGCCCCGAACTGGCCAAGGCCGCCCGGCCCGACTGCATCGTGGCGACCGGCCGCTCGGACTACCCGAACCAGGTCAACAACGTCCTGTGCTTCCCCTACATCTTCCGCGGCGCACTCGACTGCGGCGCCACCACCATCAATGAGGCGATGAAGCTGGCCTGCGTGCGCGAGATCGCCGCACTGGCCAAGGCCGAGGCCAGCGACGAGGTGGCCGCCGCCTATGCCGGCAAGGAGCTGAAGTTCGGCCCCGAATACATCATCCCCACGCCCTTCGACGTGCGGCTGATCCTGCGCATCGCGCCGGCGGTGGCGCAAGCGGCGGCCGATTCGGGCGTGGCACTGCGGCCGATCACCGACATGGACGCCTACCGCCTGCAACTCACCCGCTTCGTCTACCAGACCGGCATGGTGATGCGCCCGGTATTCGCCGCGGCCAAGGCCGCCCATGCCAGCCAGCCGGCGCGGGTGGTCTATGCCGAGGGCGAGGACGAACGTGTGCTGCGCGCGGTGCAGGTGGTGCTGGAGGAGCGCCTGGCGCGGCCCATCCTGGTCGGCCGGCCGGCGGTGATCGACATGCGCATCGAACGTGCCGGCCTGCGGCTGAAGGCCGGCACCGACTTCGAAGTCTGCGACCCCGAGGACGATCCGCGCTTCCGCGATTATTGGGAGCAATACCACCAGCTGATGGGCCGCGACGGCATGACGCCAGAGGCCGCCAAGGCTGCGGTACGGCGAAGCAACACGCTGATCTCCAGCCTGATGGTCAAGCGCGGTGAGGCCGACGCGATGTTGTGCGGCATGGTGGGCCGGTTTGACGCCCACCTCGATCATGTGCGCCAGGTGATCGGCCTGCGCGCTGGCGCCAGTACCCTGGCGACGATGAATGCCTTGATGCTGCCCGAGTACACGCTGTTTGTTGCCGACACCTTCGTCAACGAGCAACCCGATGCCGAGGCCCTGGCCGATATTGCACTGATGGCCGCCAAGGAGGTGCAGCGATTCGGCCTGCCAGCCAAGGTGGCCTTCCTGTCGCATTCGATGTTTGGCAGTTCGCAGCGCGAGTCGGCGCGCCGCATGCGCGCCGCCCGCAACCTGTTCGTGCAGCGCGCACCCGACATCGAGTGCGACGGCGAGATGCAGGGTGATGCCGCCTTGTCGGAATCCATCCGCGGCAGTTTCCTGGCCGACGCCACGCTGCACGGCGCGGCCAATCTGCTGGTGCTGCCCAACCTGGACGCGGCCAACATCCTGTTCAACGTGCTCAAGGTCACCTCCAGCCACGGCGTGACGATCGGGCCGGTGCTGCTGGGTGCTGCGGCGCCGG
>JBBQZM010000208.1:0-6204 GCA_038207685.1 Burkholderiales bacterium
CGCCCTGAAGCACCACAGCCCGTCGGAGACCACCTCGGCCGACGCGCACAGCGACTTGTTCGCCCACTTTGCAATGGCCTCCTTGGTGAATTCCAACTTGGTCAGGCAAGCCAACAGCGGGTGACCCGCTGCGCTCGTCTGCACCGCAGCGATGAACGACACCTTGTTCTCCGAGCCGCGTCCGGCCTTGCCGCCAGGCAGCCTGCCGCCCAGGTAGGCGTCGTCGATCTCAACCCGGCCGTTGAGCTGGCGGGTCTCGTCGCGCAGGTACATGACCTGAAGAAGCTTGTGCTTCATCAGCCAGGCGGACTTGTAGCGCACGCCCAAGTGGCGCTTGAGTTCCAGGGCCGAGACGTTGTTCTTGGCCTGGGTCAGCAGGTGCATTGCCAGGAACCAGCGCGTCAGAGGCAACTTGGTGGCTTGGAAGATCGTGCCGCAGGTCACGGTCGTCTGTTCGCGGCAGGCCGAGCACTGCCAATACTGCCGGCCCTCTCGCTCGAACGTACTGTGGCGAGTAGCGCCACAGCCTGGACACACGAAGCCCTGCGGCCAGCGCGACGCCACCAGCGCCGCGTGACACTGCTCCTGCGTACCGTAGCGCTCCATGAACTCCGCCATAGGCAGTCCCCGTTGAAACTGAACCTTGTTGCTCCCCATCGCGCAGCTCCGGTGTTGGTGATGCGCTCATCTTCCGGCCTCACTAGCTCATACAGCGAGCCACCAAGGAGCCGGCTGAGCTTGGGGGCTAATCAGGAAGCTCGTTGAGTGCCTGCGCAAAACCCACTGCCAATCCCTCCGTCACCACCAGGTAGGCCAGCCGCAGCGCCGGAAACAGCGTCTTGGAGAAGGTGCCCAGGTAGATCACCCGGCCCTGGTGGTCCAGGCTCTGCAAGGCCGGTAGCGGCCGCGCGCCATAGCGGTAGGCGCTGTCATAGGCCCAACGCGCTGGAGAAAGTGGAAAGCTGGCAGGGCCTGATGAAGATCTGCGAGCAGCATGGCCTGGGCACGGATCTGGTGATCCATTCGGCCTATGGCGACTCGGGCCACACCACCTTCTTCATCGCCAACCAGGACGACTTCAACAAGCACAAGGACGAGATCGTCAATGATCCTGAAGTCAAGATCATGAAGCGCATCAACTGCCGCGGCGCCACGCTGGAAGCCTGTGCAACGCAGTCGGGCACCGTCGTCGGCCCGCTGCTGACCGAGGGGGTCGGCGTCAAGGAATTGACGCCGTACAAGGGCGGCTGGTGCGGCAACGAGGTATTCCCGGGCGCCTGGCCCGAGGGTGTGCGCCTGAAGGCGCGCGCGATGGCCGAAAAATTCGGCAACCAGTTGCTGGAAGAAGGCTACCGCGGCTACTTTGACGTCGACTTCCTGATCGACCACGTGCCCGAGCCCGGCTCGTTCAAGATCCTTTGACGGTGCCGACGCGGCGGCATACTGCAGCGATGTCCTTCCACGCCCACTTCCGCACCCTGATCGAGGATGCGCTCGGCGCGCTGTGGCAGGCGCAGTTCCAGTCGCTGTGGCCGGGCTACCAGGCCTGATTTCTGCGCAGCGGCAGCGGTATCGACCGGCCCAGCTACCTGGCCAGCCGTCGCGCGCTGCGCGAGCACATGCCCGAGCTGGTGCCCACCTGGTCGGCGCTGGTCGAACTGGCTGGCGGCGGCGACGTCGAGGCGCGCTTCCTGTCGATGTGGTGTCCGCCGCCCGACATCGGCGGCTGCGCGCAGGCGGTCTGGATCGATCCGGCCGGCCTGGACGAGCCGGCGCTGCTGCGCAATTACGACTTCGCGCCGCTGCTGTTGGAGGCCAGCTGGCTGGCCACGCGCTGGACCGGTCAGCGCGTGGTGGCCATCGGCGACTGCCTGTGGGGCGCGCTCGACGGCCTCAACGAGGCCGGCCTGGCTGCGACACTGTCCTTTGGCGGCTCATGTCTCGGGCGCGGGCTTTGGCATCCCGCTGGTGTTGCGTTATGTGCTGGAACTGGCGCAAAACACCGCCGAAGCGGTCAAGCTGCTGCAGCGGGTACCGGTGAGCATGTGCTACAGCGTCACCCTGCTCGATCGTCATGGTGAGTGGGCGACAGTGTCTGTCGCCGCTGATCGGCCAGCCGAGGCGGTGCGCCAACGCGCGGTGACCAATGTGCAGCATCGCGTCGAGTGGCCCGAGCATGCCCAGGCCACCCATGCATTGGAACGTTGCGCCCGCCTTCAAGCGCAGATCGACGGCCCCGGCACGCTGGCCGACGCCACCCAGGCGCTGCTGCAGCCGCCGCTGTTCCAGTCGGCCTACCTGCGCGGCCATGGCACCTTGTACAGCGCGGTCTACCGGCCGCGCAGCGGTGCGGTTGAACTGCTGTGGCCCGGCCAGCGCTAGCCGCAGACCTTGGCCGGGTTCACCGCCGGCGAGCGCCAGGTGCACTACCGCGTGCCCAGCTACCATGCCTCAGCCGCCGCTGGCGGCTGAGGACGGCCGCTCACCAGCGCAACAGCCGCGGCCCGAGCAAGGCGCCCAGTGCGCCGGTGAGGCCAATGCCCAACGTGTACCAGACCGCCACAAAGAGCGGCGAGGTCTCTACGCAGGCCAGGGCATAGCCAAACGCCCCCACCGCGCCCGCCAGCAGGCCGGCGGCCAGACCGGCCGCCCGCGGGCGCGTCGGCGCCAGGCCGCGCAGCACCCACAAGGCACCGGCCAGCGCCGGCAGTGACAAGCCCAGCACGTTGAAGGGGCAGCTCGCCCAGGAGTGGCCCAGCAGCCAGTCCATGCGCTCCTCGTCGGGCACCGCCGCGAAGACCGCAAGCCCAAGCGCCAGCATGCCGCCGATCACCAGCAGCACGGCGCGTGTAGGCGCCGCCAGCGGCGCCACCGGCCGGGCCAGGCCGTCGACCAGCCAAGCGGCGGCCAGGGCCAGCGCGCCGGCATAGACCAGCTTCATCCAGGGCACAGGCGTTTGAAACATCGCCATGGGCACGGGGCCCAGCACGGCCAGCGACAACAGCGCGCTGACCAGCATGCCACCCAGCGCCACCGGCACCAATAGGCGCGCCACCTGGGCCTGCGGCGCTGGGCCGGCACCCCGTGCCAGCAAGTCAATCCAGGTTTCGGTCTTCATCGTCTATCCTTTCACCAGCGCCGCCAGGCGCTTCAAGCCACGGTGCACCTGCACCTTGATGGCGGATTCAGAGGCACCGGTACGCTGCGCGGCCTCGGCCACCGACAAGCCTTCCACCTTGGTCAGCATGATCGCCAGACGCTGGGCCTCGGGCAGCCCTTCCAGCAGCCGCCCCAGGTCGCGTCGGGCTTCGTTGTCGCCGCTGCCTTCGGCGCTGAGCTGGCCATCGCCAAAATCGTCCAGCGGGTCATGCAGTGCGTCCTGGCGACCGCGTCGGCGCCACAGGTCAATCAGCTTGTGCCTGGCCACCGCCAACACCCAAGCACTGACCGGCGTTGCCGGGTCATAAGTGCCGCGCTGCAGATGCAGCGCCAGCAGGGTTTCCTGCACCAAATCCTCCACCTCGTCCGGCAAACTTTGCATGCGGCGTCGCAGGTAAGCGCGCAGCCGGACGGCGACCATCATCAAAGCCTGGCGATAGGCCGCTTCGTCACCCGCTTGCGCACGCAACCAGAAAGGCTTCAGGCCGGTTTCGAAGTCGTTCTGCTTGGCGCTATCAGGCATGTCGTCGGGGCAAGGGGTTTGGTTACAGCGCCGGGCAGGCCCGGCAAGCGCGGGCCGGGCTGCGCTGCAGCGATTGTGCCGCCCCGCCAGCCGCCCCGGCGCGCACGGCCTGGCATGGGCGGGCCGAGGGGTCGATGTAACGCCCAAGCGGCTCACAGCGACTCGCAAGGCATGCCTTCCACGACCGATTGCGGCCGATGACCCCGCCCACCGCCCGACCTGCCCTGCCTGCCCTTGCCATCAGGCCATCGATGCGCATCAACCGCCGCCAGGGCCTGCTGGCCGCGCTTGCGCTGGCCGTCGGCGCCACGTCGACGCCGGCCCAGGTGCGCTTTGACCACCTGCACCTGGCTTGGCAACGGCTGCTGGCCCGGCATGTCTTGCCACTGCGCGGCGGTCAGGCATCGCAAATTGACTATGCCGGCATGGCCGCCGAGCGCGCCGCGCTGCAGGCCTACCTGGGCAGCTTGTCGGCGGTGAGCGACCCGCAGTTCCAGGCCTTCGACAAGCCACAGCAGATGGCCTTTCTGATCAACGCCTACAACGCCTTCACCGTCGAGCTGATCCTCACCCGCTGGCCCAAGCTCGATTCGATCAAGGACTTGGGCGGTTTCCTGTCCTCGCCGTGGAAGCCCAAGTGGATCACCCTGCTGGGCAACCCGGTCTCCCTCGACGACATCGAGCACGAGATGCTGCGCCAACGCGGCCGGTACGACGACCCGCGGGTGCACTTTGCCGTCAACTGCGCCAGCATCGGCTGCCCGGCCTTGCGCGAAGAAGCCTTTGTCGCCGAGCGGCTCGATGCCCAGCTCGACGAGCAGACCCGGCGCTTTCTGGCCGACCGCAGCCGCAACCGCTACAACCCGAGCAAGGATAGCCTCGAGGTGTCCAAGATTTTCGACTGGTTCGGCGAAGACTTCCGCGCCGGCTACCGCGGCATCGGTTCGCTGCCAGCCTTCCTGGCGCGGTATGCCGAATTGCTGGCCGACAAGCCGGCCGACCGCGAGCGCATCCGCGCGATGACGGTGGCCATCGACTTTCTCGACTACGACTGGCAGCTCAACGGCACTGCCGGACGCAAGCCCGGCTAAACGGCTAAACGGCTAAACGGCGAGGCGGCGAGGCGACGAGGCAGCAAACAGCCGCCGAGACCTCTCAGCGCAGCAGCACCACCAGCAGGATCAGCACACCCAGGACGAGGTTGATCGACACCCACAGGCGGATCTGCGTCAACGCCTCCCCGCCGGCTGGCCAGTTGCCCGCCACGACCGCGCGATCCAGCCGCTTGTAAAGCGCAAAACGGATGTGCAGGAAGATCGCGACCATCACCACACCCAGCACCGACATCACGGTCCAGGCCAGCGGCATGTTGAACTGCCCGCCCGATTGCACCACTTGCTTGGCCACACGGCCCAGCATCCAGACACCGCTGGCCAGGCTCAGCAGCGACGCCACCAGCACGGCGCGGAAGAATCGGCCCAGTACATCGTGCATCAGGCGCAGGCGTTGTGGCGGTTCGAGCTGAGTCACCGCCGGGCGCAGAAAGAAGTGGGCAAACACCATGCCGCCGATCCAAACGATGATGGCCAACAGGTGCACGAACTTGAGGGTGGCGTAGAGCATGCGGAATTCTCGGTCAGATCAGCCGCCCGCGCTGAAGCGGGGCGATAGCAACTTTCGGGCGGCCACGGCAGGCCGGCGCGGCAACTCAGCGTGCCAGCATCTCAGGCAGACCGACCAGCCGCCAGCCGGCTGACTCGAGCGCCGCGCGCAACTGACGCGCGTGGACCACCGCGCCGGGCGTGTCGCCATGCACGCACAGGCTGTGCATCGCCGTCGGCAGCCGTTTGCCGCTTTGCGCCACGATGCCGCCGGCATCGAGCATGCGCCGGACATGCGCCAATATGGCCTGCGCGTCGTGGATCACCGCACCCGGTAGGCTGCGCGGCACCAGCGTGCCCGCATCGGTGTAGGCGCGATCGGCAAAGATCTCCGCCGCCACCTGCAGGCCGGCGCGCTCGCCCGCAGCTTGCAGCTCGGACAGCGCCGGCGCCAGCAGGATCAACTCGCGATCAACCGCCCGCACGGCGCGGGCCACGGTGTCGGCCAGCGCCGCGTCTTCGCAGGCCTGGTTGTTCAGCGCGCCATGCGGCTTGACATGGCTGAGCCGGCCGCCCTCGGCCGCTGCCATGCCGGCCAGCGCCCCCACCTGGTAGATCACTGCTGCTTCCAGCTCGGCCGGCGCCAGGCGCATCGGCCGCCGGCCAAAGCCCTGCAGATCGGGATAGGCCGGATGGGCGCCCAGGCCAACACCGGACGCCAGCGCTCCACGCACGGTCTGCCGCATCACCATCGGATCGCCGGCATGGAAGCCGCAAGCGATGTTCGCCGAATTGACGATGCGCAGCAGCGCTGCGTCCTCGCCCATGGTCCAGGCGCCAAACGATTCGCCGAGATCGGCGTTGAGGTTGATCAGCACGTCAGCAAGCTCCTCGGGATCGGTTCACGGCGTTGGAGTGTGC
>JBBQZM010000209.1:0-6182 GCA_038207685.1 Burkholderiales bacterium
TGGTGCTGCGCGGCCAGGGCTGGCGAACGTCCATCGGCCTGATCAGCAACACCCTGTTCTGGATGGTGGTGCTGCTCTCGGTGATGACGGTGTGGATGCTGCTGGGAACTTGGCGGCACATGCGCCGGCGTTCGCAGATCCAGAGCGCCTTGGTGCAAGAAACCAATTTCCGACGGGCGATGGAAAACTCGATGCCCACCGGCATGCGCGCGATGGACCTCGAGGGCCGCATCAGCTATGTCAACGCGGCGTTCTGCCAGATGACCGGCTATGCCGACACCGAACTGGTGGGCCGGTTGCCGCCCTACCCGCATTGGCCACCCGATCGAGCCGAAGAAAATCGGCGCTTGCTGCAACAAGAGCTGCAAGGCCGCAGCCCCAGCGGCGGCATCGAGGTCAAGGTGCTGCGCAAGGATGGCTCGCAGTTCGACGCCCGCATGTACGTGTCACCGCTGATCGACCCCAAGGGTCAACAAACTGGCTGGATGACCAGCATGACCAACATCACCGAGGCCAAGCGCATCCGCGACCAGCTCTCGGCCTCGCACGAACGTTTCACCACGGTGCTCGAAGGGCTTGATGCGTCGGTGTCGGTGCTGTCGGTGCAACAAGGCGAACTGCTGTTTGCAAACCGCTCTTATCGGCTCTGGTTTGGCGGCGACGCGCGGGGCCACGGGGCGCTGGCCGGTGGCGCGGCGGCCGGCAACTTCGAGGCCGAGCCCGACGACAACGTCGACAACCTGTCAGGCCTGCCGACCTCGGAACTCACCGAGGGCGGCGCCAGCCCGCGCGAGGTGTTTGTCGAATCGCTGCAAAAGTGGTTTGACGTTCGCGCCCGCTACCTGCAGTGGACCGATGGCCGGCTGGCGCAGATGCTGATCGCCACCGACGTCACCGCCCGCCGCCGCGCCGAGGAACTGGCCGAGCAGCAGGCCGAGAAAGCGCAAGTCTCCAGCCGGCTGATCACCATGGGCGAGATGGCCAGCTCGGTGGCGCATGAGCTGAACCAGCCGCTGACGGCGATCACCAACTACTGCAACGGCATGGTGTCGCGGGTCAAGGCCGACACCATCGACCGCGACGCTTTGCTGGCCGCGCTGGGCAAGACGGCGCGCCAGGCCGAGCGCGCCGGCCAGATCATCCACCGCATCCGCGCCTTCGTGAAGAAGAGCGAGCCGCAGCGCCAGCCGGCACAGGCCAGCGCCATCGTCGACGATGCGGTCGAGCTGGCTGGCATCGAACTGCGCCGCCGCAACGTCGCCATCCACCCCTATGTGGCGCAGCGGCTGCCGGTGCTGAACTGCGACCCGATCCTGATCGAGCAAGTGCTGCTCAATCTGCTGAAAAACGCCGCCGAGGCGATCGACAACGCCAAGATGCCGGCCTCACGCCGCCACATCGAACTGCGCGTCATCCCGCGCCACTCGCCAGAAGAGGGCGGTGTCATCGAGTTCAGCGTCACCGACATGGGCCCCGGCCTGCCCGACGAAGTGCTGGCCCGGCTCTACGAGGCCTTCTTCTCGACCAAGGCCGACGGCATGGGCATCGGCCTGTCCTTGTGCCGCTCGATCATCGAGAGCCACCGCGGTCGAATCAAGGCGCAGAACCTCTACAATGGCCTGTTGATCACGGGGTGCAAATTTGCCTTCACCCTACCGGTCGAAACAGCCGCACGGCACGAGGAGACACCGCTGATGCATCCCAGTGATGAGGCAGCGCCCGACGCTGCGATCCGTCCTAACCGCTTGCCATCCGCCAAAGCCACCACCCCATGAGCCTGATCCCGAAGAAAGGCACGGTCTATGTCGTCGATGATGACGAGGCCGTGCGCGACTCCCTGCAATGGCTGCTCGAAGGCAAGGACTACCGCGTCAAGTGCTTTGACTCGGCCGAGTCCTTCCTGTCGCGCTTCGACCCCCGCGAGGTGGCCTGCCTGATCGCCGACATCCGCATGGACGGCATGAGCGGGCTGGAACTGCAAGACCGCCTGCTCGAGCGCAAGAGCCCGCTGCCGGTGGTCTTCATCACAGGCCATGGCGACGTGCCGATGGCGGTGACGACGATGAAGAAGGGCGCGATGGACTTCATCGAGAAGCCGTTCAAGGAAGATGAGTTGATCGGCCTCGTCGAGCGCATGCTGGACCAGGCGCGCAACGCCTTCAGCCACCACCAGGAGCAGGCCAGCCGCGACGCCCTGCTCAGCCGTCTGACCACCCGCGAAGCGCAGGTGCTCGAGCGCATCGTCGCCGGCCGCCTGAACAAGCAGATCGCCGACGACCTGGGCATCAGCATCAAGACGGTGGAGGCGCACCGCGCCAACATCATGGAAAAGCTCAACGCCAACACCGTGGCCGATCTGCTGAAGATCGCGCTGGGCGCCAATTCCAACACCTCCGCCAAGAGCTGAGCGCCCTGCGCCCCGACAAGGCCGCTGCAGTGCAGCGGCCTTCTTGTTTTGGTTCCGGCATCACATCGCTTCGCGAGTGAGCCTCACCGCTCTGGCCCCTGGCCACTGTCTGGAGACCCGCACATGCCCGCCCAACTGATCAACGGCAGCGCCTTGTCGCAGCAATTGCGCGCCGAGGTGGCGCAACGCGCCGCCGCCCTCACCGCCCGCGGCATCAAGCCCGGCTTGGCGGTGATCCTGGTGGGCGAGGACCCGGCCTCGGCGGTGTACGTGCGCAACAAGGTCAAGGCCTGCGCCGAAGCCGGCCTGTATTCGGTACTGGAGAAGTACGAGGCCAGCTTGTCCGAGGCCGACCTGCTGGCGCGTATCCACGCCCTCAACGACGACCCGTCTATCCACGGCATCCTGGTGCAGATGCCGCTGCCCAAACACATCAACCCGCAGCGGGTGATCGAAACCATCTCGACCGCCAAGGACGTGGACGGCTACTCGGTGCAGAGCGCCGGCGACCTGATGGCCGGCCTGCCGGGCTTCCGCCCCTGCACGCCGTTTGGCTGCATGAAGCTGATCGAATCCACCGGCGTTGACTTGCGCGGCAAGCATGCGGTGGTGATCGGCCGCAGCAACACCGTGGGCAAGCCGATGGCGCTGCTGCTGCTGCAGGCCAACGCCACGGTGACGATCTGCCACAGCGCGACACCGGATCTCGGCCTGCACACGCGCCAGGCCGACGTGGTGGTGGCGGCAGTGGGTCGGCGCAACACGCTGACGGCTGACATGGTCAAGCCCGGCGCGATCGTCATCGACGTCGGCATGAACCGCAACGACGCAGGCAAGCTCTGCGGCGATGTCGACTTCGACGACGTCAGCCAGGTAGCCGGCTGGATCACCCCTGTGCCGGGTGGGGTGGGCCCGATGACCATCACCATGCTGCTGGTCAATACGCTTGAATCCGCGCAACGCGGCGCCATCTAGCGTTGCTCAACCTGACTGCACCGTCGCGACCGAAAGCCCGCCATGTCCAATCCACTGTTGTCCAACGACGCCCTGCCCGAGTTCGCCGCGATCCGGCCCGAGCACATCACCCCGGCGCTCGATGTGCTGCTGCCCGAGGCCGAAGCCGCGCTGGAGCGCGCGGTGAGCGCCGACGTGCCGACCAACTACGACGCCCTGTCGGCCGCGCTGGACGTGCCGCTGGAACGGCTGTCGCGGGCCTGGCAGGCGGTCAACCACCTCAACGCGGTGGCCAACACGCCAGCGCTGCGCGAGGCCTACAACGCCAACCTCGGCCGCATCACAGACTTCCACACCCAGCTGGGCTCGGATGAGCGTCTGTATGCCAAGTACAAGGCGCTGTCGCAGGCTGCATCTGCGGCGGCGCTGTCGCCGGCCCGCCAACAGGCGCTGGCCCATGCGATGCGCGACTTCGTGTTGTCCGGCGCCGAACTGCAAGGCGCCGCCAAAGCGCGATTTGCCGCGATCCAGAGTCGCAGCGCCGATCTGGGCCAGCAGTTCAGCGAGCATGTGCTCGATGCCACCGACGGTTTCAGCCTGTACGCCAGCGCCGAGCAGATGGCCGGCGTGCCCGCCGACGTCTGCCAGCAGACCCGCGAAGCGGCAGCAGCCGAAGGCCGCGACGGCCACAAGCTGACGCTGCACCTGCCGGTCCATTTGCCGGTGATGCAGTACGCCACCGACCGCGCGCTACGCGAGCAGCTTTACCGTGCCTACGCCACCCGGGCCAGTGAACTGGGCGCGGCGGCGCTGGACAACGGCCCGCTGATGAGTGAGTTGCTGCAATTGCGCGCCGAGGAAGCCGCCCTGCTGGGCCAGCCGAGTTTTGCCGAGCTGTCGCTGGTCTCCAAGATGGCCGAGTCGCCGGCCCAGGTGCAGGCTTTCCTGCGCGATCTGGCGCAGCGCGCCCAACCACATGCCCAGCGTGACCTCGACGAATTGCGCGCCTTCGCCACCGAGCAGCTCGGCCTCGCGCCGTTGCAGGCCTGGGACCAGGCCTATGTCTCGGAGAAGTTGAAGGAGGCGCGTTATGCCTTCAGCGAGCAGGCCGTCAAGCAGTACTTCACCGAGCCCAGGGTGCTGGAAGGCCTGTTCCACATCATCGAGACGCTGTTCGAAGTGCGCATCCGGCTCGATGAAGCCGCGGTCTGGCACGACAGCGTGCGCTTCTACCGCATCGAGCGCCCGGGCACCGGCGATGACACGCCGCAGCTGGTGGGCCAGTTCTACCTCGACACCTATGCGCGGCCAGGCAAGCGCCCTGGCGCCTGGATGGATGGCGTGCGCAGCCGCTGGCTGCGCCCCGACCAGCAGGGCCTGCAGACACCGGTGGCCCATTTGGTGTGCAACTTCGCCTCACCGGTGGGCGGCAAGCCGGCGCTGCTGACCCATGACGACGTGATCACGCTGTTCCACGAATTTGGCCATGGCCTGCACCACATGTTGACCCAGGTCGATGACCTGGCGGTGGCCGGCATTTCGGGCGTAGAGTGGGACGCGGTGGAACTGCCCAGCCAGTTCATGGAGAACTTCTGCTGGGAATGGACGGTGCTGTCGCGGCTGACGGCCCATGTCGACAGCGGTGAGCCGCTGCCACGCGAGTTGTTCGACCGCATGCTCGCAGCGCGCAACTTCCAGAGCGGCCTGCAGACGCTGCGCCAGATCGAGTTTGCGCTGATCGACATGCGGCTGCACAACGAAGCCGACGCCGCAGCGCACGTGCAGGCGGTGGTCGACGAGGTGCGAGCCGAGGTGGCGGTGAATCCGCCGCCGGCCTTCAACCGTTTCCAGCACAGCTTTTCGCACATCTTTGCCGGCGGTTACTCGGCGGGCTATTACAGCTACAAGTGGGCCGAAGTCCTGTCGGCCGATGCCTTTGCCGCCTTCGAGGAACAAGGTGTCTTCAACCCCGAGGTGGGCCAACGCTTCCGCCGCGAGATCCTCGAAGCCGGCGGCAGCCGCCCGGCGATGGCCAGCTTCAAGGCCTTCCGCGGCCGCGAGCCCAGCATCGACGCCTTGCTGCGGCATCAGGGCATGTCCTGAGGCCGACCAGCCCAAGGCCCTGCGGATCGGCTAGATTCCGACCCATGCGCATGTCACCTCCGCTTGTTGCCACACTCGCCACACTCGGCCTGCTGCTGGCCGCCGCGCCAGCCTGGGCCCAGTACAAGGTGGTCGGGCCCGACGGTCGGGTCACCTACACCGACCGGCCGGTGGTCGCAGAGCCCGGCAGTCAGGTGCTGCCGGTGCGCCGCGACGCCATCGCGCCTGCCCGCGAGCAGGCCTTGTCGATCGAACTGCGCGCGCTGACGGGCCGCTTCCCGGTCACGCTCTACACCAGTAACGATTGCCCGCCCTGCGAGCAGGCGCGCAAGCTGCTGCTGCAGCGCGGTGTGCCCTACACCGAGCGTACGGTGACCAGCGAAGAGGACATCACCGCGCTGCAGCGTGTCAGCGGCGGCCGCATCGTGCCCTCAATGACCGTGGGCAGCCAGGCCTTGCGCGGGCTGATGGAAAGCGACTGGATGGGCACACTCGATCTCGCTGGCTACCCCAAGGAATCGCGGCTGCCACGCGGCTGGGCGCCTGCACCGGCCACACCGCTGGTGACCCGCGCCCCCGACACCGAGGCCGCATCGGCCCGCGCACCCGAGCCACCAGCCGAGCCGGTACCAGCGCCGGCCGGCACCGGCGGCATCCGTTTTTAGGAAGCTAGCGCCTACAGCTTGTCGGCAGGCGGCGCCGCCAGCACCCGCCTGAG
>JBBQZM010000210.1:0-6154 GCA_038207685.1 Burkholderiales bacterium
ATTGGCCACCGCCGCCGATTCACCCATCAGGTCTCCGGCGCTGGCCATCGCCTGGCCGGACTTGCTGATGCGTGCGCTGATGATCACCTTGGGGAACAGCGACAAGCGACTGGCGGGCGTCATCGCGCTGCTGTCGTCCAACTTGAACTCCAGCGGCAAGTCCTTGACCTGGTGGCGCTGGATCGCCAGCGGCATGCGCGAGCCTTCGGCGGCGCGGGCATAGATGAACACGGTGTCGGTGGGTGAGGCCTGCTTGGCCAGTGCTGCGGACAGCCGCACGCTGCCGCTCAGCATGCCGTCGCCAGCGGCCGCTGGCGCAGGCGCCGGCGCCGGGTTGGCGGCAGCCGCCACTCCGGCCTGCGCAGCGCCCGCTGCAGGCTGGACGGCAGCCAGTCCGCCGCGTGAACGGGCTTCGGCGATGCTGGTCTGCAACTGCTGCATGAAGCCGCTGTCTGGCGGTGACACCTGGGCCAGCCGCTCCCAGTGTCGCACGGCGCCGGCGAAATCATTGCTGTTGAAGGCCGCGGTGCCGGCCAGCGCCAAGGCCTTGCCGTTGTCCGGGTCGACCTTCAGTGCGCGCATCACCAACTCGGTCGGGCGACCGGCCAGATCGCGGCCGTTCTGCACCGCCAGCGAGTCGGCCAGGTCGGTCAGCAGGCCGGAATCGTCGGCCTTGAGCGCCAGCGCCTTCTCGAAGGCGGGCACCGCGTCGGCATGGCGACCCAGGCGAGCATAGGAGCGCGCCAGCATGGCCCAGCCTTCGAGGTTGTCGGGTTGCTCCTGCAGTCGAGCGGCCAGTTTCTCGACGGCGGCACTGAACTCGGCCTCGTTGTCGGCATGGCCGGCGCCGCCGTTGACTGCGGCCATGCCCGGCGGGCCGGCGCTGGGCATGCCGGGTGAGCCGGTCCAGAGGTAGCCGGCACTGGCAAGCGCCACCACCGCCGCGCCCAGCAGGCTGACCAGGCGCACTGACGGCTTTGGCGCGGTCTCCGCGACCTCGGTTGCCGGCGTCTCGAGCATCTGGTCGAGCAGTTGGCGCTCCAGTGGCGTCTTGGCGGTGGCATAGGCCTTGGCGTTGAGTTCGCCACGGTCATGCCGCGCCTTGAGTTCTTGCAACTGCTGGCGCAGGCGGAGGACGGCTTCGTTCATCACACGGTTTTCTGGGACTTTGAGGCGCTGCCAGCGGCAGCACCGGGGCCGTCGACGCCAGGTTCGGCGTCGTCGGCGTCGTCGGCTTCTTCGGGGTCAAACTGGTCGGCACTCAGACGGCTGCGCCGCCGCAGCACCAGCCACAGCGTCAGCAAGCCGCCGCCCAACAGCAGCGGTGGCCCGAACCAGAGCAGGGCGGTGGTGCTTTTGACCGGCGGTCGGTAGAGCACAAAGTCACCGTAGCGCGCCGTCATGTAGTCGAGAATCTCGCGCTCGCTCTTGCCGGCGCGCAGCATCTCGCGCGTCTGGTTGCGCAGGTCAACGGCCAGGCCGGCATTGGAGTCGGCGATGGTCTGGTTCTGGCAGACCAGGCAGCGCAGTTCGACGGCGACCGCCATCATCCGCTTCTCGAGTTCGGGCTCGGCCGCGGCCTCCGGTGCATCCTTGGCCATGGCCGCAAAGGCCGCGGCCACCAGCAGCCAGGCAATCAGGCGCTTAGACATTGAGTTCTTTCAGCAGCGGCTCGATGCGCTCCTTCAGCACCTCGGGCGTGACCGGGCCGATGTGCTTGAAGCGGATCACGCCCTGCTTGTCGATGATGAAGGTTTCGGGCACGCCGTAGACACCGAAGTCGATGCCGACCAGGCCCTTGGTGTCGGACAGCGAGGCGGTGTAGGGATTGCCAAAGCGCGCCAGCCAGGCCTGGGCTTCGTCGCGTGTGTCCTTGTAATTCAGGCCGTACAGCGGCACCGGGCTGCGGCGCGAAAACTCCACGAACAGTGGATGCTCTTCGCGGCAGGCCACGCACCAAGAAGCCCAGACATTGAGCACCCAGACCTTGCCGGCCATGTCCTGCAGGCTGATGATCTGCGCCGGATCGTCCAGCCGTGGCAGCGCAAAGGCCGGCGCCGGCTTGTTGATCAGCGGCGAAGGCACTTCGCGCGGGTTGAGGTTCAGGCCTACCGCCAAAAATCCCACCAGCACCACAAACACCGCCAAGGGCGCGATGAACTGCCAGCGCTTCATGCCGCAGCTCTCGTGGCTTCGCCTGCAACAACGGGCTCACGCCGCGCCACACGGTAGCGCCGGTCGCTGGCGGCCACCCCGCCGCCCAGGGCCATCAACAGGCAGCCGCCCCAGATCCAGGTCACGAAAGGCTTGTAGTAGACCCGCACCACCCAGGACTGGCCGGCATCGGGCTGGCCCAGCGAGACATAGAGGTCCCGTGTGGGCCGGCTGTGGATGGCGGCCTCGGTCATCGGGTTCTGCTGCACCCGGTAAACCCGCTTTTGAGGCTGCATTTGCGTGACATCGCGGCCGTCGCGGGTGACCTTGATCTGGCCTTGTGTGGCCTCGTAGTTGGGCCCTTGCACGTCACGCACACCCTCGAAGGTGAAGACATAGCCGCCCACCTCGGTGGTGTCGCCGACGTTCATCACCACATCACGCTCGACTTCGAAGCTCTTGACCATGGTGACGCCGAAGATGAACACCGCGATGCCCAGGTGGGCCAGCATCATGCCGACGAGCGCTCGTGGCCACTGGCGGATGCGATGCATCACCGAGGCCCGCACACCGCCGGCCGGGCGCACACGTTCCCAGATGTCGGTGGCCACCGAGGCCACGATCCACCAGGCCATCAGCAGGCCCAGGCTGGCCAGCCAGGTGATGTCGCCTTGCAGCCACTCGGTGAGCAGGGTGGCCACCACCGCGGCGCCTGCCGCCCAGCGCAGGCGGCGCCCCAGGTCGGGCAGCTCAGCCTGCTTCCAGCGTGCCAGCGGACCCACGCCCATCAGCACCACCAGCGGCGCCATCAGCGGCACGAACACCGAGTCGAAGTACGGCGGGCCGACCGAGATCTTGCCCATGCCCAGCGCATCGAGCAGCAGCGGGTAGAGCGTGCCCAGCAGCACCGCCGCGCAGGCCACCAGCAGCAGCACGTTGTTGGCCAGCAGGAAGCTCTCACGCGAGATCGGCGCGAAGCGTGCGCCCAGGCCAACCTTGGGCGCGCGCCAGGCATACAGCGCCAGCGAAGCACCGATCACCACCACCAGGAAAGCCAGGATGAACAGGCCGCGTCGCGGGTCGGTGGCAAAGGCATGCACCGACGACAACACACCCGATCGAACCAGGAACGTGCCCAGCAGCGACAGCGAGAAGGCCATGATCGCCAGCAGCACGGTCCAGGACTTGAAGGCGTTGCGCTTCTCGGTGACCGCCAGCGAATGGATCAGCGCCGTGCCCACCAGCCAGGGCATGAAGGACGCGTTCTCGACCGGATCCCAGAACCACCAGCCGCCCCAGCCCAGTTCGTAATAAGCCCACCAACTGCCCAGCGCGATGCCCAGGGTGAGGAAGATCCAGGCTGCGGTGGTCCAGGGCCGCGTCCAACGCGCCCAGGTGGCGTCGAGGTTGCCGCCAATCAAGGCCGCCACCGCGAAGGCAAAGGCCACCGAGAAGCCGACATAGCCCATGTAGAGCATCGGCGGGTGGAAGATCATGCCCGGATCCTGCAGCAGCGGGTTCAAGTCGCGGCCGTCGGCCGGCGCCGGGAACAGGCGGTCGAAGGGGTTGGAGGTGACCAGGGTGAACAGCAGAAAGCCCACCATCAACCAGCCCATCACCGACAGGATGCGCGCCAGCACCGGCAGCGGCAGGCGCTGACTGAAACGCGCCACCGCCATCGCCCAGCCGCATTGCATCAGCAGCCACAGCAGCATCGAGCCTTCATGGCCGCCCCATACCGCGGCGATGCGGAATTGCAGCGGCAGCGCGCTGTTGGAATTGGTGGCCACGTACTGCACCGAGAAATCGTGCTGCACGAAGGCCGTTACCAGGCAGGCGAAGGAGGTCAGCACCAGCAGGAACATCACGGTGGTGGCGGGCCGCGCCACACCCATCCAGTCGGCCCGGCCGCGGCTGGCGCCGGCCAGCGGCACCACGCCCAGCACCAGGCCAACGCCCAGCGCCAGCCAGAGCAGGAAATGGCCGATTTCCGGAATCATTTGCTGTCTCCCTTGGCCATCGTGGCACCCAATTTGGCGTCACCATGCTGGGCGCGCTGCAAGGCCTCGGCAGCCTCGGGCGGCATGTAGTTCTCGTCGTGCTTGGCCAGCACCTCGCGGGCCTCGAAGACGCCGTCCTTCAACTGGCCCTGGGCGACCACGCCTTTGCCCTCCTTGAACAGGTCGGGCAGGATGCCGACATAGCGCACCGGCACTGTCTTGGCGATGTCGGTGATGACAAACTGCACCTGGGTGCCTTCTTTCTTGACCGAGCCGGCCTCGACCAGCCCGCCGACGCGGAAGGTGCGCGCCGTCGGCGCTTCCTTGGCCGCTATCTGGCTGGGCGAGTAGAAGAACACCAGGTTGCTCTGGAAGGCGTTGAGCACCAGGGCCACGACGATGCCCACGGCCGACAACAGGCCGCCCAGGATCGCAAATCGTTTGTGACGGGGTTTCATGGTCAGATCTCCTAGTTATCGGTTTGGGCGGCGGCATCGCGCAGCGCCTGGCGGTGGCGCTGCCGGGCCAGCAACGGTTCCACCAGCATCAGCGCAGCCGCCACGGCATAAGAGCCCCAGACATAGAGGCCGTAGCCGCCCATGTGGAAGAAGTCAGCCGCGCTGGTCCAGTTCATGACTTGATTGTCCCTTTGGCCAGGTCTTTCACCCAGCCGGCATGTGCATCCCGCTCCACGGCAATCGCCCGAGCTCGGGTAAAGACCACCGCAAACGCATAAGCCCAGCAGGCCAGCGTCATCAGCAGCATCGCTGTGAGCATCGTGCTGGCCATCTTGGGCGCCGCCGTCATGCTGATGGTGGCGCCCTGGTGCAAGGTGTTCCACCACTTCACCGAGAAGTAGATCACCGGCACGTTGACACTGCCCACCAGGGCCAGCAGGGCGCCGGCCTGGTCGGCACGGCGAACGTCATCGATCGCGTTGACCAGCGCGATGTAGCCTAGATACAAAAACAGCAGGATCAGTTCCGTTGTCAGGCGCGCATCCCACACCCACCAGGTGCCCCAGGTGGGTTTGCCCCAGAAAGCACCGGTCCACAGCGCCAGGAAGGTGAACATCGCCCCGGTGGGTGCGATGGCGCGCGCCAGCATCGAGGCCATGCGCGCATTGAAGGCCCAGCCGATGCCGGCCCAGAAGGCCATCACCAGGTAGAGCAGCATCGACATCCAGGCCGCCGGCACGTGAATGAAGATGATGCGGTAGACCTCGCCCTGCGTGGCATCCGTGGGGGCGACGAAAAAGCCCATGTACAGGCCGGCGGCGGCGAAGCCGACACAGACCATCCAGCACAGCGGCACCAGCCAGGCGGTGAGCGCATAGAAGCGCGAGGGCGCAGCAAACGTGAAGAGTCGCAGGCCGGACTCGGGTCTGGCGGCATAGGCCTTGTTCAAGCGTCAGTCCTCATGCAACGGAGTCATTCGGTAGAGATGCGAAGCGCAGCCGCCGTGGCCAGCGGCGCCCCGATGACGGTAGCGATCAGCAGCGCGCCCAGCAGTGAAAAGTGACCCTGTGGCGACAGGCCGGCTTCGACGGTGCCCACCGCCCCAGCGCCGAAGATCAGGGCCGGAATGGCCAGCGGCAGCACGATCAGGATGAGCAGCATGCCGCTGCTGCGCAAGCCCAAGGTGAGTGCAGCACCCAGCCCGCCCAGCAGGCTCAGGATGGGCGTGCCCAGCGCCAGACTCGCCACGAGTGTGACCACGGCCGGGCCCGACATGCCGAAGAGCAGACCCACGAGCGGGGTGGCCACGATCAGCGGCAGGCCCGTCACCAGCCAGTGCGCGGCGCACTTGGCCAAAGCCACAGAGATGGCCGAGGTCGGTGCGAGCAGCATCTGTTCCAGAGAGCCATCGGCATGGTCGCCGGCGAAGAGCGAACCCACCGAGAGCATGCTGGCCAGCAATGCACACACCCACACCACCCCGGGCGCCATGTCGCGCAGCATGCCGGGCTCGGGGCCGACGCCCAGCGGGAAGAGGCTGAT
>JBBQZM010000211.1:0-6144 GCA_038207685.1 Burkholderiales bacterium
GCCATGGCTTCGCGCACCCGGTCGGGCCGGTCGCTGACGATGCCGTCGACGCCGAGATCGAGCACGCGCTCGATCTGCGCCGGCTCGTTGACGGTCCAGGTCAGCACCTGCAGGCCCAACGCCTTGGCCTCCTTGAGCTTGGCGGCGTCCAGGTCGCCGTGGAACACGCTCCAGATGCGGCCGCCGGCGGCGTGGATCATCTTGGGCACCGAGCCCTGGTCGGCGTATTTCAGGCCGGCGGTCCAGGGCGAGGCAGTGCTGCTGCCGGCGCCGATGTTGTCCAGCCAGCGCTGCTGGGCGCTGAGGTAGACGGTGGCGATCTCGGGCGCCTCGCGCTGCACCACCGCCAGCGTGCGCCAGTCGAAGGACAGGATGCTGGTGCGCGACGCCAGCCCGGCCTCGCGCACGGCCTGGATCAGCGCACGGGCAAAGGGCTCGGGTGCGGCGGTTTCGTCGGGTGCGAGCGGCGTCAGCTTGGTCTCCAGCGCCAGCTGCAGGGCAGGATCACCGGCCTTCTTGACCAGCGCAAACAGCTCGGCCAGCGTCGGCAGGCGGGCACCGTCGGCGGGCTGCTGGTCCGGGTAGGTCTGGGCGTAGCGGGTGCCGGGCTTGAGGCGGCCCACGTCATAGCGGCGCAGCTCTGCCAGGTCGGTTTTGAAGATCAGCGGCCCGCGCGCGCCCAGGAACTGGCCGTCGGGGCCGCGCGTGATGTCCGGGTTCAGCGCCGGATCATGCGAAATCAGCAGCACGCCGTCGCGGCTGATGGCGATGTCGGTCTCCAGCGTGTGCACGCCGATGGCCAGCGCGCGGGCAAATGAGGCCAGCGTGTTCTCCGGCGCCAGGCCGCGCGCACCGCGGTGGCCTTGCAGGTCGAAAGCCGACGCCGGCGCCGCAAGCAGCAAGCAGGCAGCGAGGGTGGTGGTGATCAGGGCGAGGTGGCGCATGGGGTCTCCGATAGCGGATTGTCATTCGAGTCGGGACTTGAGCCAGGCGTCGATGGCCGCGCCGATACGCGGCAGGCTCCAGGGCGCAGCCAGGTCGGGCTGCGGCGCGTGGCGGCTGCCCAGCGTACTGGTCAGCGCGATCAGGTAGCGCCGGCCGCCATCGCCGACCACCAGGCCGGCATCGGCGGCGTAGGACGCGGTGCTGCCGGTCTTGTGGGCAAACACCGCGTCGGCGGCGGCGCTGGCTGGCCGCACATCGGCCGGGTAACGCCGGCCGGCGGCCAGCACCGCGCCATCGGCGGTGAGCCAGCGGGCCGGCAGCCGCGCCGGGATGCCACGCTGCCAGCCCGGCAGGCCGGCGAGCAACGTCGACGACAGCACCTCATGCATGGCCTGGCCCTGCAGCCAGCCCCAGATGCGGGCCCGGCTGTTGGGCGTCAACAGCGGTGGCGCGGCCGCTGGCAGCCAGGGCGCGGCCGGCGCCTGCTCGGCCAGCAGCCGCCACAGCAGGCGCACCGTGTCCCAGGCCGTCATCTGCAAGCGGCCGACGCCGGCGCCGTCGCGGTTGAACCAGCCGCCATCGGGTTTGGTGTCGGCCAGTCGCAGCGTGGCCAGGCCCTGGCGCTCGAGCAGCGCATGCAGTTCGTTGTGGGTTTCGCGGCCGCTGTCCGGCTCACCCAGGCGCCAGCCCTCGCGGCGGATCAAACCCCGGCTGTGCAGCAGCGCCACCAGGGCGCTGGTGGCCTCGTTGCTGCTGGTCACGATCATCGGCTCGCACCACTGCGCCACCGTGGGCGCCAGCGCGCCGCTGGCCTGGGCATGGGGCCAGGGCTCGTCCCAGCCAGCGCGGCCCTGGTCGACCAGACTGGCCGCCCCCACCAGCACCATCAGCTTGACCAGCGAAGCCGGGTAGGGCGCGATGAAGCGGGCATCGCCAGCGCCGGCCAGCGGCCGGAAGGTGGCGGCGGGAAGCTGCGTCCAGTCACTGCCGGCGATCCAGGCCAGCGAGCTGCCGTCAGGGCCACGGGCGTCGGCCAGGAAGCGCAGACCCTGCACTGCGCCGAAGCCCGGCGCGATGTCGGCGCCATGGCCACGCGGGAACTCGCGCGAGAACAGCAGGTTGGCGGCCACTGGCGCACCCGCGGCGGGCAGCGCCAGCACCGCCAGGTCGAGGTTGGGCGCCGGGTCGACCGGCGGCGAGACGGCCAGGCTGGCCAGTACCGCGCTGCGCAGCGCCTCGGAAAGTTCATCAGGGCTGAAGGGGCGGCGCATGGGGTCAATGTAGCCGCATCACAATCCCCCGCATGAGCGCTTCAGCATCCCCCGCATCACTTCACCCCCTGCAATCCATCCACTACGGCGGCATGGCCCCCGGACCGCGGCTGATCATCACCGGCGCGGTGCATGGCAACGAAGTCTGTGGCACCCAGGCGATACGCCGCGTGATGACCGAACTGGATACCGGCGCCCTGGTGATCGCCCGCGGCGGGGTGACCTTCGTGCCGGTATGCAACCCGCTGGCCTACCAGTTGGGCCGGCGCGCCGGCGATCGCAACCTCAACCGTGCGCTGGTGCCCACGCCGGCCCCGCGCGAGTACGAGGACCACATCGCCAACTGGCTGTGCCCGCTGCTGGCCGCGCATGATGGCCTGCTCGACCTGCATTCCTTCCAGGCCCAGGGCCAGGCCTTCGTGATGGTGGGGCCGCTGGACAACGACGGCGAGATCGAACCTTTCAGCCAGGCTGCTGCCGAAGAAGCGCTGGTGCGGGTGCTGGGCGTGGGACGGGCGGTGGACGGCTGGCTGGGCAGTTATGCCGACGGCGTGGCGCGCCGCCAGGCCACCGCACTGGCCGAGGGCGTGGCGCCGGGCACACTGGACCAGCACCCACGCTACGGCGTGGGCACCACCGAATACATGCGGGCCCAGGGCGGCTGGGCGCTGACGCTGGAATGCGGCCAGCACGACGATCCGCCGTCGCCCGAGGTGGGTTACCGGGCGATCCGCAACACCCTGGCCCATGTCGGCCTGGTGGATGCGCCCAAACCTACGCCTGCGGCGGCGATCGAGGCGCTGTCACTGCACCAGGTGATCGACAAGCAGCATGTCGATGACCGTTTCGCCCGCCCCTGGCAAAGCTTCGACACGGTGCGCGCCGGCGCGTTGATCGGCACCCGCGCCAGCGGCGCCGAGGTACGCGCACCGGGCGACGGCTGGCTGATGTTCCCCAATGCCAAGGCCGAGGCGCGCCAGGAGTGGTTCTACCTGGCGCGGGCGAGCAGCCGGTTTGGCGGCACGGGCGCACGGTAGGCAGCTGTCGGGCCGGTGCGGACCGGGCGCACCCGCGACACGTCTGAGGGGCTGCGCCGGGACAGGCTGCGGCGGGACAGGCTGCGGGCGACCCCCGTGGCTGTGTTGCCGCAGCTGGGCAGCCTCACCCAGCTCCCGAAGGAACATCTCCTGGGCGCGCCACCGCAGCGCGCGGCAAAAACCGGAGCCGGATCAGGCTGCTTCGGCCGAGAAATCCAGCAGCACCTTCATGGCGCGGCGGCGATCGCTGGCCAGCTCAAACGCCTCGCGCGCCCGGGACAGCGGAAAGCTGCCGGTGATCATCGGCGCGACGTCGATGCGGCCTTCGTTGAGCAGCCGCACCGCCAGCGCAAACTCGGCGTGGAAGCGGAACGAGCCGCAGATGCTGAGCTCCTTGGCCACCACCAGGTTCTGCGGCAGGCTGACGTCGCCGCCCAGGCCGAGTTGCACCACCACGCCGCGCGGGCGCATCGTCTCCAGCCCGGCGCGCAGCGCGCGCTCGTTGCCGCTGCATTCCAGCATCACGTCGAAGTGGCCCTTGCGCTCGGTGTAGCGCTGCACCCAGTCCGGATCGCTGGCCACGTTGAGGGTGTGCGCCGCGCCCATGGCCCGCGCCACGACCAGTGTTTCATCGGTCAGGTCGACGGCGGTGATCTCGGCGGCGCCATGCACCCGCGCCGCCGCGATGGCCAGGGCGCCGATCGGGCCGCAGCCCGACACCAGCACCCGCTTGCCCAGCAGCGGCCCGGCACGCTGCACGCCGTGCAAGGCTACCGACAAAGGCTCGGCCAGCGCCGCATGTTGCAACGACAGCCCGGGAGCCAGGCGCTCGCATTGCAGCGCATCACAGACCAGCTGCTCGCGGAAAGCGCCTTCGACATGCGGGTCGCGCATTGCGCTGCCGTAGAAGCGCATCTCCAGGCACTGGTTGGGCAGACCCTCCAGACAGTATTCGCAGCGGGTGCAGGGCCGGCTGGGATTGACCGCCACCCGGTCGCCCGGCGCGACACGGTCAACGCCCTCGCCCACGGCGACCACCGTGCCCGCCACCTCGTGGCCCAGGATCATCGGCCGCTTGATACGTACCGTGCCGAAGCCGCCGGCATGGAAATAGTGCAGATCCGAGCCGCAGATGCCGCCGAAACCGACGCGCACCAGCACCTGGCCCGGGCCGATCTGGCCGGGCGCGTGCTCGACCACCCGCAACTCATCGGGCGCCTGGATGACGAGGCACAGACAACGGGCCATCAGCGCCTGCTGCAGCGGGCGGCCTGGATCGGATTCGTGGGGCATCGGCGGATTCTCAAGGGCTGGGCGCTGCGCGGTCGGCGTTACCCGGGAGCGGCAACTCTACGTTGCCATCCGCTGACCGATCCTTGTGGAAACCACGAAGCGAGCCGCCGCGCCGGCACTGCACTGCGCCGCCGCGGCCCGAACCGCCGGTTATCCATCACCACTTGATACCCTTGGGGGTATCTGATACGATGGCGTCATGCCTATCAGCTCACTCCGTTCGCCCGGCCGCGTTGCAGCCCGGTTTGCCACCGTGTTGCTGGCGATGGCGGCGCTGTCGGCGGCGGCTTCGCCGGTGGCTACCGTGCTGGCCCAACCCGGCGCCGGCGCTGGTCAGCGCAGCCTGGACGGCAGCCTGCAGCCGCTGCGCCAGGCCACGCTGGCCGCCCAGGTGGGCGGCAACGTGCTGCAGTTGGCGGTGAAGGCGGGCGACCGGGTGCGCAGCGGCCAGTTGGTGGCGCGTGTCGACGAGCGCGACGCCCAGGCCGCGCTGGCCCGCAGCGATGCCGGCCTGGCGCAGGCTGAGGCCGAGGCGCGCAATGCCCGCCTGGCGGTTGAGCGTCAGCGTTCGCTGCGCGCCCAGGGCTTTGTCAGCCAGGCGGCGCTGGATCAGGCCGAGACGCAGTCGCAGGCCGCGCAGGCCGGCGTGTTGCAGGCCCGCGCCGGTCGCAGCCAGGCCGCGCTGCAACGCAGTTTCTCGGCCATCACCGCGCCATTCGATGGCGTGGTGCTGGCCACCCACCTGGAGGCCGGTGACCTGGCAGCGCCCGGCCGGCCGATCGCCACGTTGTACGCCCCCGGCGCGCTGCGCGCCGTGGTGCAGGTGCCGGCCTCGCTGGTCGGCGAGGCCCGCGAGGCGAGTGCAGTGATGGTGGAACTGCCCGACGGACAGCGCGTGGCGCCGGTGCAGCGCAGCCTGTTGCCGGGCACCGATGCGGTATCGCAGACGGTGGAGTGGCGGCTGGACCTGCCCGCCACCAGCGCATCGCTGCGGCCGGGCCAGGCGGTGCGGGTGTTTTTCCAGGCCGCCGCCGGCGCCGGCGCAGCAGCGGCGGTAGCCGTGCCGCTGCTGCCGGTCAGCGCGGTGTTGCAGCGTGGCGAGTTGACCGCGGTCTATGCGGTGCGCGATCAGCGCTTTGTGCTGCGCGCGGTGCGCACCGGGGCCGACCGCGGTGCCGCCGGCATCGAAGTGCTGGCCGGCTTGAAGCCGGGCGAGCGCCTGGCGGTGGATGCGGTGGCCGCCGGCCTGGCTGGCGCCGTGCCCGCGCCTTGAAGACCTGACCATGAACGAGCCCTCCCAGAACCCCAGCCTGCCCACCCTCGGCATTGCCGGCCGCCTGGCGCGCAGCTTCCAGAGCAATGCGCTGACGCCGCTGCTGGCCCTGGTGGCGCTGCTGCTCGGCCTGTTTGCCGTGCTGGTGACGCCGCGCGAAGAAGAACCGCAGATCAACGTCACCATGGCCAATGTGCTGATCCCCTTCCCGGGGGCCAGCAGCGCCGACGTGCAAGCCATGGTGGCGCGGCCAGCCGAGGCCGCGCTGGGCCAGATCGCCGGCATCGAGCACACCTATTCGGTGGCCCGGCCGGGCCTGGCGGTG
>JBBQZM010000212.1:0-6139 GCA_038207685.1 Burkholderiales bacterium
TCTTCGGCATGCGCCAAGCCCGCGAGCAAAACGGCAACGATGCCCAGATGCTTTGCAAGATGCATGGAGTTCTCCTCGCGTGATTTCCGGGCTGACGCTATCGCAGCCGGATCATCGCTACAAGGTGGCAAGCTTGGGGGGATTCTGTCGAGGATCAGGCAGACCTCGCCCAGAGTGATGGCGCTGTCCGCCACGATGAAGCTCGGAAAGTAGCGAACGACCGACCCGTTGCTGCCAGCCACCGTTTTCTGGTCGAGCGGCCGGTCTACTCTAGGAGGCTGTCGGGCGTCGTCCCGTTGCCACGACGGAATCCAGGAAGTTGCCGTTCGACCGCAACCGCCGGCGGTCGGCGTCCCGAGCCCCTCGAACGACTGCTCGTCACAGGCGCGAACTGGCGCTGCCGGTCCAAACTCGTCATCTGCTGGCAGACCGTAACCGCGGCAAAACAAACACGTTACGAAAACAAACGATCAAACATAGGGAAAACGACAGACAAAGAACGAACATCGCTGTTCGATGATCAGCGTGATCCAAACGATCGCTTGTCCCTTGAAGCTGCACGGAGCCACCGATCCGCCGGCTGCCCCGTGGCACGAGGCGAACTGTCTGTGACGGCCCGACCGGCCTGAACCGGCCGCCCCCTACGATACCGGCCGACCCGCCATGCCTGCACCGCGAGCCGGTGCCTCGTTTCCGCCGATAGCGGCCTGGCCGCCCACGCTTCGGTGGGTGGCCCAAGCCCTGGACTGCAGCCATGCCTGTGCGTGGTGCAGTCACCACCCCCCTTCGTTGACCTCGCCGAGGAGCACGCATGCCCCAACTGACAGCCCGCCGACCCATCCGCAAAATTTGTGCCCTGATCGCCGCTGCCGCCCTGTGCGGGCCTGCGTTGGCGGCCGATGTCGAACTGCTGCCCAACGGGCTGATGACACCCACCACGAAGGAGCAGACCAAGCCCAACCAGTTCAAGAAAGCCGGGCCATGGCGCATTGGCGTGTCGTTCGGCGGCGTCGGCAATACCTGGATCGTGCAGATGATCCAGGAGATGAAGTACGCCGCCGCCCAGAACAAGCAGGTGGGTGAGTTCATTTTCGTCGAGGCCAACTGGCAGGCCGCGAAACAAGTGGCCGACGTCGAGGATCTGCTGACCAAGAAGGTCGACGCGATCATCATCGGCCCGATCTCGGCGGCCATAGGCGCGCCGCTGGCCGAGAAGGCGGCCAAGACCGGCATCCCGGTGGTGGTGTTCGGCGCCTTCGGCAAGGCGATGCAGTCGACTGTCGAGATCGGCGCTGGCGGCGAGTTGTTCGGCAAGCAGGGTGGCGACTACCTGCGCAAGGAACTCAAGGGCAAAGGCAGCGTGTGGGCCTTCCGCGGCGTGGCTGGCGTGGACGAGGAGACGCTGCGCTACAACGGCTTCAAGAAGTCGCTGGAAGGCTCGGACATCAAGATCACCCAGGAGGTATTCGGCGACTGGGGTTATGCCAAGGGCAAGCAGTTGTGCGAAAACCTTGTGCTGTCGGGCAACGCGGTGGACGGTATCTGGTTCTCCGGCGCCGAGATGACCCGCGCTTGCCTCGACGTGTTCAAGGAAAGTGGCAAGCCGCTGGTGCCGATGACCGGCGAGGGCAACAACGGCTTCCTGCGTGCGTGGAAGGCCACCGGCGTCAAGAGCATCGCGCCGCAGTTCACCCCCGGCCTGGGCGCCGCCGTGGTGCGGGCGTCGATTGCGCTGCTCGAAGGCAAGCCGATGTACCGCTCGTACTTCTCGTCCCCGCCGGCGATCAGCCAGGCCGATCTGGACAAGTTCTACCGCCCTGACCTGAGCGACGCCTATTGGCTGCCGTCGACGCTGCCCGAGGCAACGCTCAAGGAAACGTTCAAGCGTTGAGCGCGTTCGCAAGGTGAGCGTACAGGCACCGGCTGGCGCCGGTCAGCCCGACCTGGTCGAGGTGCGCCAGGTCAGCAAGCGTTTCGGCCACACCGTGGCGCTGAACGGTGTGAGCCTGAGCGGTCGCGCCGGGTCGATCCATGCCATCACCGGCGAGAACGGCGCAGGCAAGTCCACGCTGATGAAGCTGCTGGCCGGGGTGCACCCGGCCGACAGTGGCGAACTGCGCATCGCCGGCAAAACCATGCACCTGCACAGCCCGGCTGCAGCACGTGCCGCCGGCATCTCCACGGTGTTCCAGGAACTGACCGTCCTGCCCAATCTGACCGTCGCTGAAAACCTGCTGCTCGGACGCGAGCCCACGCGGCTGGGGCTGCTCGACCGCGCCGGCATGCTGGCCGAAGCGCGTGCGGTGCTGTCGCGCATCGGCATCGATCTGGACCCGCAGCGCCCCTGCGGCAGCCTGACCGTGGGTGAGCAGCAGATGGTGGAGATCGCCAAGGGCGTCAGCACCGATGCGTCGGTTTTCATCTTCGATGAGCCGACCGCGCCGCTCAACCATGCCGAAGTGGCCAAGCTCGAGACCCTGCTGCGCTCGCTGAAGGCGCAGGGCAAGCTGGTCTTCTACATCAGCCACCGGCTCGACGAGATCTTCCGTTTCTGCGACACGGTCACCGTGCTCAAGGATGGTGAATGGGTAGCCACCGAGCCGATCGAGGCGCTGAGTCACGATCAACTCATCACCTTGATGGTGGGGCGCGAATTGCAGGCCTTGTTTCCGCCGCGTGGATCCGGCACGTTAGGCAGTGCGGCGCTGGACGTGCGCAGCCTGACCCCACTGGCCGACGGACCGACCGCACGCCTGGTGCTGCGCCGCGGCGAGATCGTTGGCTTGGGCGGGCTGGAAGGCCAGGGCCAGCGCGAGATCGTGCGCGCGCTGGCCGGCGTGCTGTCGCCGGCCCACAGCGACATTTTTCGCAGCACCGGCGGCGGTGACCCGCAGCGGTACGAGCCGCGTGAAGGCGTGGTGCGGGCGGTGCGCCAGGGCATCGGGCTGGTGCCCGAAGACCGCAAACTTGAAGGCCTCTACCTGGAATTGCCGATCGCCGACAACTTGTGGCTGGGCGCGCTGCGCGGCCTGGGGCTGGTGCGCCGGGCGCCCCGCGATCGGACACGCGCAGCCGATATCGCCGAGCGCCTGCAGCTGCGCGCCCGCGATCTGGATCAGGACGTGGCTGACCTGTCGGGCGGCAACCAGCAGAAGGTGATGATCGGCCGCTGGCTGGCCGCCGGTGTCGACACCCTGTTGGTGGAGCAACCCACGCGCGGCGTTGATGTTGGCGCCAAGGTCGAGATCTACAGCCTGCTGCGCAACTTTGTGCAGGGCGGCGGCGCGGTGCTGGCGCTGTCGTCCGACCTGCTCGAACTGATCGGCCTGTGCGACCGCATCCTGATGGTGCGCGGCGGACGCATCGTCGGCGACGTGCCGGCGGCCAGTGCCACCGAAGCGGGCCTGCTGGCGCTGGCACTGGTCGACGACCCCGCCGAGGCCACGCCAACGCACCAGGCGGCAACGGCATGAGATCCATCCGTTCGGGCATCAGTCGCTACACCGTGGGTCTGCCTGTGCTGCTGTTTGCCGTGCTGGCGCTGAATGCCGAGAACTTCCTGCTGCCGCAGAACCTGGCCAACGTCAGTGGCCAGATCGCGGCCTTGTTGATCGTGTCACTCGGGCAAATGGTGGTGGCCTTGGTCGCCGGCATCGATTTGTCGGTGGGCAGCGTGATGAGCCTGGCCGGCTGCCTGGTGGCCACCCAGGCAGATCCTGTGTGGGGTATATCCCTGGCGCTGGCCATGGGTCTGGTGGTGGGCATCGTCAACGGTTTGGGCGTTACGCTGGGCCGCATCCACCCGCTGATCATGACGCTGAGCACCATGACCTTCCTGCAAGGCGTGGCCTACCTGCTGCTGCCAATTCCGGGCGGCCAGGTGCCGGTCGGCCTGGGGCAACTGGCCAACGGCAGCGTGGGCGGTGTGCCGCAACCGCTGCTGTGGTGTGCGGCTTGTGCGGCGCTGGTTTACGGCCTGCTGTACCGCTCGCGGCTGGGGCTGCACCTGTTCGCCGTTGGCGCCAACGCGCGCAGCGCCCACCTCAACGGGGTGCGGGCCGTCGGCGTGGTCGTGGCCGCCTATGTGGTGTGCAGTTTGCTGGCCGTGGTGGCTGGCATCTACCTGGCGGCGCGTGTGGCCTCGGGTGACCCGACGATGGGCGCATCCTTCAGCCTCGAATCGGTCACCGCTGTGGCGCTGGGTGGCGTGCAACTCACCGGCGGCGTCGGCAGCATCCTGGGTGTGGTCACCGGCGCGCTGAGCCTGGGCTTGATCACCAACGGCATCAACCTGTTCGGCATCTCGCCTTTCCTGCGCGGTGTACTCACCGGCGCGCTGCTGCTGGCGGCGGTTTGCTCGCAGCGCCGCAAGGTGGTGGGGCTGTGACGGCCATGCTCACAGCCGTTGCGCCGCGGCCTCGCTGGCGTCGCGCTGCGGGCTGGTTATTGGCCCTGCCACCGGCCTATGCCGGCTTGGCGCTGCTGCTGGTGCTGGCCGCCGTGATGCGCCCGCAACTGTTGTCGCTGTTCCTGCTGCCGCTGATCGCGCGCCAGGCCGCGCCGCTGGGGCTGGCGGTGATCGGTCAGTCGCTGGTGATGCGCGCGCGATCGATCGATCTGTCGTCCGGCGGGGTCATCGTCGCAGTGTCCTACCTGCTGACCAGTGGCTACTTTCCGGTCTCCGATGCGGTGGCGATGGGGCTTTGCGTGGTGCTCGGTCTGGTTGTCGGCGCCGTCAACGGCGTGCTGATCGTGCAGGCCCGGGCGTCGTCGATGATCGTCACACTGGCCACGGCGATGATCCTGCTGGGCAGCGTGATAGCGCTGTCGCAGTTTCGCGCGCCAGGCGATGCGCCGGAGTTCCTCACCGCGCTGGCCCGCCAGCGGCTGCTGGGCCTGCCGCTGCCAGTCTGGCTGTGGGCCGCGCTGCTGGTACCGGCGGCGTTGCTGCTCAAACGCACCGTGTTCGGCCGCACGCTGGACGCGGTCGGCGCCAATCCGCAAGCGGCGGCGCTGTCGGGCCTGCCCCATCTGCGCGTGGTCTTCGTTGCCCATGTGATTTCGGCGCTGATCTCGGTGCTATGCGGCTTCATCCTGGTCGGCTTTGTCGGCAAGGGCAGCGTCACGCTGGGCCAAGACCTGGCGCTGAACTCGCTGGCCGCGGCGATCCTGGGTGGCGTGAATTTCGGCAACGGCAAGGGTGGCATCCTGGGCCCCACGGTGGCCGCCTTCATGCTGACCTTCTTGTTCAACTTCCTGACCAGCCTGGGCTTGGGCGAACCTGGGCGCTTGATGCTGCAAGGCGCGATCATTGCGGCGGCAGCTTTGGTTTACAGCCTCAACCAGCGATGAGCCCGGCCGGGCTCTTCAGCACCAACGGAAGCCAATCATGAGCGACGAAATCATCCTGCCGGGCGCCGAGCCCTTCTTCTTTCCGGGCAACGACATCGGCGTGCTGGTATGCCACGGCTTCACCGGCACGACGCAAAGCATGCGCCCGCTGGGCGAAGCGCTGGCCACCGCCGGCTACACGGTGATCGGCCCGCGCCTGGCCGGGCATGGCACCTCGCCGCAGGCGATGGCGCGCACCACGGCCAGCGACTGGATCGCGTCGGTGGATGAGGCGCTGGCCACGCTGCGCAAGACCTGCAAGCAGATCTTCATGACCGGGCTGTCGATGGGTGGCACGCTGACGCTGCTCACCGCGGCCCGCCACGCCGGCGTGATCCTGGGCGCGGTGCCGATCAACGCGGTGGTGCAGGTCAACTCACCCGACCTGGCTGGCCTGGCGCTGGACCCGGCTGCGCCCGACATGGTGCCTGGCATCGGATCGGACATCAAGGCGCCCGGCGTCACTGAGTTGGCCTACAAGGAGGTGCCGGTGCGGGCGCTGCGCCAGATCTACAGCTTGATTGGCGTGACACACGACCTGCTGCCGCGCATCCAGTGTCCGACGCTGGTGATCCAGTCGCGCGATGACCATGTCGTCGATCCGACCAACGGACCACGCATTGTGCGGCGCATCGGCACCAGCCGCGTCAACCTGCTCTGGCTGGACGACTCATACCACGTGGCCACGCTGGACAACGACAAGGACCTGATCGCTCGCGAGACCGTGGCCTTCATCCGTGGCATCACC
>JBBQZM010000213.1:0-6111 GCA_038207685.1 Burkholderiales bacterium
CCTTCGGCTCGCGCAAGCCAACGCCGCAACGCATTGCTGCAGCGCTGGCAGCCTACGAACGCACGCTCGTGGCCGCAGGGTCGCCGTTCGACCAGTGGCGCTACGGCGGGCAGGCGGGTGCTCTCAATGCGCTGGAGCAACGCGGCCTTGCCCTCTTCGTCGAACGCGGCTGCGTCGCATGCCATCCCATCGGCGAACGCGATGCCCTGTTGACCGACGGCGAGTTCCACAACGTAGGCGTGCAGGCGCGCAGCGAGGCACTGGGCGCGCACGATGTCAGCGTGACGCTGGTGCCGGGTTTGCACGCGACGCTGAGCCCGCAGGCGCTGCTCCGCATTGGCGTTGCCGACGCGCCCGACCGCGGGCGCCATGAGGTGACCGGCCTGGAACAGGACCTGCGCGCCTACCGCACGCCCAGTCTGCGAAACGTGGCATTGACGGCACCCTACATGCATGACGGCTCGTTCGCCACGCTGGAGGAGGTGCTCGACTATTACGCCGCAGGCGGCACGTCGTCCGACGCACGGCAGGACCCGCGCATCAAACCCTTCAGACTCGACTCGACTGAGCGGTCAGCGATGGTGGCCTTCCTGCACTCGCTCACCTCGCCGGCGGCAGGTGCGCTTGCGCGGCGCGCGCCACCCCCTTGACGCCGCGAGGCACTACCGTTGCGACTGCAGCACGAGCAAGCCGTCGAGGATGAGTGAGGCGACCAGCCCGTGCGCGATGCCGAGATGCCGAGATGCGGCACCACTATCCACCCCGCCCCGCCCCGCCGGCGACCCCCGTGCGTCTCGGCTTCAGCCTGCACACCGCTGTGCGCTGCGGCGCGTTGCCAAGGTCTCCACAGTCCGGCGCCGACCCAAGCGGTGACCGGGACAGCTGCCGGGGTTTTGCTGACAATTTGATGCCTGATCACACCCACGCCAGACCCACGCCACACCCGCGTGTTTGCAAAGGGCAACGGGCGCAGCTGGCCGACTCGTGTCGTCTGGTAGCCTATGTCCATGGTCACCAAATCCCGCCCCGCCGCTATTAAGCGTGTTTACTAACTCCACGTCGAACTGGACGAGGTCGAGCCGCCTGTGTGGCGCCGGCTCTGGGTTCCAGACACGCTGACCCTGGCCAAGCTCGACCGCATCATTCAAACCGCCATGGGCTGGACCAACAGTCACCTCCACGAGTTCTTGGTTGATGCGAAGCGCTATGGCATTCCGGATGGTGAAGAGGCCTACGACACGCCGACACTCGACGACCGGCGCCACAAGGTTGGCGCCGTCCTCGGCGAGACGATTTCCGGGTTCAGCTACACCTACGACTTCGGCGACGACTGGCGCCACACGGTGACCATCGAAAACCGCCTCTTGCCCGACGATTCATTCAACACCTGGCCTGTATGCATCGCGGGGCAGAACGCTTGCCCACCGGAGGATGTTGGCGGCGTGGGTGGTTACGCCGAGTTCCTGGAGGCGATCGCGGATCCCAGCCACGACGAGCATGCCGCGATGTGGCAGTGGGGCGGCGGGCCCTTCGATGCGACAGGTTTCGACGTCAACGCGACGAATGCGGCGCTGCGCCGACTGCGCTGAGACAGCGACGCAGAACTGTTCGGCCATCGACTTCGGTCCCTGGAAGTGGTCAGGCGCCTCGTGCGCTCGCTACCGATCGGCCTTGCCGGGAAGGTGTGAAGACGGGCTCAAGCGCCTTCGCAAGGCGCAGGGTCTGGGAACGGTCGAAATGGCCACGCGTGTGGAGATTTCGCGCACGACACTCAGCGCGATCAAGGCCGGCGATCCCGGGCCTGCCATAGGGATCCATCTGCGGGTCATGTTGCGGCTCATGTCGGTGCTGGGTGTTAGCGGCGAGTTGGAACTGCTGGCCTGCGACACCCTTCATCCGGCGCCGCCGGGGTCAGCTGGAGCGCGCTCCAGCCGCGCGCGGCCCAGCGTGCAGGTGTTGGTCTCGGCCGAAGAGTCTCGTCACGAGGTGCAGAATCTGCAAAGCTTGGCGCTGCACGAAGATGCCGTTCGCCTCGTCCGGTCCGATCCGGGCCTGCTGTTCCAGGCTGAGGAAACCCTGCAACGCTGGATCATGTCTGGCAACTCGCGCTCCAGCGGCCTCTGGCAGGAGCGGCAAAACATCCTGGGCCACTGCAAATGGCGCAAGGTGTTGGGCCGCACCCGGCGGGCCCAAGAGCTCCGCCAGGCCTCTCCGCTGACCACCGTGCTTCCGGACTCAGTCCGCCAGAGCATCCTGGCCCAGGTGAGCGAGCTCAAAGAGGGCGTCATGCTGGTCGGTGCCGGGCACAAGACTCCATCGTGACCCGCAAACGGAAGAGCTTGTGCACATCATCGGCGCCAGCGGTGATCAGCGGCCGGCCTTGCGGGCGCGGTCGCGGCCGCAGGCGGTCGTTGGCGACCTGCACAGCCTTGCGGCCATGCGGCCTCTCGCCCGCGGTCAACCTCGCTTCTGCCAGGCGATTTCGCTGAGTTCGCAGCGTCCTGATTGGCGTCACCGAGGTGACCGAAGTGTGCGGCAGCGCACGGACTGCGCAGGTGCGCGGAACTACAGTCAACGTCGATGCTCGCCGACCGGCGGGCTACTGTGCCCGCGGCTGCACCGAATCCCCGGTGGCGCCAGCGCACAGACCACAGGGAGCCGGCATGAAAGGCTACGTGCAAGACATCGAGAGCATTGCCACGCGGAACGAGGAGTTTCGCAAGGTTCTCTACACGGCCCGGCATTGCCAGTTAGTCCTGATGGCGCTGAAGCCCAAGGAAGAGATCGGCGCCGAGGTTCACAAGCTCGATCAGTTCTTCCGCGTCGAACAGGGCAGCGGCGAGGCCGTGCTGGATGGGGTTAGCACGGCGATCCACGCCGGTTATGCCGTGGTGGTTCCCGCCGGGGCCAGGCACAACATCATCAACACCGGGACCGAGCCGCTCAAGCTCTACACGATCTATTCGCCACCCAACCATCGCGATGGTGTAGTGCACCACACGCGCGCAGACGCCGACGCGGACACCGAACACTTCGACGGCAAAACCTCGGAATGAATGCGCCGAGATCGACGGGCTGATGGTGATGGCGGCGAGGCCGCCAGAATCGACCAAGGAGCGTGTCATGAGAAATGAGTCGGCAGGCAACGCCTTTGCATGCAGCTTTCACGCACGTCTGAAGTCGATACTTTTCGCAGACGCCGTGCCCCTCACCATCGATCCACTCAAGACCGCGGGCTTCGGTGTGTTGACGGACATCGATGTGCAGGCGACCATGAAGGCCAAGTTGCGCATTGACGATCGGCCCTATCGGATCCTGGGCGCCTGCAATTCGTCCTCCGCCCATCACGCACTGACCGCAGAGACCGCAGAGATCGATGTCGGTCTCCTGCTGCCGAGCATTATCACCGTGCGGGAGGAAGCCGATACGTCCATCACCATCGGTTTCAGGAATCCTATCGCCCTACTGCGGGTGACAGACGAACCCGAGGTAGCCGCCGACGCCCAGGAAGTGCGACAGCGCCTGGACCTTGTCCGTCAAGTCGCTCAAGGCCGCCGGCTGCCGTCGCTGAAGTCCCGCCGCCTGGCCTGCGTTTCCCCAGCGGGCATGCGGCGTTGGCGGCCAAGGTGTATTTCACGATCGGTGCGTTGGCTGCCAGTACCCACGGACGCTGGAGCGAGCGCATCTATGTCCTGGCTTCGACGGCGTTACTGGCGCTTCTGGTTGGATTGAGCCGAGTGGCACTCGGGATGCACTGGGCCACCGACGTGTTGGTGGGCTGGAACTTTGGCAGCGCCTGGGTCGTTGGCTGGTTTCTCTGCGCCCACCTTCTCGCGTCCCGACGCGTGAGTGGAATCACTTCAGCGGTTGTTCAGCGAACACAACTTGAACGCGACTGCCCATGACGCACAGCGCGCCGCCCGACCCCCACGAACCTGACCGACACCCAGGTCCCGAGGGACCCGCACTGTGGTTCCTGCTGTTCGCTGTCACGGTGGCTCTGGGCTGGATCCTTTTGCCGTTCTATGGAACGATCCTGTGGGGCACGATCATGGCGATGGTCTTCGCACCTGTGAACTCGCGCCTGTTGGTCTTGACCCGAGGGCGGAAGACCGTGGCTGCATTGGGCACGCTGCTGATCATCATGGTTCTCGTGATGCTGCCTTTCGCGCTGGTCACTGCCGCCTTGGTGAGCGAGGTGGCGCAGGTCTACCACCAACTGCAGTCGGGCGAGATAGATCCTGAGCGCTTCTTCGGTGGCGTGTTCGGAGCGCTGCCTGACTGGGTGGTGTCGCAGCTCGAGCGCTTCGGCCTGGGCGACTTCGCGACGATTCAGCGCAAGCTGTCGGCCGAGTTGTCACAGGCCGGGCAGTTCATCGCAGGGCAGGCGCTGCGCATCGGCCAGAACACCTTCGACTTCCTGGTTAACCTGTGCATTGCCTCTTACCTGGCGTTCTTTCTGATCCGCGACGGCGAGTCGCTGGCGCGCGGTGCGCGACATGCGCTTCCGCTGGACGCGGTCGCCAAGCGCACGCTGTTTGTCAAGTTCACCACCGTGATCCGGGCCACAGTCAAGGGCAACTTGCTGGTGGCGGCGATCCAGGGCGCCTTGGGTGGACTGGCCTTCTGGTTCCTGGACGTCAGCGGCGCCTTGCTGTGGGCGGTGCTGATGGCCTTCCTCTCCTTGTTGCCAGCAATCGGTGCGGCCTTGGTATGGGTGCCGATGGCGGTCTATTTCCTCGTTACCGGAGCCCTTTGGCAGTGCCTCGCGTTGGTCGCCTGGGGCGTTCTGGTGATCGGACTGATCGACAACCTGCTGCGACCGATCCTGGTCGGCAAAGACACCCGCATGCCCGACTATGTGGTGATGATCACGACACTGGGCGGCATGGCCGTCTTTGGCATCAATGGCTTTGTCCTCGGCCCGGTGATCGGGGCAATGTTCATCGCGGTGTGGCATTTGCGCACCGCAGCGCAGGGCGAGCTGTAAGTCTGATCCTGCGCGATCATGGCCGATTCCGCGCCGCCACCCGCATCGACGCCATCGGCCGTGTCGCCCGACCGCGCCGGGCGGGGCTGCAGACCGGCTGGGTGCGGTGGCTGCCGGGCGTAGCCACACTGCGCCACTACGACATCGCCTGGTTGCGCAGCGATGTGCTGGCCGGCCTGGCGCTGACGGCCGTGCTTGTGCCAGTGGGCATTGCCTACGCCGACGCGTCGAGTTTGCCGGCGATCAGCGGCCTGCAGGCGACGACCTTCGGCCTTCTTGCCTACGCGCTGTTCGGCCCGAGCCGAATGCTAGTAGTCCGTTCCGCCATGTCAGCGCTGGCGCGAATCCGCTTCTATTTGACGGTGAGGGAGCGCTTTTTGCCGCCAACGCTCAGCCACGGTGGATTGGAGTCGTGAAGCAGGAAGGGTCCCGGCGAGGGACCCTGATGAGTTCGGCGACGACTAAGTTGTCGTTTGTCGCTGCGGCCTGCTGATCAGAACGGGTCGTCCGGATCGAGCTCCGGCGTCGGGCCCTCGGGCACGAGCTGATCGCGCCAGGCCTGTTGGACCTGAGGCCCGTAGGCTGCCCATAGCGCGTGGCGCATCACATTCAGGCATTCCAATACGGCCAGCGCTTGCTCGGCGGTCCAGTGCTGCGGCACGAGCGATGCCAGTGGTGGTGTCGGTGGTGTCGGCGGTGTCGGCGGTGTCGGCGGTGTGGCCGCTGTGGCCGAGCATCGCGAGTCGGCGCTCATTTTGCTGGCTTGCGTGATTTCGCCGCTGCGGCCTTGGCTGCGCGTTCAACCACACGTTGCGCCTGGCGCTCCTGGGCCTCCTTGGCACGGTAGGACTCGCCATCGATGCGCACGACCTCGGCTCGGTGCATCAGCCGGTCCACCAGCGAGACCACGCAAGCGGCGTTGGGGAAGACCTCGCCCCATTCGGCAAACCGCTTGTTCGTCGTCACGATGGTGCTCTTGCGCAGGTAGCGCCGGCTGATCAACTCGAACAGCATGTCGGCATGGCGGTTGGAGTACGACAGGTAGCCCACCTCGTCGATCAAGAGCAGGTCCGGCGCGGCGTAGTGCTGCAGCCGCCGGCGCAGGGCCGAATCGCTGTCCA
>JBBQZM010000214.1:0-6106 GCA_038207685.1 Burkholderiales bacterium
CGACCAGATCCTGTTCCCGGCCGTGGGTGACAAGCCGGCCAAGCGCATCATCATGCTGGCCAAGGGCCGGCTGGTGAACCTGGGCTGCGGCACCGGCCACCCCAGCTATGTGATGAGCAGCTCGTTTGCCAACCAGACGATCGCGCAGATCGAGCTCTTTGCGCACCAGGACGCCTACGACGTGGGCAAGGTCTATGTGCTGCCCAAGCACCTCGACGAGAAGGTGGCGCGCCTGCAACTGGTGACGCTGAATGCGCAGCTGTCCGAGTTGAGTGACGAGCAAGCCGCCTACATCGGCGTGCCCAAGACCGGGCCGTTCAAGCCCGATAGCTACAGGTATTGATCGCCGGCTCAGCCGGCGGGTGGCTTGCCATCCGACGGTAAATGGCTCCAGAATGGAACTTTGCATCCATTTTGGAGCTGTCATGACGCTCAATCTGTCGATCAAGAACGTGCCCGAGGCGGTGGCCCAAAGGCTGCGCGCCCGGGCCGAGCGCAACCACCGATCACTGCAAGGTGAACTGCTGGCCATCGTGGAGCAGGCGGCGCAGGAATTCGTTGCGCCTGCACGCCCGTCGGCGGGACCGGCGGGACCGGCGGGCAATATTCCCCGGGGCGTGGTCACGGGGTCCAAAACCATCGAAGACTTGATGGCTGAACGCGCGGCACGGCCACCACTCGTTTTGGCGCCCGACCTGCCGCGCGCGGTGGACATCATCCGCGCCGACCGCGACAGCCGATGAGCCCCTCTGTGCTGCGCCAATTGTTGGTGGCCGAGCCGCCTGCCGTCTGGCTGGTTCGCCCGCCCGTGGTGGTGGATTGCAGCGCGCTGGCCGCCTGGCTGTTTCAAGAGCCGGAAATGGATCAAGCTGCAGCGATGTTGAGCGGCAAGACCCTGCATGCCCCCAACCTGATGCCCTACGAGATCGCCAACGTGGCGCGCAAGAAGGTGAAATCCGGCGCCAATGCTGAACACATCATGGTCCTGCTGGACGACTTTGCCGCGCACCAGATCGATTGGCATGCACCACCGCCCCAGCCGGTGCTGGTTTTGGCCAACCGCTGGTCCCTCAGCGCCTACGACGCCGCTTACCTTTGGCTGGCGGCTGAACTGAAGGCGCCGCTGGCCACTTTTGACCAGCGCCTGGCCCAGGCCGCCCGCCAGCACCTGGGCGCGCTGGAATGACAAACCTCAGCCTGCCCACCGAACGCCCGGTGCGCGGCGCGCTGCCACCTTCCACTGCTGCTGCCTGAAGTCTGAAGCCGAAACATGCCACACCCACAAGCCACCCACCCGCTGCCCGTCAGCGTCGAGTTCTTCCCGCCCAACACCCCGGTCGGCAGCGAGAAGCTGAAGACCGTGGTGGCCGAACTGTCGGTGCTCAAGCCCGAGTTCTTCAGCGTCACCTACGGCGCTGGCGGCTCGACCCGCGACAAGACGCTGGCCACCGTGCGCGACATCGCCGCGCTGGGCCAGGAGGCCGCGCCGCACCTGTCCTGCGTCGGCAGCACGCGCGAAGGCATCGCACAGATCCTGGCCACTTACCGTGCCCAGGGCATACACCGCATCGTCGCGCTGCGGGGCGACCTGCCCAGCGGCACGGCGGTGGCCGGCGAGTTCCGCTATGCCAGCGAGTTGGTGCGCTTCATCCGCGAGACCCAGGGCGCAGACTGGCACATCGAGGTGGCTGCCTACCCCGAGTACCACCCCGAGCAGCGCTACGCGCGCAAGGACTTGCAGCACTTCGCCGACAAGATGGTCTGCGGTGCCGATTCGGCGATCACCCAGTTCTTCTTCAACCCCGACGCCTATTTCCACTTCGTCGACGAGGCTCGGGCGCTGGGTGTGGCCGCGCCGATCGTGCCGGGCATCATGCCGATCCACAACTTCTCGCGCATCGTGCAGTTTGCCGCCCGCGACGGCATCGAGATCCCGCGTTGGGTGATGCTGAAGATGGAGGGCTACCTGGACGACACCGCCTCGGTGCGCGCCTTTGGCCTGGACGTGGTGACGCGGCTGTGCGAGCGGCTGATCGCCGGCGGCGTGCCGGCGATCCACTTTTATGCCCTCAACCAGTCGGCGCTGACGCTGGAGATCTGCCGCCGCCTGGGCCTGACCCGCTGAACGGCCCACGGCGCAAGCCGTCCGGCCTGCGGGCGGCGCGGTCAGCCAGCAGGGCCGCTGCCGCCGCTACCGCCCCTATCGCCGCTGCTGCGGCTACCGCCCTTGCAGCAAACGCTGCCGGGCGTCAGCTCGTTCGCTGGCCTGGGTTTCGGGTTCGCCCCACTGTAATCCTGTAATTACAAGATTACAGTGCGCGCATGGTTGATGCCATTCCTTTGCACGGCACCTCGATGCACGACGGCGTGGCAGCACGTTTGCGCGACATGGTGTTCGAGCGCCAACTGGCGCCGGGCAGCTGGATCGACGAGCTGGCGCTGGCCGCACAGTGGCAGATCAGCCGCACGCCGCTGCGCGAGGCGATCAAGGTGCTGGCCGCCGAAGGCCTGGTGACGCTGGTGCCGCGCCGCGGTGCGCGCGTGGTCGAGCTCACCGACGAGGACGCCGAGCAGTTGTTTCCGGTGATGGCCATGCTCGAGGGCCGCTGCGCCCTGGAGGCCACCCAGCGCGGCAGCGATGATGACCTGGCCGAACTGCAGCGCCTGCACGACAGCCTGGAGCGCCATGCCGCCGCGCTGAACCTCGACGGCTACTACCGCGTCAACCACGCCTTTCACTCGCAGGTGCAGTCGCTGGCCGCCAACCGCTGGCTGGACCGTGCCACCGGCGACCTGCGCCGCTTCATGCGGCTGTGGCGCGGCCGCCAGCTCAAGCTGCCGGGCCGCATCCAGGCCTCGCTGAACGAGCACCGGGTGCTGATCGACGCCATGCGCCAGCGTGATGCGGTGCGTGCCGAGCGTGCGATGCACGACCACCTGATGGCCCAGCTCAGCGCCCTCAAGGCCTTGCAGCAGACCGAGGAACCGCGCCAGCATGGCTGACACCCCCGCCTCCAGCCCAGCCACCAGCAGCCCGTCGAGCCTGCCGCCGGCCCGGCCAGCCGCGGTCACCGCCCGCAAGACCGGGGCCACGACGGTCGCAACGGTCGAACGGGCCGCGCTGGCGGCAACGCCCGGTTTGGGCAAGCCGGCGGCGAAGCCCACGGCCAAGGCCGCCGCCAAATCTACCGAGGAGACCGCCGCGAAGGGGCCCGATGCCAAACCCCGGCGCCATGGCGCGCAAGACCGCTTGCTGCGCCACCTGCTGCTCGACTGCCGCCGCCTGCTGTCCGAGCGTGGCGAAGCCAACGGCCCCGGCATCGCGCTGGCCGTGGTGCAGCAGATCGAGGCGCTGAACGACGACTTGCGCGGACGCTTCTTCGAGCACCTGGCGCGCGACTTCTCGCCCGATCCCAAGCAGGTGCTGGCCGCCGCGCTGGCCTATGCGCATGCGCCCACCGACAGCGCCCACCTGATCCGGCTGACCGAGGCCGCCGAGCCGCCGCGCCAGGAGCTGTTCCGGCGGCTCAACCGCGCGCCCGGCGGCACCGCCGCCATCGTGCGACTGCGCCGCCGGCTGCTGGAGCGCCTGCCGCGCAGCCCGGTGCTGGCCGGCGTCGAGCATGACCTGCTGCACCTGCTGGGCAGCTGGTTCAACCCCGGCTTTCTGCTGATGCGCAAGGTCGACTGGGATTCGCCGGCGCGGCTGCTCGAACAGATCATCCACCACGAGGCGGTGCATGAGATCGACGGTTGGGAAGACCTGCGCCGCCGGCTGCGGCCTGACCGCCGCTGCTTCGCCTTCTTCCACCCGCAGCTGCCCGACGAGCCGCTGATCTTTGTCGAGGTGGCCCTGGTGCCCGAGATGGCCGGCGCGATCGCGCCGCTGATCGACAAGAAATCGCAGCCGCTGCCGCCCGAACAGTTCAAGGTGGCGGTGTTTTATTCAATCAGCAACTGCCAGCCCGGGCTGCGCGGCGTGTCGATGGGCAACTTCCTGATCAAGCGGGTGGCCGAGCAACTCAAGCGTGAACTGCCGCAGCTCAAGAGCTTCTGCACGCTGTCGCCGATTCCCGGCCTGATGGGCTGGCTGCACAAGCTCAGCAGCCCGGCACGTGACGCCGCCAGCCAGGGCGGCGCACTGGCCGGCCTGCCGCAGGCCGCCACCGAGCGCGCGGTGCATGCGCTGGCCCTGCTGCGCGAAGCCGCCGGCGCCGATCTGCATGCCCTGACGCAGGCCGGTACGCTGGCCGCGCTGCCGGCGGCTGCGCACCATGCGCTGTGGCGGCTGGCCGCGCTCTACCTGGTGCACCGCTCACCGCTGCCCGGTGGCGACCCGGTGGCCCGCTTCCACCTCGACAACGGCGCCCGGCTCGAACGCCTCAATGCCCAGGCCAACCTGGCCAGCAAAGGCCTGAAACAATCGGCCGGACTGATGGTGAACTACCTCTACGACCTGGGCCGCGTAGAGACCTGTCACGAGCGATTCCTGCGCGGCCGGGTGGTGCATTCACGCGCCCTCTCGGCCTTGCTCTGATCGCCGGACCCCTCCCAGCCCCCGAGACGACTAAAACGACTGGAGACACCATGACAAAAGCCTCACCCCAACAAGTTCGCCGCAGCCTGCTGGCCGGCACCACCCTGCTCGCGCTGGCCGCCCCCTGGAGCCTGGCCCAGGCCGACACCTGGCCCAGCAAGCCAGTGACCATCGTCGTGCCCTTCCCGGCCGGTGGCGGCACCGACGCCTTTGCCCGGCCGCTGTTCGCCACCCTGGTCAAGAACACCGGCAAGCAGTTCATCATCGACAACAAGGGCGGCGCCGGCGGCACGCTGGGCGCCGGCATCGCCGCGCGCGCACCGGCCGACGGCTACACCTTCTTCATGGGCGCGGTGCACCATGCGATCGCACCGTCGATGTACCCCAAGCTCGACTACAACATCGAGACCGACTTCGTGCCGGTGGGCTTGATCGCCAGCGTGCCGCAGGTGATCGTGGTCAGCCCGCGCAAAGTGGCGGCCACCGACCTGAAGGGCTTGCTGGAGCAATTGCGCAAGAGCCCCGGGCAACTGAACTACGGTTCGGCCGGCAACGGCACCTCGCACCACCTGGCGGGCGAGCTGTTCAAGCTGCAGACCAAGACCTTCATCACCCACATCCCCTACCGCGGCGCCGGCCCGGCGCTGCAAGACCTGATCGCCGGTCAGGTGGACATGATGTTCGACGGCCTGGGTTCGTCAGCGGCCCACATCAAGGGTGGCCGCATCAAGGCGATCGCGGTGGCCTCGGCGCAGCGCGCGCCGGGCTTCCCCGATGTACCCACCACCACCGAAGCCGGCCTGCCCACTTACCAAGTGGCCACCTGGTATGGCCTGTGGGCACCCAAGGGCACACCACAGCCGGTGGTCGATGCGATGACCGCCGAGATGAAGAAAGCGCTGGGCAGCGACGAGATGAAAGCCGCCTGGGCCAACCTGGGTGCCAACCCGCCCAACAGCTGGGGCCCCGATTTCGGCCGCTTTGTCGGCAGCGAAGTCAAACGCTGGGCCGAGGTGGTCAAGGCCTCAGGCGCCAAGCTGGACTGATCCCCTGCAACTATCGGCCTGCTCCGTGCAGGCGCAGATCATGGACAACCAGAACCTGTTCGCCGCGCTGCGCGCCGCCTTTCCTGCCGACCTGGATGCGGTAGCCATCGACAACGCCGACGGCCCCAACGCCGGCGACCGCTACAGCTGGCGCGACCTCGAGCGCGGCACCGCGATGCTGGCTAACCTGCTGGACTCTTTGGGCCTGCCCGCGGGCAGCCGGGTGGCGGTACAGACCGAAAAGAGCGTCGAAGCACTGATGCTCTACCTGGCTGTGCTGCGCGCCGGTTATGTCTTTCTGCCGCTGAACACCGCTTACCAGGCGGCCGAGATCGGCTACTTCATCGGCAACGCCGAGCCGGCGGTGGTGGTGTGCGCGCCGAAGAACTTCGCCTGGGTCAGCCGCATCGCCTTCAGCGCCGGCAGCGGCCATGTGTTCACGCTGGGTGAAGCACACGACGGCACGCTGCTCGAACGCGCCGCCGCCTGCAGCGACCAGCACCAGCCCGCCGTCAAGCGCGCC
>JBBQZM010000215.1:0-6038 GCA_038207685.1 Burkholderiales bacterium
TCGCTGGCGCGCGCGCCGCTGTGGGCCGAGGGCATCGATTTTGGTCACGGCACCGGCCATGGCGTGGGTTATTTCCTGAACGTGCACGAAGGTCCGCAGACCATCAGCAAGGCCCAGCCCGAGCCGCACATGGCCATGGAGACCGGCATGATCACCAGCGACGAGCCCGGCGTCTACCGGCCCGGCCAGTGGGGCGTGCGCATCGAGAACCTGCTGCTCAACGTGGCAGTGGACACCGCCGAGGCCGGCGCTTTTGGCGAGATGCTCGAATTCGAGACGCTGACGCTGTGCCCGATCGACGCGCGCTGCATCGACCTCGGCCTGCTGCGGCCCGACGAGATCAACTGGCTCAATGGTTACCACGCGGTGGTGCGCGAGCGGCTGGCACCGCGGCTGCAAGGCGAGGGTGATGGCACCGCGCTGGCCTGGCTGATCGAGCGCAGCGAGGCGATCTGAGCATGCCGGCTGCGGCCTGGGCGCTGGGCATCGACCTGGGCGGCACCAAGACCGAAGCCGTGCTGCTGGACGCCCAAAGCGAGGTGCGCTGGCGCCAACGCATCACCACGCCGGTGGCGCAGGGTTACGACGCGGTGCTGGACGCGCTCGCCGGGTTGGTGGTGTCGGCGCGCGAGGCGGCTGCTGCCGGCGGCGGTGCGGGTCAGCCCAGCATCGGCATCGGCACGCCCGGCAGCCTGACCCTCGACGGCCTGCTGAAGAATGCCAACACCTTGTGCCTGAACGGCCGGCCGCTGCAGCGCGACCTGCAGGCCTGTCTGGGCCAGCCGGTGGCGTTGGCCAATGATGCCAACTGCCTGGCGCTGTCCGAGGCCACCGACGGCGCCGGCCGCGGCGCGGCGGTGGTGTTCGCCGCCATCCTGGGCACCGGCTGTGGCGCCGGCATCGCCGTGCACGGCAGCGTGTTGAGCGGCCCCAACCGGCTGGCCGGCGAGTGGGGCCACAACCCCTTGCCCTGGGCTGAGGCTGACGAAGCACCGCTGTCCTGCTACTGCGGCCAGGCCGGCTGCATCGAGACCTGGCTCAGTGGCCCCGCCATCGCCGCCGATCACCGCCGGCGGCATGGCGGCACGCTCAGCGCCGTGGCCATCGCCCAGGCCGCCGACGCCGGCGATGCCGCCTGCCAGGCCACGCTGGTGCGCTGGCACATGCGGCTGGCGCGGGCGCTGGCCACGGTCATCAACCTGCTCGACCCCGATGTGATCGTGCTCGGCGGCGGCCTTTCGCGCATCGCTGGCAGTTACGCCGCGGTGCCCGCGCTGTGGGCGCGCTGGGTGTTCAGCGGCGGTGTCAAAGAGCCTGTGCGCACCCGGTTGCTGCCGGCCTGGCACGGTGATGGCTCGGGCGTGCGCGGCGCGGCCTGGCTGGGCCGCACGACCGAACTACAGGCGTCACCGCGGCGATGTACCTGACGCAGACCCTCGCCGCCTTCCGCAGCGATCAGCAGGACGCCGCCGTGCTGGCCGCCGCCTGACGCCGCGCTGCGCGACTGAAGGCCTCGCTCAGCCGCCTGCGCGTTGCAGCGGTGCGGCCAGCGCGGCCCGCAGCGATTCGGCGCTGTCCTTCAGGTGGGCGCGCGAGGAGTCGTCCAGCCCCAGGCGGCGGCTGGCGCGATCAATACGCTGGGCCAGCGCGGCGGCACGCTCACGCACCTGGGCGCGGGCGTCGCTGCGGCTCATCAACGCAGGCCGCAGCACCAGCGCCGTCAGGCGATTGACATGTTCGCGCTGCAACTCGCGCCGCGGCTGCGGGATGGTTCGGCTGGCGGCCAGTTCGCTCCAGATGTCGGTCTCCAACTGGGCGTATAGCTCGCCCAGGCGCAGCGGCTGCGCCGGCGGGCTGACCTTGGTCTCGTTGTCGAGCACCCGCGCGGCCAGCGCATCGCTCATCAGCCGGTTGAGGATGCCGCGCTGCAGGTCCAGCACGGTCTGTGCCAGCGCAAACTCGGTGGGCAGGCTGCGGTTCTCGCTGCGTTCAAAAAAGTCGGGCGCCAGCTTGCGCTGAAGCGCCGGACTGACGACAAAGCTGTCGGCCGCCAGCACCTGCTGCGACAGCAACTGCAGCGCGGCGCGCTGGTCGGCCGCGGCCACCGGTTGCAGCGGATCGCGACCGGTGTTGGGAAAGTCACGCAGCGTGCGCACACCGCCCACCTGGCGCAGCAGCACGCCGGCCGCACGACCGGCATCACGCACCGCATAGCCCAGCGATCGGCGCAGGCCGCTGAAGTCCTCGTCGGGGCGCAGCGTACGGCGTTCCTGGCGCTGGAACAGGTCGCGCGCGATATCGAAGCGCCGCGTCGCGAAGGCCAGCACGTCGTCGCCGAGGTCAAAGTGCAGCGCATCGGGATCGATGCCGAGGAAGTTGTCCTCGTCGGTGCCGAAGGCCAGCCCCGGCTCGCCGCTGCGGGCGGCGATGCGCGCCAGTTCGGCCGCCTCTTGTGCCGGGGCGATCGGCTTGTAGGCATATTCGATGGCCCAGTGGTCGTAGGGCCCCAGCGTGGTCTGGAAGGGCGCAGCCGCGCGCTCGCCGGGCCGCGGCAGATTGACCGCTGCGTACTCCATCACCGAGCCGGTGAAGGCCTCGCGGCGAGTGAACTCGGGGTCGGCCACCTGCCGGGCGCTGACCGCATGCGAGGCGCGGAAGTTGTGGCGCAGCCCGAGTGTGTGGCCCACCTCGTGCATCGTCACATCCTTCACGTAGTCGAGCACAAACTGCTGCGCCTCGGCACTGTCGGGCGCGATCTCGCCACGCGCGGCCAGCACGTCAAAGGCATAGCCCAACTGCTCGGCCGCCTGATCGGCGTGGCTGCAGGACGCGGCGTCATGGCCGAACAGGCCGGCGCCGGCCGCGCCGGCAAAGGCCGGTGACTCGGCCTGGCCCACTTGCAGCAAGGCGGCCCATTCCTGCGCCGCCTGCGGCGTGCCGGCGTCGCCCAGCACCCGCGAGCGCAGGTGGCGCTGGCTGCGCGACGACAGGCTCTCGATGCCGATGTCGGCGTCGAGGATCTCGCCGCTGCGCGGATCAACATGGCTGGGCCCGATGGCGCCGAAGCTGGGCTCGCGGTTGACCATCCAGCGCAGCGAGGCCACATTGGCATCCAGCGTGTCGAAGCTGGCATCGTCGGCCTGCTGCTTGACGACGATGGCATCCTGGAAGCCGATGCGCTCAAAGGCTTTGTTCCACTCCAGCACACCGGCGGTGATGGCGGCGCGGTACTTCAGCGGGATGTTGCGGTCCAGCCAGTAGGTGATGGGCTTGACCGGCTTGGACAGCTCGGCCGCCGGGTCGCTCTTCTCCAGCCGCCAACGGTTGACATAGCGCTGGCGCGGGCTGCGCGCCAGGTCGTCGCTGAAGTCGTCGCGGACCGACAGGAAATGCCCCAGCCGTGGATCAGCCGGCCGCGCCGCCATCACCTGCGCCGGCAGCCGCGCCAGCGAGTAATGCACACCGAGGAACAGGCTGCGCGGGTCGGGCACACCGTCGGGCACGCTGGGCCCCGGCGCGCCGGGCGGCGTGCCGGGCGAGGCGCCTGGCTGTGGCACTGCGATGCTGCCAGTGGCGAAATGCAGGTTGGTTTCCAGCACCAGCAGGTCGGGCTGGCCGCGCACTTCCAGCACCGCCGAGTTGCGCTGATCCAGTATGTAGCCTTGTCGGAAGCTGCGCTGCAACTGGCTGCCCAGGCCCATCAAGTCGGACAGGAAGATCGCGCCGGCATCCACCAGCACCGACTTGCGCTGCGGATGCGGCTGGCTGGCCACCAGGTTGGCGCCCAGCAGGCTGGGCGAGATGGCGGCGGCCACGGCGCGCGCTTCTGGCGTGCCGGCGCGCGCCACCTGCTGCGGGTTGACCGCCAGCAACTGCACGACATTGTGTTGGCGACGGAACTGCACCAGCCGTGGCGCGCGCAGCATCAGGCCGCCAAAAAACATCGACTCGCCGATGCCGGTGCGCAGCTTGGGCGACAGGAAGAACGGCTGCTCGAAGTCTTCGGGCCGCAGTTCCAGCCACAGCTTCTCGTCCTTGCGCCAGGCCGTGAACAGGCCTTTGATTTCCTGCGCGTCCTTGATCACCGTGGCGAACGGCGGCGGCTGACCGGGCTGCGGCGGCGGGTTGGCCACCGCGGCGCCGGGTGCTGCAGCGCCAGAGGCCGCGACGGCCGGGCGGACGGCGGCAAGCGGATTGGGTGCTGCCGCAGACGTCGCGCCGGCCTGGGCCGTCACAGTGGGTGATCCGCCCGGCAGGCTGGCGCAGGCGCCCAGCGACAGTAACGCGGCCAGCGCGCTGAGGCGCAGGGCCGGTTGGGCAAGACGGGCAGAACAACCGCCGGAAGGGGGCAGGGTAGGCATGGCGCTGGCGCTCGTTTTCAGGCGGTGGAGTCTGCCAGACCCCAGCTACGCGCGCCGGTTCCCTGCGGACGTATCAGTGCAAACCTGCACGCGGCCCGCGCGCCGTCACTTTAAGGCCTTGAAGCGCAGGCGATGCGGCTTGGCGCCTTCTTCACCCAGGCGCTTCTTCTTGTCGGCCTCGTATTCCTGGTAATTGCCGTCGAAGAAGAACCACTGGCTGTCGCCTTCGCAGGCCAGGATGTGGGTGCAGATGCGGTCGAGGAACCAGCGGTCGTGGCTGATCACCATCGCCGAGCCGGCAAACTCAAGCAAGGCGTCTTCCAGCGCGCGCAGGGTTTCGACGTCGAGGTCGTTCGACGGCTCGTCGAGCATCAGCACGTTGCCGCCCTGGGCCAGGGTCTTGGCCAGGTGCAGCCGGCCGCGCTCACCGCCCGACAGGCTGCCCACCAGCTTCTGCTGGTCGTTGCCCTTGAAGTTGAAGCGGCCCAGGTAGGCCCGGCTGGGCATCACGAACTTGCCGACGACGATGTTGTCGAGCCCGCCCGAGACGTCTTGCCACACCGTGTTCTCGGCGGCCAGGCTCTGGCGGCTCTGGTCGACAAAGGCCATGCGCGCAGTCTTGCCGATCAGCACCTCGCCCGAATCGGGCTTTTCTTCGCCCTGCAGCATGCGGAACAGCGTCGACTTGCCGGCGCCGTTGGGGCCGATGATGCCGACGATGGCGCCCGCCGGCACCTTGAAGCTGAGGTTGTCCATCAGCAGCCGGTCGCCAAAGCTCTTGCTGACGCCGACAAATTCGATCACCTCGTTGCCCAGGCGCTCGGCCACCGGGATGAAGATTTCGTTGGTTTCGTTGCGCTTCTGGTAGTCAACGTCGCTCAGCTCTTCAAAGCGGGCCAGCCGTGCCTTGCTCTTGGCCTGGCGGCCCTTGGCATTGCTGCGCACCCACTTGAGCTCTTCCTTCATCGCCCTCATGCGGGCGTCTTCGGTCTTCTGCTCGCCTTCCAGGCGCTTTTCCTTCTGGTCCAGCCAGTCGGAGTAGTTGCCCTTCCAGGGGATGCCGCGGCCGCGGTCGAGCTCAAGTATCCACTCGGCGGCGTTGTCCAAGAAGTAGCGGTCGTGGGTGATGGCCACCACGGTGCCCGAGAAACGCAGCAGAAACTGCTCCAGCCATTCCACCGACTCGGCGTCCAAGTGGTTGGTGGGCTCGTCGAGCAGCAGCATGTCGGGCTTGCTCAGCAGCAAGCGGCACAGCGCAACGCGGCGCTTCTCACCGCCCGAGAGCACGCCGATCTTGGCCTCCCACGGCGGCAGGCGCAGCGCGTCGGCGGCCAATTCGAGCTGCAGGTCGGTGTTCTCCGAGCCGGCAGCGGCGATGATCGACTCCAACTCGGCTTGCTCGGCGGCCAGCGCGTCGAAGTCGGCGTCTTCCTCGGCGTATTCGGCATAGACCTCGTCGAGCCGCTTCTTCGCCGCCAGCACGCCGCCAATGCCTTCTTCCACCGCCTCGCGCACCGTCTGGTCGGGGTTGACCAGCGGCTCCTGCGGCAGGTAGCCGATCTTGATGCCGGGCATCGGCGTGGCCTCGCCCTCGTACTCGGTGTCGACGCCGGCCATGATCTTCAGCAGCGACGACTTGCCCGAGCCGTTGATGCCCAGCATGCCGATCTTGGCGCC
>JBBQZM010000216.1:0-6027 GCA_038207685.1 Burkholderiales bacterium
CAGGGCCGGCAACTTGTCGAGCATGGCCTGCAACTGGGCGTCGCTCAGCGTGGCCAAGGCCTGCAAGCCGGCGCGCAGCAATTCACTCTTCTTGGTCGCGCGCTTGAACCCCAGCGCCCGCTCCTTGAGCAGGGCGATCAACGCAAAATCGGCGATCGGCATCGTGAAGCTGTCGCGCACCAGCTTCTCCTTGGCGCGTGTCGGCTTGGCGGTTTCGGCGGTTCTGGCGGTTTTGGCCGCAACGGCCGCAACGCCAGGCTTGGCCAACGCGCGGGTCGGCTTGGCCGGTTTTGCAGTGGACTTGGGCGTAGGTGTCCGTGGGCGCTCGGCCACGGCCGACTTCAGCTTGGCAACCGGAGCCGCCGCGGGCGGTGTCGTGGGCTTTGCGGACTTGGTGGATCTGACCGACTTGGCCGTCTTGCCTGACGGAGTCGAAACCGCCTTGCTTGACGGCGCCGGCGCCGGTGCGGTCACCACCGGGGCAGGCAAGGCCGCACTGGCCGGGCCGACGGCAGTCGGGGCGTTGACCTTGGACGCGTGACTGGCGGTGGATTCGGAAACGGTGTTGCTCATTGCGGGCTTTCAGTTAATGGTGTAAACGATTTACACAATATAACTGATTCTGGTGCCGCAGGCGCAAGTTCCGGCATGCGCACATCAAGCTGTCACATCGGCCGGTTGAAATAGCGGATTTTTCGGCCGTTGGCCAAGTGGCCGCCCGATCCTGATCGCCATGCCCGGCTCATTTCCCGTCTTCGACGCAGTGGTGCAGCAACTGATCACCCGCATCGCGCCCAGCCGGGCGCTGGATGTGGGTACCGGCGCGAGCAAACACGGCCGGCTGCTGGCGCAACACGCGCCGGGCTGTCACCGCGTGGGCATCGAGGTGGAAGCGTCCTACGTCGAGCAGTTCGGGCTGGCCGCGGTCTACCAGGCGCTGCACGTCGAGGATGTGACCACCTGGTGGCGGCGCACGCCGGGTGAGTGCTTCGACCTGGCATTGATCGGCGACTGCATCGAGCACCTGCCCAAGAGCGCCGGGCTGGACCTGCTCAACGCGCTGGTCTACCGCTGCGCCTGGGTGGTGGTGCTGGCGCCTGAATTCATCGTGCAAGCGGCCGTGGGCGGCGTGGCCTCGGAGGCCCACCTGTCGGTGTGGAGCGAGCGTGACCTGCACTGGCACGACCGCTGGGCCTGGGACAACTGCCGCGCTATCACGCTGATGGTGCTGCGCGGCTACCAGCCGTCGCCGCTTTCGCTGGACCAGTTGGTCGACGAGCTCAACGCCGCCGACCTGCCGCTGCGCCACTTCGACGGCGAAGGCTTCGTGCGGCCGGCCCGGCTGCGGCTGGTGGAGCACCGGCGCGAGGTGGATTACCGCCCGCTGTGAGCCTGTTCGCTGTGCCCAAGCCCGAAACCATTTTCATCAGCGTGGCGTCGTACTGCGACCCGCTGCTGGGCTTCACGCTGCGCAGCGCCTACAGCCAGGCGGCCGATCCGTCGCGCCTGACATTCGGCGTGGTCGAGCAGGCCGTGCCCGGCCAGCAGCTGCGGCTGCAGGCGGGCTGGGCCGCGAAGCAGGTGCGCTGGGCCCGGCTGCATGCGCTGGAAGCGCGCGGCCCCTGCTGGGCGCGCGCGCTGGCGATGTCGCTCTACCAGGGCGAGGACTGGTTCTTTCAGGTCGATTCACACACCTGGTTCGAGCCTGGCTGGGACGAGCGGCTGCTGCGCCAGGCCCGGCGCTGCGCGGTGATCAACCCACGCTGCCTCGTCAGCTGTTACCCCAACCCGTTCCGCATGGTGGCCGGTGAGCCCTACGCCACCGTGGTGGGGGCGCAGGTGCTGGCGCATGTGGTCAGCGCGTCATCGGCGTTTGCCGACGACCACCCGGTGCTGTTTTTCGAGGGCGTGCCGGTGGCCGGCAATGACCCGGTGCCCGCCCTGCACATCGGCGCGGGCTGTCTGCTGGCGCCGGGCCGGGTGGTCAACGAGCTGCCCTATGACCCGCAGCTGTACTTTCACGGCGAGGAGCAGGCCTTTGCGCTGCGCGCGTACACCCATGGCTGGGACATCTTCCACATCCCCGGCATGCCGGTCTACCACCAGTACCACCTGGCCGATGCACCACCGCGGCCGCTGCACTGGTCGCCTGAGCTGGACGCACAGCGGGCGGTGCAATCACACAGCCTGACCGCGGCGTCCAACCAGCGGCTGGCCGCGCTGCTGTGGGGTGGCGACGACGCCCGAGCGGCGCTGGGCGTGTACGGCCTGGGCACGCAACGCACGCTGGCCGACTACGCAGCGTTCAGCGGCATCGACTATGCGGCGCGGCGCATCGATGCCAGCGCCCGCAAGGCGCGCTTCGGTTACTGACCAAGTGGCTGGCCGAAGCGGGGCTGCCGGCACGGCTATCGCATCTGCGGGGCTGCCGGCAGCCGCTGGGCATCCAGGCGCAACAGCAGGTCTTCGGCCTCGCTGCCGATGCGCACGGCGGTGAGGCCCAGGATCGGATCGTCCAGCAAGGCCAGTTCGGCGGGCGTCAAGCCGCGCAGGCGCTGAATGGCTTCCTGCCCAACCGCATGTAGCTGGCGGTTGCGCCCCTGTGCTTCGGCCAGGGACTGGGTGGCGGCTTCCAGCCGGGCCACCAGCGCACGGTTGGCGGCCGTGCGTTCATCACGCTCGCCGCGCCACTGGGCGGCCTGGCGGCTGGTGTCTGCCAGGCGTGCTTCGGCTTGGGCCTTGTCGGTCAACGTCGATTCGCGCAGCGCCGCCAGCGCGGCCTGCTCGGCGGCCAGTTGGGCGCGCAGGGTGTCGTGCTCACGCTGCAGCGTTCGCAGCCGATTCAACTCGGCTTTCGCCTGGGTCTGCTGCTTCAGGGTCAGCGTGGCCTGTTCCACCTGGCGACGTTCCAGCTCGGCCTTCTCGGCCTGCAAGGCATCACGCTGCTGCTGTGCCTGCTGCAGGGCTGATTGGGCCCGGCGCAGCGCTTCGCGCTCGCGGCTGGCCGCTGCATCCTGTGCCAGCGCGGGCCAGCACAGGGCCAGGCCGACAAGGCCGGCGCCCAGCATGCGGGGCCAGGCGCGGCGCGGCGCAGCGTGCTGCCTGTTTAAGGAAAGGTGCATGTCGGCTCCGTCACATTGGCCGGCCGGCATCAACGCCAGACCCGGGCCGGGGAAAATTGTCAAAAGCGGGTGTTGACTTCCAACTGCAGCACATCCAGTTTTAGCGGTGCGCCGCTCAGCGTGCCCTGCGGGAAGGTGTCGGTGACCACCTTGTCGTCCAGGTTGCGGGTGCTGGTCCAGCGCAGGCCGAGGTGGGTGTTGCGGTCGAAGGCATAGCGCCCGCCCAGCGACCAGCCCTGGTAGTTGGTGCCGCCGCCGTGCCAGGTGGTGTCGGTCAAGCCGTCGATCCAGGCGTCGCGCTCAAACTTGCGCAGTGCGGCAAAACCCTGCCACTGGCCGCGATCGGCCAACTGGCCATCGCCGAACTGCACCCGCGCCTGCAGGCCGGAGGTCTTGGCCAGCACCTCACGCACCCGGCTGTCGCCGGCCCGGCGCTCGATGTCGTCACTGTCGAAGGCGGAGTTTTTCACCCAGTCCAGCGACAGCACCAACTGCATCGGGTCGAAGGACTTGACCAGCAGCCCGGCCGTCAGGTTGATCGGCCGAAACTTCGAGGCCAGGCCCCAAGTGGGCGACGCGGTGCTGGTGGGGTCGTTCAGGTTGATCAGCGTGTTGCCCTTCAGCCGCAGCGTTCGGGGGTATTCGCTGGACAGGTAGTCGGTGGTGTTGGCGGCAGCACCGGTGGGGCGCGGCTGGGTTTCGCGCACGCCCTCCATGTGGTGGAAGTCAAACACGCCCAGGGCCACCCGCAGCTGCGCGGTGGGGCTGATGACCCAGTCGGCGCCCACTTGCAGGCCGTAGAGCCACTTGTCGCGCGGGCTCAGTGCAAGCTCTTCCAGTGCAAATGCGCCGGTGTTGGCAAACAGGTAAAGGCCGCTGGCCAGGGTGTACTCACCGCTGGCCGCCACGCCGTCGACCGACAGGTCATCGGGCCACAACAGATCGGTGCCGAAAAACGGCTGGGCCATGCGGCCAGCGACCAGGCGCAGGTCGTATCGGGGCTCCCAGCGCAGCCAGGCGCGGTCCAGCGTGACGCTGAGCTTGTTGAACGAGGTGCCCAGCGTCTGGCTCGACGAGCTGGGCCCGCCGCTGGTGCCGGTGGACAGGCGGATGCCCGCGCTGGTGTCTTCCGAGACCTTGATGTCGGCACCGAGCCGGGCCCGCAGCGTCAGCCGGTTTCGGTTTTGGGTGGTGTTGCTCAGGTCAGGTGACCAGGCCGGTGTCGAGGCCAGCAGGCTCTGCAGCTGGTACTCGGCGGCCGGCAGGTTGTTCGGGTCGAAGCGCTCGGACTGGGCACGCACCCGCAGGTCTCCACTGAAGCGGATCGCGCGACTCCAGGCCGGGATCTGGCGGGAGTCGGCCCAGCCTTCGGTGCGGGCCTGTTCCAGCACGTCGAGCTTGATGGCCTCGCGCAACTCGGACCGGGCCGTCTCCGACAGGTAGGTCACCCGCTGTGGCGGCCGGGCGACCGCACCCGCACCCGCACCCGCACCCGCAGCTACGGCACCGGTAGCCAGCGGTGCGCCCCAGGTGGCCGCCGCCGCGCTTGGGGCGGGCGGCGTGGCTGCGCGCAACAGCGCGTCGGCCCGCTCGCGCGGCAGCAGGCCCTGGCTGACCAGCGCCTCGATCAAGGCCAACGTGGTCGCCCGCAGTTGCTGCAAGGCCGCGGCATCGGCCGTCGCACCGCCGGTGGTTTCGGCGCTGGCGACACCCTGCGCCCGGCCCGGGGTGGCGGCCAGGGCCAGCAAGGTCAGCAGGAGAGGTGGCAGGCGCTGGATCGTGGATCGCATGGGGTTCACCGGAGGGGAGGGCAATGGAAAGCAGGAAAAACTCAGGCCAGCGGCCGTACCGTCAGCCGAAAACGCATCGGCTGGTTCAGGCCGGCCGGAGGGGGTGGCAGCTTGAACTTGCGCCGGGTGTCGTCTAGCGCGTTGCGCAGGTCGTCGTCGTGCTGGGCCTGGCCACTGGGCAGCACGTCCACCCGCTGGATGGCGCCGGTCTTGTCGATCCACAGCGAAAAGCTCACCACCAGCTCGGTGGCGTCACTGCGCAGCGCGCGTTCGATCTCGGGCTGCAGCAACTGGCGCGCCGATTGCGCGTAGAACCGCTCCTGCGCACGGTCGACCAGGCTGGCGCCAGCGCTGGGTGACGACGCGCCGACGCCGGGGTTGCCGCCCTTGTAGTCGTTGTTCACGCTGCCAGCGGCAAACGGGCTGTCACCGCTGCCAGCCGCGCCCTCCATCTTGATCGGCTCGTTGGCCGGCGCGGGTGCCGCGGCCTTGGGCGCCAGGTCGGGCGGGGGTGGCTTGTTGTCGTCGCGCGGCTGCGGCTTGGGCTCTTCCTTGGGCGGCGGCGGGGGCGGTGGGGGCGGGGTGTCGGGCAGGATGGAAATCCTGGCCACCTGGCGCTTGGCCACCGTGGGCGCCGACAACTGGCCCTTCAGCCACCAGGCCGCAGCGCCCACCAGCAGCAGGCCGGCCAGCACCGCCACCACCCAGGCGATGCGGCGACCGGCGCTGGGGCGTTCCAGGGATTCTTCTGCCAGTCCGGCCATCGCGGATCGCCTTCAGGTGCCGATGCGGCCGGTGACCAGGGCCATGTTGACCGCCAACTGGTTGCACAGGTCGATCACCGCCACCACCGAGGCGTACTGCGCCCGGGCATCGCCCTTGATCGCCACCGTCATCTTGGGGTCGCGCGCCTTGGCCGCGGTGAGCTGCTGCTCCAGCTGCGCCAGCGTCACCGGCACGCCGTTGATCAGCAGCGCACCGCCCGGCATCACCTGCACGATCTTCAGCTCATGCTGCTCGGTGGCGGGCTTGCTGCTGGGCTTGGGCATGCTGATCTTCATGCCCTGCACCGACGCGGTGGTCATCAGGATGAAAACCACCAGCAGCACGTACGC
>JBBQZM010000217.1:0-6010 GCA_038207685.1 Burkholderiales bacterium
CAACGGCTTCGAGGCAGCCCAGCCTTTGGTGCGCGCCGAGGCGCTGCGCCGCGAGGCGGCCAATGCAGCCTGGATAAGGTCCGCGTTCGAGCTTGCCCGCACGCAGGGCGCCCGCGCCCTGGTGCTGGCTACCCAAGCCGAATCGCTGCGTTATCCGGATCCGGCCAAGCCCCAGCGTGGCGAGGTACACGAGGCCTTTCCCAGCATCGCGCATCAGCTGCTGCCGCTGGCCGAGACCGCGCCGCACCCGGTGCTGCTGATCCACGGCGACTACCACCAGTACACCACCGACCAGCCCTTCCGCAACGCCCAGGGCCGCCCCGTCGCCAACTTGTGGCGGCTGGAGGTGTACGGTGAGCCGCGCATCCACGCGGTGCGGGTGCGGGTGCAGCCGGAGGTGGCGACGATGCCCTTTGTCTTCACGCCGATCTGGAACGCGATGTCGCCCGATCCGCGCTCCGCGCCCCGCACCGGGTCCTGAGTGGCTGCGGCGCCGAAGCCGGGCCGTGCGCCATCGGTGGCATGATGATGACCATGCAAGCTCCCGTGGATGCCGGCTCATGCGTCTGGCTGATGTCGCCGCGCAGGCGCTACATCGCCCTGCTCCGCCATGGCGGACCACCCGCAATGACAGCCCGCCGCCACCCGTCATTGCCCTGGAGTCCGCATGCCTCTGCCCACCCGGTTTCACCGCTTCCGCCCGCGACTGCTTGATTCGCTGGCCGATTACTCGCGGCCGCGCTTCTTCGCCGACCTGGGTGCCGGCCTTACCGTAGGCATCGTCGCGCTGCCATTGGCCATGGCCTTTGCCATCGCCTCCGGCGTCAAGCCCGAGGCCGGCATCTTCACGGCGATCATCGCCGGCTTCCTGATCTCGGCGCTGGGCGGCTCGCAGGTGCAGATCGGCGGGCCAGCCGGCGCCTTCATCGTCATCGTCTACGGCATCGTCGAGCGTTACGGCCTGGCCAACCTGCTGATCGCCACCTCGCTGTCGGGCGTGCTGCTGTTCGTGATGGGCTGGCTCAAGCTCGGTGTGCTGGTGCGTTACATCCCGGTGTCCATCGTCATCGGCTTCACCAATGGCATCGCGGTGTTGATCGGGTTGTCGCAGTTCAAGGACTTGCTGGGCCTGGATATCACCAAGATGCCCGGTGATTTCTTCAGCCAGATCGGCATGCTGTGGGCACATCTGGGCAGCTTCAACCCCTATGCCTTCGCCATCGGACTGGCCTGCCTGGCCACCGTGGTGCTCTGGCCCAAGAGCTACACCATGCCGGTGGCACCGAAGGGCCTGGTGCCCCATCTGCGCCGCTGGACGGCGCATCTGCCCGGCACCATCGTCGCGCTGGCGCTGGCCACCGGCGCGGTACTGTTGCTGAAGCTGCCGGTGGAAACCATCGGCACCCGCTTCGGCGGCATTCCGCAGGCCTTGCCGGCCTTTGCGCTGCCCGAGTTCAGCTGGGCCACCGCCAAGCTGCTGCTGATTCCCACAGTGACCATCGCGCTGCTGGGCGCCATCGAGTCGCTGCTGTGCGCCCGCGTGGCCGACAACCTGACGCCGCAGTTCAAGCGCCACGACCCCAACCAGGAGTTGATGGCCCAGGGTGTGGCCAACCTGGTGGTGCCGTTTTTTGGCGGCATTCCGGCCACCGGCACGGTGGCCCGCACAGTGACCAATGTGCGCGCCGGCGCCGCCACACCGGTGGCCGGCATCGTGCATGCACTGACACTGCTGGCCGTGGTGCTGGTTGCCGCGCCGCTGGCCGAGCATGTGCCGCTGGCCGCGCTGGCCGGCATCCTGATGTTCGTGGCCTGGAACATGGGCGAGTGGCGCGAGTTCGCGCGGCTCAAGCGCTTCCTGCTGCCCTACCGCGCCACGCTGCTGGGCACTTTCGTGCTGACGGTGGTTTTCGACCTCACAGTGGCGGTGCAAGTGGGCCTGCTGATGGCTTGCGGCTTTTTCATCGTGCGCATGAGCGGGCTGTTCTCGGCCAAGCCCGTGCCCGCCCACAGCGCTGATGGTGAGCTGCCCCCCGGCGTGGCGGTGTTCGAGCTGTTCGGCTCGCTGTTCTTCGGCGCGGTGGGCAAGATCGAGGCCCTGCCCGGCCAACTGCCCGACGGCACCCGCTGCGTGGTGCTGGAGATGCACCGGCTGATCTCGGTCGACACGTCTGGCATCGACGCGCTGCAGCAGTTGCACCGCCTGCTGCACCGCCAGGGCATCGCGCTGGTGCTGGCCAATGTCAATGCGCAGCCCATGAGCCTGATCCGGCGCTCCGGTTTCGAGGACGAACTCGGCGCCGAGAACATCGTGCCCACCGTGGCCGCGGCGCTGCAGGGCGCGGGTAGCGCAACTGCGGCGGCCGCCGCAGTTGCGCCCTGATCAGCCCCGGCGCCAGGGCGCCGGCTGCCTGGCCAGGCGTGCCAATGCGCGGGCACAGGGCCGCCGCAAGGCCTCGTGCTGGGCGCCCAGCCAGCCCACGGCAAACCAGGCGCGGCCATCCTGCGCCACCAGTGCTTGGTAACGCGCCAATGCCATGGCGTTATCGCACAGCTCACCGAGCCGCGATTGCGCCTGCTGCAGGCGCTTGAGCAGCCGCGCCAGCGGTTTGGCTGACCACAGCGCGGCACTGGCTTCGGCGGCGTAACGCAGGCGCTTGATGCGGCGGCGCAGTCGGTGACGCTGCGGTTCATCCAGCTGATCGAAGCGGGCAGCGTCTCGCTGGACCTGGCGCCACAAACGATCCAGCGGCGCGCGCAACAACGGCCGCAATGGCCGCTGAGGCGCCGTGCGCTCGGTATCCTGCACCGGCTGGGCAACTGCCAGCAGCGCCAGCCACAGGCGCTGTACGGCGGGTGTGGCCAGCAGGTCGCTCAGCGCGGCCAGGTCGGCGCTTGGGCTGCCCGCGGCGCCGTCCGTGGCCTGTGGCCACTCAACCAGCGGCGCGCCGGCCGCCCGCAGCGCCGGCCACAGCGTGGCAGCCAGCGCATCCCGGTCGCGCTGCACACCGGTCTGGCGGAACAGCGCCGCCAGCGCCGGTGCCAGCGCGACCGCCGGGGCATCACCGCCAAACACCGCCAGCACGCTGCGCAGCCGCCGCAGGCCGACGCGCAACTGATGCAGGTGTTCGGGCTCGGCGGCCGCCTGCTTGGTGAGGCCGGCATCGGACAGCAGGCTGGCCTGGCGCAGCACCGGCCGCAGCGCTGCGGCCAGCATCGCCGCCTGGGCCTGGGCCAGATCATCCCGTTTGCCCAGCACAGGCGGCCTCGCCGCGACCGGTGCGCTGGCCCAACGGCCGGCAGCCAGCAAGTGGCCACGCTCGCTCTTGCTGCGCACGTCGAGCACCAGGGAGAAGCGGTCGACCCAGCGGCTGGCGAGGTCCAGCAAGGCCTGCGGGCTGCCGCTCTTCAGCTCGAATTCCAGCTCGCACACCGCCTGCCGCTGCCCGCCGGCGCGGATCCAGCCCTCGTCCAGCGCCAGTTCGACGCGCGCGTCGCCGCTGCGCAGCACACGCCGGGTGCGCTGGATGTCGGTGGCGTAACGCGCGCCCAGCGTCGATGCGTCCGCGTCCCCCAGCGCCTGGCGCAGCCGCTTGCCGGCCTCGGTAGCGTCGTGGCGCGTGCTGTCCAGCGCCGGCGCGGTAGCCGACACGCCCAGCACCACGTTATGTTCCAGCCGCTGCATCGCATCGGCGCCTTCGGCTTTCAGCGTCTGCACCCAGACCGCGCCTTCGCGGCGCAGGCGCAGCGCCACGCGGGCGCGGGCCAGCCGCTGGTCGGCAGTGTCCAGGTAGAGCGCGGCAAGCGGCTCGATGCGGGCCGTGCTGGTGGCCACCGCGCGGCGCACCGCCGCCAGCCGCTCAGCCGGGATGCGGAACTTGAGTTCGATCTCCGTCGTCATGCCGCGCATGGTGACATGGCCGCAGCGGTCGCGCTGGTCCGCCGTCCCGCCAGTCCGGCGTCAGCCGGGGCCTTAAACTAGCGGGTTACCCCTGATCCCTGTCCGAGGCCCCTGCCATGCCCTTCTTCTGGAAAGCCTACACCTCCGATATCACCCAGTTCATCGGTGAACTCAAGGCCAGGAAGCCCACGCTCGAGGCCGAGCAGCGTGCCGGCCGCGCCCTGCTCTGGGACAAGCAACTCGACCGCCAGGCCCAGGCCGATCGGGCTGCCGCTGAGGTGCCGCAGACGCCTTATGTCTACTTCCCGCCGCCCAAGGCGCGCTGAACCCGGCCGCAATGCGCCGTGGTGGATCAGCGCGCTCAACCGCCTGCGCACGGCCCCGACGCCGTGTTGCCGCCTGCGCCGCCGCCGGTGAGCAAGCGGCCGCCGCTGCCCGCTGACGAGGGTGCAGCCGGTGTGATCGACGCCGAGACGCTGCCGGTCGACCGCGTGGCGCTGGCCCGGCTCTACGGCGAGCCGCTGTTCCGCCTGCCCACCGACCTGTACATCCCGCCCGATGCGTTGGAGGTCTTCCTGGAGGCCTTCGAAGGCCCGCTGGATCTGCTGCTCTACCTGATCCGCAAGCAGAACTTCAACATCCTCGACATCCCGCTGGCCGACGTGACGCGCCAGTACCTGACCTATGTCGAGCAGATCCGGCTGCACAACCTGGAGCTGGCCAGCGAATACCTGTTGATGGCGGCGATGCTGATCGAGATCAAGTCGCGCATGCTGCTGCCACCGCGCAAGACCGACGATGGCGGCGAAGGCCCTGACCCACGTGTCGATCTGGTGCGTCGTTTGCTGGAATACGAGCAGATGAAGTTGGCGGCAGCCCGCATCGACCAGTTGCCGGTGATCGGCCGTGACTTCCTGCGCGCCCAGGTGCACATCGAGCAAAGCCTGGTGACCCGCTTTCCCGACGTGGCAGTGGTCGATCTGCAGGAAGCCTGGGCCGACATCCTCAAGCGCGCCCGGCTCAACCAGCACCACCGCATCAGCCGCGAGCAGTTGTCGGTGCGCGAACACATGAGCATCGTGCTGCGCACCTTGCGCGGTCGGCGCTTTGTCGAGTTCCACGAGCTGTTCGACCCGACGCGCGGCACGCCGGTACTGGTGGTCACCTTCATCGCGATGCTCGAGCTGTCGCGCGAGCACCTGCTCGAGATCACCCAGGCCGAGGCCTTTGCGCCGATCTACGTGCGCCTGGCTTTCCAGCCCACCTGAGACAGCCTCTCTTTCGGCGGCGCTGTGTCACAGTGCCGCTTCACCGATCGGCCAACCCGGCCCTGGAGTTTCCCGATGGCGCTGAAAGCCACGATTTACAAGGCCACGCTGCAGATCTCGGACATGGATCGCCATGTCTATGGCGAACACCAGCTGACCGTGCCGCTGCAGCCCAGCGAAACCGAAGAGCGCCTGATGGTGCGGCTGCTGGCCTTTGCGCTGCATGTGCCGGCCAATGACCTGCAAGGCACGCTGCAGCTGGCGCGTGGCATGGCCGACGTCGACGAGCCCGACCTCTGGCACAAGGACTTGTCCGACCAGTTGCTGCACTGGGTCGAGGTGGGCCACCCCGAGGAGCGGCGGCTGATCAAGGCCTGCGGCCGCGCGCGCAAGGTCACGCTCTACTGCTACAGCCATTCGGCGCACATCTGGTACGCCGGCATCGCCAACAAGATCAGCCGGCTGCGCAATCTGGACATCTGGCAAGTGCCCACCGAGCAGAGCCAGGCCCTGGCAGCGATGGCCAAGCGGTCGATGCAGTTGCAGATCAGCATCCAGGACGGCCATGTCTATGTCAGCGACGGCGACGGCACGGTGGAAGTGCTGCCGCAAGCGCTGTGGCGCGGCGGGCAATGAGGCCGGCCATGGCACAGCAGGACAACGACGATCCCTGGCTCTGGCTGGAGGAGGTGCAGGGCGAAGCTGCGCTGGCCTGGGTGCACGCACGCAATGCCGAGAGCCGCGCCGTGCTGGAGAAACACCCTCGCTTTGCCGCGATGCGCGAGCGCTTCCGGACCCTCCTCGATGCCAGCGACCGCATACCGCAGGTCAGCCGCCGCGG
>JBBQZM010000218.1:0-5974 GCA_038207685.1 Burkholderiales bacterium
GGCCTGGGCGGCAGCTCGGTCAACTACGGCTTTCCTGCGCACAGCGACGAGGAATACCTCGGCGCGGTGATCCCACTGATGAAGCGGGCCAAGGTTTCGGCGCTGCTGCTGCCGGGCATCGGCACCGTTGACCACCTGCACATGGCCCATGGCCTGGGCGTGCACACCATCCGTGTGGCTACCCACTGCACCGAGGCCGACGTGTCGGAGCAGCACATCACGGCGGCGCGCAAGCTGGGCATGGACACCGTGGGTTTTTTGATGATGGCGCACATGAACGGCCCCGAGGGGCTGGTCAAGCAGGCGCTGCTGATGGAGGGTTATGGCGCCAACTGCATCTACATCACCGACTCGGCCGGCTACATGCTGCCGGGCGACGTGACCGCCCGGCTGGGCGCCGTGCGCGCGGCGCTGCGGCCCGAGACCGAGTTGGGCTTCCACGGCCACCACAACCTGGCGATGGGCGTGGCCAACTCGATCGCCGCGATCGAGGCCGGTGCCAATCGCATCGATGCCGCCAGCGCCGGGTTGGGCGCCGGGGCCGGCAACACGCCGATGGAGGTGCTGGTGGCGGTATGCGACCGCATGGGCATAGAGACCGGCGTTGACGTCTGGAAGATCCAGGACGTGGCCGAGGACCGTGTGGTGCCGATGATGGATTTCCCGATCCGCATCGACCGCGACGCGCTGACGCTGGGCTACGCCGGCGTCTACGGCAGCTTTCTGCTGTTTGCCAAGCGCGCCGAGCAGAAGTACGGCGTGCCGGCGCGCGACCTGTTGGTCGAGCTGGGCCGGCGCGGCATGGTCGGCGGGCAGGAAGACATGATTGAAGACACCGCGCTGACGATGGCCAAGGCGCGTGGCCTGAAGCCGGCCTTGGCGACGTGAGGAGAAGATTGATGGCACTGGATGCAAAAACCATCGCCGGCCTGGCCGAGCACCTGGAAACCTGCGAACTGCAGGCCCGCGACACACTGAAGATCACCGACGAACATCCCACGATGGACTGGGACGACGCCTACGCGATCCAGGCCGAAATCCTGCGCCGCAAGCTGGCGCGCGGATCACGGCTGATCGGCCTCAAGGCGGGGCTGACCTCGCACGCCAAGATGAAGCAGATGGGGGTTGAGTCACCGGTATTCGGCTTCCTGGTCGACAACTTCTGCGTGCCCGAGGGCGGCGAGGTCAAGACCCACGAGCTGATCCACCCCAAGGTGGAGCCCGAGATCGCCTTTGTGCTCAAGCGCGCGCTCAAGGGCCCAGGCTGCCACATCGGCGCGGTGCTGGCCGCCACCGACTTTGTGCTGCCCGGTATCGAGGTGATCGACAGTCGCTACCGCGACTTCAAGTTCGATCTCAAGAGCGTGGTGGCCGACAACACCTCGGCCGCGCGTTTTGTCGTTGGCGGCCAGGCGCTGCCGCCCGATCGGGTGGACCTGCGCACCATGGGCGTGGTGATGGAGAAAAACGGCCAGGTGGTGGCCATCGGTGCCGGCGCCGCGGTGCTGGGCCACCCGGCCGCCGCGGTGGCCATGCTGGCCAACCACCTTGGCAAGCGCGGCGAGGAGATTCCCGCCGGCACGCTGATCCTGTCGGGCGGCGTCACCGAGGCGGTGGCCGTTGCCGCCGGTGATCATGTTTGCCTGCGGCTGCAAGGCCTGGGCAGCGTGTCGCTGCGATTTGTCTGAATCAAGGAGAACGACGATGCCATTTGCCCAGATCTACATGCTGGAAGGCCGCAGCGAAGACCAGAAGCGCGCCGTGATCGAGAAAGTTACCCAGGCACTGCACGAGGCCGTGGGTGCGCCCAAGGAGACCATCCGCGTCTGGATCCACGATGTGCCCAAGCAGAACTGGGGCATTGCCGGGGTCAGCGCCAAGGACCTGGGGCGATAGCCGATAGCCGGCTGCCGTCGCGCCCGCCGGTCCTGGCCACTGCCTCAGGCCGCCTGCACCCAGGGCCGCTGGGCGGCGGCCCAGGCGCTCAGGGCATCGGCCGTCAGCGGCCGCGACCAGAGATAGCCCTGGCCATGGCCGCACTTCAGCTCGCGCATCAGCGCGGCCTGGCCTTCGGTCTCGATGCCTTCGGCCACGGTGTCCATGCCCAGGGTCTGGGCGACGCGGATCGTGGCTTCTATCAGCACGCGGTGGTAGGCGCTGGTTTCGGCATGGCTGACAAAGGAGCGGTCGATCTTGACCGTGTCCACCGGCAGCTGGTGCAGGCAGGCCAGTGACGAATAGCCGGTGCCGAAATCGTCGAGCGCGATGCGCACACCCAGTGCCTTGATTTCACGCAGGCGGTTGCAGGCGACCTCGTCCTGCGCGGCCAGGCTTTCGGTGACTTCGAGTTGCAAGGCCTGCGGTGCCATGCCGCTGTCGGCGATGCACTTCTGCACGTCGGCCACCAGACCGGTGGCGCGCAACTGCATCGACGACAGGTTGACCGCCAGCGATGCCGGCGCCTGGGCACCCAGTGCCTGCTGCCAGGCGGCGAATTGGCGGCAGGCCACCTGCAGCACGAAGCGGCCCAGGGCCACGATCAGCCCCGACTCTTCGGCCACCGGGATGAAGTCGATCGGGCTCACCGGCCCGCGTTGTGGATGGTTCCAGCGCAGCAGCGCCTCCACCGCGAAGGGGCCGCGCTGCTGCAAGCACACCACCGGCTGATAGACCACATGCAGTTCGCCACGCGGCAAGGCCTGGCGCAGGTCACGCTCGATCTCGGCGCTGCGTGCCAACCGTTCGTGCATCGCCGGGTCATAGACCATGTAGCGGCCGCGGCCGGCGCGTTTGGCCTCGTACATCGCGGTGTCGGCGTCGCGCATCACGGTATTGGCGTCGTTGGCCGGATGCTCGGAGGTGACGATGCCGATGCTGACGCTGGAGTACACCAACTGCGTGCCGATGCGGTAGGGCGCGTCCAGCACGTCCATCAGCCGCTGTGCCACCCGGCAGGCTTCGTCGCGCCCCGGCACACCTTCGAGCACCACCACAAACTCGTCGCCGCCGATGCGGCCAGCGCGCAGCTGCCCCGGCTCGACCGCCGCCGGCCGGTGTGTGCTGCCTGGGTTGACCACGTCACGGCGGCGCACTGCGCTGCGCAGCCGCTGCGCGATCTGGCGCAGCAACTCGTCGCCGGCGCTGTGTCCCAGCGTGTCGTTGATCTGCTTGAAGCGGTCGAAGTCCATGTACAGCACCGCATAGCCGAAGTCGGGCTGCTGCGCCGCGCGCTCCACCATCTGCTGCACCTGCCCGAACATCGCCACCCGGTTGGGCAGTTGCGTCAGTCCGTCGGTGTGCGCCGCATGGCGCAGCATGGCCTGCATCTGCAACTGCTCGGTCATGTCGATGTGGATGCCGGCCATGCGCAACGGGCGGCCGTCGGGTGCCCGCTCGATCACTATGCCGCAGCTCTGCACCGCAGCCCATTCGCCGTCGGGCCGCCGCAGCTTCAGCTCGGCCCGGCACGATACCGCCGGGTCGGCCAGGTGGGCGCGCATCGCTTCGCGCCAGGCACGGCGACTGTCGCGGTGCACCAGCAGCGTCCAGCGGTGCTGGCTCAGGTTCAGCTCACCACGCCGGTAGCCCAGGATCTCGAGCAGCCGGTCGTTGCAGACCAGGCTGCCGGTGCGCAAGTCCCACTGCCAGGTGCCCAGTCCGGCGGCGGCGATGACATGGGTCAGCAGGGTTTGCTGATGGCGCTGCTCGGACAGCGCGGTCAAGCAGCTGACGCTGCCGGTCGCCCGGCCCTGGGCGTCGCGCTCGGTTTCGGTGTGCACCAGCAACCAGTGCACGTGGCAGTCCGGCCCGACCACGCCGATCACCTCGTCCTGGGCCGCGGCGGTCGCCAAACTCAGCGCCGCGGCGACCGACAAGCGCCCCGGTTCTTGCGCCGTGTCCATGGCGCGGCCGTCGGCATGCAGGATCTGCCAGCCGGCAGGCGCGGGCTGGTGACCCAGCAACTGAAGACGACCGAGCATCAACAGGCGTTCGGCGCTGGGGTTGCAATCGATGATGTTGCCGCTGCTGTCACGCAGCAGCACCCCACTGGACAGCCCGGCCAGCATGCGCGGCGCCCATGAGGCTGATGGGGTCGCGCCCGGCGGCGGCGCACGCCGCCGGGCCGCCACGCGGCGCAAGGCGGCGGCGCGGCGCTGGCGCTGGCGCTGGTGCGGCGAGGCGTTGGGCGGTTGCTGCGGCAAGAGGTGCTCCGGTCGGCGGGCTGCCGGCGCGCCTGCGGCGCGATCAGCTTGAACACTGGCTATCGGCCGTTCACGACCGGAACTTGAGTCGCCCAGGTGCCGTCCCTGCGCCGCAACATGGCCGCCGCAGCGGGCGGCCAGCGCCAGAGTCAGCGTTTCAGGCTGATCAGCCAGCTCAGCACGTCGGCCTTCTCGCCGGCGGTGCATTCGCGGCCGACCACGTCGCGGCAGTTCAGCCGGAAGTGGAATTCGACCTGAGTCAGGTTGCTGAAGCGATCGGCCTGGGCTGCCGGCGCCAGCGGTGCGATCGGCTTGCCGTTCACCGCATGTTTGCCAGGCTGCAGCGGATTCGCGGTGTGGCAGGTGGCGCAGGTCCAGTCGAAGTCGTTCTCGAACTTCTTGACGAACAGGCGCTGGCCACGCTCGGCCGAGGCGGGTGCACCGGCTTGCTTGACATAACCGGCCAGCAGTTCAGCCGGCGTGGCGGCAAACGCAGCGCCGGGCTGCAGGGCAAGCACCAACCCGGCAAGACCGATGCGCAAAAGGGCGGCAGCGTGGGACATGGCAACTCCTGAAAACGTGGCCGGGCGCCACAGTCACCGGCCGGGAGGCCGGCATGCCGTCATTGAACGCCGATCCACATCCCACCACTTTGTGTCAGCGCAAGGTCTTGATCTGTGACAGGCAGCCCGCCGGGTGGTGGCCCTTGTCCTTGTAACTGCGCCGCCAGCCCGCCCTCAGGTCTTGGGCGCCGCCACCTGCCAGCGCTTGGTGATGTCGCCGCTGCCATTGGTGCTCTCCAGCTGCACACCAAAGCCCCACAGCCGCGCCACATGCTTGAGCACCTCTTGCGCGCCGTCGTCCAGCGGCTGGTCCTTGTGCTGGAAGTGGCGCAGCGTCAGGCTGCGGTCGCCGCGCAGGTTGACGTTCCAGACCTGGATGTTGGGCTCGCGTGAGCCCAGGTCGTACTGCTGCGACAGCGCCTCCCGCACCTGGCGGTAGCCGCTGTCGTCGTGGATGGCGGCCACTTCGAGCTCGCTGCGCTTCTCGTCGTCATGGATCGTGAACAGCCGGAACTCGCGCATCAGCTTGGGGCTGAGGTACTGGCCGATAAAGCTCTCGTCCTTGTAGTTGCGCATGGCCTCGTGCAGCGTCGGCACCCAGTCGCTGCCGGCGATGTCGGGGAACCACAGCCGATCTTCCTCGGTGGGCTGTTCGCAAATGCGCTTGATGTCGGTGAACATCGCAAAGCCCAGCGCATACGGGTTGAGGCCCGAGTAGCCCTTGTCGCCCACGCCCGGCTGGTAAACCACATTGGTGTGGCTCTTCAGCCACTCGATCATCACGCCGTCGCTGAGGTAGCCGTCGTCGTACAAGGTGTTGAGCAGCTTGTGGTGCCAGAAGGTAGCCCAGCCTTCGTTCATCACCTGGGTCTGGCGCTGCGGGTAGAAGTACTGTGCCACCTTGCGCACGATGCGCACGATTTCGCGCTGCCAGGGCTCGAGCAGTGGCGCGTTTTTCTCGATGAAGTAGAGCAGGTTCTCCTGCGGTTCTTCAGGAAAGCGCCGCACCTCGGTCGGCTCGTCGGGCTTGTCGGGCGGCCGCGGCAGCGTGCGCCACAGGTCGTTGACCTGGCGCTGGGCGTAGGCCTCGCGGTCCTTGCGGTCGGCCAGTTCCTGCGCCAGGCTCTTGCGGGTGGGCCGGCGGTAGCGGTCGACGCCGTGGTTCTGCAGCGCATGGCAGCTGTCGAGAAACTCTTCCACCGCCTCCAG
>JBBQZM010000219.1:0-5967 GCA_038207685.1 Burkholderiales bacterium
GCTGTCCTTCGGGCGTGGCCTGGCGGTGGCCGATCTGGTGATCGACCCGCGTACCGGCGAAGTCGACCGCGCCGCCACCCGCCACCGCAACCTGCCAGTGCTCAATGAGCGCACCGAGCCGGCGCTGCGCGAGGTACTGGCGGCCGCCGAGCCGGCCAGCTTGGGCGACGCGCTGCGCCGCGCCCAGCCCGCACCCGCCGTCGCGCAGGCGGTGGCCGCCTATGCCGCCGCCGCCGCGCCGCGGGTGCAAAAGCCGGTGGGGCGCATCAACACCAGCTTCGACCGCCGTGGCCGCACCGACAGCGCCGCCGGGCGGCTGATCGCCGATGCGCAATGGGCCGCCACCCGCGCCCCCGAGCGTGGCGGCGCCCAGTTCGCGCTGATGAACCCCGGCGGCGTGCGCGCCGACTTGCTGTGCCGCGGCACGCCGCCTTGCACCGTCACCTTTGGCGACGCCTTCACGGTGCAGCCCTTCGGCAACAACCTGGTGGTGATGAGCCTCAATGGCGCCGAGATCAAGACCTTGCTCGAAAACCAGCAGCCGCCGCGACGCGACGCGCCACTGTTTCTGTCGCCGTCGGCCGGCCTGAGCTACCGCTGGCTGGCCAAGGCAGCGCATGGCCAGCGGGTGCAGGACTTGATGCTCAATGGCCAGCCCCTGGCGCCCGATCGCGACTACCGCCTCACCGTCAACAACTTCATGGCCGACGGCGGCGATGGTTTCAGCGGGCTGAGCGCCGGCCGCCAGCGCCTGGGCGGCGCGCAGGATCTGGACGCACTGGTCGACTTTCTGCAGACCGGTCCGACGCTGGTGGCCACGCCGCGCATCGAGTGGGTGGAGTGAGCCAACGCCGCACCAAGTTGCACCAGCCGCAATGATGCGTCGCCCCAACACGGGGCAAATCCCGGTGGCGCGAAAGCGGCCAACCGGGAGAAGCTGTCACAAACGGATCCTAGGATCAGCTTTGGGGCATGACAGACCGCCAGCACTGGCAGGCAAATTGCTCAGGCAATCGCTGTACTTCCAAGAATGCAGGCCGAAACTGCCCCGGCGGAGTTTGATGCCGGTGGTGTTTCTGCGGTGTGTCGCCAACGTGCATCCCTTGTTTACCTGCCAACCTACTCATGTCTAGGACTGAATCGATGAATCACCATCCCTGGAGCGGCTTCGCCCGCAGTGCACTCAGTGCGGCGGTCGCCATCGTCGTGGCCGCGCCTGCGTTGGCGCAAAACACGACCTCCGCGATCGGCGGCCGAGTGGTGGACGCCAGCGGCGCGCCGGTGGCCGGCGCCGTGGTCAGCATCCTGCACACCGAGTCAGGCTCGGTCAGCAATGTCACCACCGGCACCGACGGCCGCTACGCTGCCCGCGGCCTGCGTGTGGGCGGGCCGTACACGATCACCATCAGCAAGGGTGGCCAGGTCGACAAGCGCGAGGGCTTGAACCTGGCGCTGGCCGAGGCCTTGAATCTGGACATCACCCTGGGCACGGCCACCGTGGTGGTCACCGGCCAGGCGTTGGCGCAGACCTTCAACCGCAACAACATGGGCGCCGGCACCAACCTGAGCAGCGCCCAGCTCAATGCGCTGCCTTCGATCCAGCGCAATCTGCAGGACTACGCCCGCACCGACCCGCGTGTCGTCCAGACCGACAAGGACCGCGGCGAAATTTCGGCGCTGGGCCAGAACAGTCGTTTTAATTCGATCACCATCGACGGCGTCAACACCAACGACCCCTTTGGCCTGGAAAGCAACAACCTGCCCACGCTGAAACAGCCGATCTCGATGGACGCGATCCAGTCGGTGCAGGTCAACGTCAGCAACTACGACGTTACGCAAAAGGGCTACACCGGCGCCAACATCAACGCCGTCACCAAGAGCGGCAGCAACGAGTTTCACGGCAGCCTGTACTACGTGTTCCGTGACGACGAATTGGCGGGCGACCGTTACAACCGTCCGCCGGCAGACAACTATTCGGCACCGCCGACCTTCAAGGAAACGACCACAGGTTTCACGCTGGGTGGGCCGATCATCAAGGACAAGCTGTTTTTCTTCGTTGGCTACGAGGAACTGAGCAGCTCGCGCAGCACGCCCTCGTTTGGCCCGGTGGGCAGCTCATTGACCAACGTCGGCATCACGCCGGCCCAGATTGCGGCGGCACAGGCCGCCGCCACCGCCAAGGGCTTCAACGCAGGCTCCGTGGATTCACCTGGCGCCGCCGAGTTGCTGGTCAAGGACACGCTGCTGAAGCTGGACTGGAACATCAACGACAAGCACCGCACCAGCGTGCGCTACAGCAAAACCGAGCAGACCGAGCCGGTGTTCGCCGGTTTCAGCAACACCACGCTGTCGCTGAACACCTACTGGTTCACCGAGACCAAGACCAACGAGTCGCTGGTCGGCCAGTGGTTCGCCGACTGGACCGACGACTTCTCCACCGAGTTCAAGATCTCCCAGCGCAACTTCGAGAGCGAGCCCAAGGCCATCGCCGACCTGCCCCAGGTGGCGCTAGTGTTCACCGGCGCTGCGCCGGCCGGCACCACCGGCACCACCCGCACGCTGCGCTTCGGCATGGAGCAGAACCGGCATTTCAACCGCATCGACACCAAGACCATCGACAGCTACTTCGGTGCCACCTGGACCCGCGGTGACCATGAACTGAAGTTCGGTGCCGACTACCAGACCAACCAGATCTTCAACGCCTTCGTCAACAACAGCAAGGGCGTCTACGAGTTCCGCGGCGCCGATCCGGTGGCGCTGTTTCAAACCGGCATGCCCACAAGTTACACCTTGCGCGTGCCGCTGCCTGGGCGCACCCTGGCCGATGGCGCAGCCGACTGGTCGCTGAACAATTTGGGCCTGTTCCTGCAGGACACCTGGAAGGTCAACAAGCAGCTCACGCTGATGGGCGGGGTACGCGTCGACCGCACGATGACCGACGACAAGCCGATCGCCAATCCGGCGTTCAAGACCGCCTTTGGCTATGACAACGATGTCACGCTGGACGGCAAGATGCTGGTGCAGCCGCGCCTGGGCTTCAACTTGAACCTCACGCCCACCGGTGGCCGGCGCCTGCAGCTGCGCGGCGGCGTGGGCCTGTTCGAAGGCGCCTCGTCCAATGTCTGGCTGACCAACCCGTTCCAGAACACAGGCATGGCCAACGCCTCGTTCACCTGCGGCACCGGCACAACGCCCTGCCCGGCCTCGGTGATCTTCACGCCCAACACCAGCAATCAACCGCAGATCACCGGCACGGTGCCTGCCGCCGCGGTCGATCTGATTGCGCCGAATACACGCCAACCCGCGCTATGGAAGATGAGCCTGGCGCTCGACCACGAGTTGCCCTGGTACGGCCTGCAGGCCGGCGCCGAGTGGGTACACACCGAGGTCAAGTCGGGTTTGCACTACCGCCACCTGAACCTGGGCGCCCCTACCACCACCGGCATGGACGGACGCGAGATGTTCTACAACGCCGTCGGCTTGAGCGCGGCAGGCTGGACCGGCGCCGACGCGCCGACCTCGGCCGTGCGCAACAAGTCGAACCGCAACCCGGCGTTTGGCGACGTGATGCTGGCCGAAGGCACCAGCAAAGGCAGCGGTGATTCGCTATCGCTGTCGCTGGGTGGAGCAGCCTGGCGCAGCCTGAACTGGAATGTGGCCTACACCTACACCAAGGCCACCGAGGTCAGTCCGCTGACCTCGTCGACCGCCAACTCCAACTGGAACGGCCGCGCCACCCTCAATCCTAACGAGGAGGTGGCAGCCCGCTCGGCCTACGAGGTGCGTGACCGCGTGACCAGCGGCGTCACCTGGAGCAAGGCCTTTGTCGGCAGCTACAAGACCACGCTGGGTATGTTTTACGAAGGCCGCCGCGGCAAGCCCTTCAGCTGGACCTACCGCAACGACCTGAACGGCGACGGCATTGCCGGCAACGACCTGATGTACATCCCGTCGGCGCCGGGATCGGGCGAGGTGGCGTTCTACGGCGCCACGCCGGCCGACCAGCAGGCCAACGAGGCGCGTTTCTGGTCCATCGTCGACGCCAACCCCGACCTGGCCGGTTCCAAGGGCGGCGTGATTGGCCGCAACAGCGGTTATGCGCCCTGGGTCAACACCATCGACATGCGGCTGAGCCAGGAAGTCCGCGGCATCAGCAGCAAGCACAAGGGTGTGATCTCATTCGACGTCTTGAACCTGGGCAACATGCTCAACAAGCGTTGGGGCCGCATCGACGAGGTCGGCTTCAACGGCGGCACAGTGGGCGGTGTCAACAGCCGCGGCGGCAACGCACGCAGCTTCGTCAACTACGCCGGCATGACCGCCGACGGCAAGTACATCTACAACACCCAGAACGAGGTCGAGGACTTCACCACCAAGCAGAGCAAGGGCGAGAGTCAGTGGGCGGTGCAGGTGACCTTGCGCTACGAGTTCTGAAACTGAATCCGCTTTAGCGCGGCAGCCTGTGCCGCGCTCAGCCCCCGAAGGCGCCGCTTTTGCGGCGCTTTTTTTCTGGGCGACGACTCAAGCGCCACGGTCGATGCGCAGCGCCAGCACCACCGAGCTGGTGGTGCGCTGCACACCGTCGATCTGGCCGATCTCGTCAAGCAGCACGTCGAGCCGGGCGGTGGTCTCGGCGCGCAGGATGGCGATGTAGTCAAACTCGCCGCTGACGCTGGACAGCTGCAGCAGTTCGGGGATGGCCTGCAGGCGCGCCACCACCGCCGCGCTGCGCTTGGGGCTCAGGCTGATGCCGACATGGGCGCGCACCTGCGGCCGCTGCGCGTCCAGGCCCAGGCGCACGGTGTAGCCGACGATCACACCGTCGCGCTCCAGCCGGGCCAAGCGCGCCACCACCGTGGTGCGGGCCACGCCCAATTGGCGGGCCAGGTTGGCGGTGCTCTCACGGGCATTGGCTTGCAGCAGCGCGATCAGGTCGCGGTCCAGGGCGTCTCGGGTCACGGGGTGGGCCTGTTCTGACGTTTTGGCGAAAGCTGCCGACGATACGACGAAAACATCGGTAGTTTCGACGAACTCAGGCTGGTCTTCGTCAACCCGCTTGAGCAGACTCAAGGCATGGGATCGCTTGCCGCGATCGCCACGCCCAGCCCGGGCGGCCCCCCTCAGGAGAACCCCATGCGCATCGCCCTGCTCGGCGCCGGCCACATCGGCCAGACCATTGCCCGTTTGCTGCACGCTTGCGGCGATTACCAGGTAACGGTGATCGACCGCGACCCGGCCGCGCTCGACCGCCTGGCCGGCGACGGCCTGGCCACCCGTGTCGTCGACACCGAAGATGGCGCCGCACTGCTGGCCGAACTGCGGCGCGGCCACCAGACGGTGGTCAACGCCCTGCCCTACCACCTGGCGGTGGCCACTGCGACTTTGGCGCGCGAAGCCGGCTGCCACTACTTCGACCTCACCGAGGACGTGGCCGCCACCCAGGCCATCAAGCGCCTGGCCGAGGGTGCGGCCACCGTCTTCATGCCGCAGTGCGGGCTGGCGCCGGGCTTCATCGGCATCGTCGCCCACCACCTGACGCAGGGCTTCCAGACCCTGCACGACGTGAAGATGCGCGTCGGCGCGCTACCGGCCTTTCCGACCAATGCGCTGAAGTACAACCTGACCTGGAGCGTCGACGGCCTGATCAACGAGTACTGCCACCCCTGCGAAGCGATCCGCGACGGCGAGAAGCTGGACGTGCTGCCGCTTGAAGGCCTGGAGCACTTCAGCCTGGACGGAACCGAGTACGAGGCCTTCAATACCAGCGGCGGCCTGGGCACGCTGTGCGAGACACTCGCCAGCCGCGTGCGCACGCTGGACTACAAGAGCGTGCGCTACCCCGGCCACCAGGCGGTGATGAAGCTGCTGCTGGAAGACCTGCGGCTGAAGGACGACCAGGCCAACCTGAAAGCCATCCTGCGCAAGAGCGTGCCGGGCACCATGCAGGACGTGGTGCTGGTGTTTGTC
>JBBQZM010000220.1:0-5942 GCA_038207685.1 Burkholderiales bacterium
CAGCCGCCGACGCGGCGCTGGCCCGCGGCGAATGCTGGGGCCCGCTGCACGGCCTGCCGATGACGGTGAAGGAGTCGTTCAACATCAACGGCCTGCCCACCACCTACGGCTTCGAGGCCTTCAAGCACAACATCGCCCGCAGCGACGCGGTGACGGTGCAGCGCTTGCAGGCCGCCGGCGCGGTGATCTTCGGCAAGACCAATGTGCCGGTCTCGCTGGCCGACTGGCAGAGCTTCAACCCGGTGTATGGCACCACCGGCAACCCCTGGGACACGACGCGTACGCCGGGCGGCTCGTCAGGCGGCTCGGCCGCAGCGCTGGCGGCGGGCTTTACCGCACTGGAACTGGGCAGCGACATCGGCGCCTCGATCCGCAACCCGGCGCATTACTGCGGTGTCTGGGGCCACAAGCCGACCTGGGGCGTGCTGCCGCAGACCGGCCATGAGCTCACACCCAAGCACAGCGCCGACAGCTTCGACATCGCAGCGGTCGGCCCGCTGGCGCGCAGCGCCTTCGACCTGACGCTGGCGATGGACATCCTGGCTGCGCCGCTGAGCATGCACACCGCCATGGGCCGGGTGCCGCTGGCCTGGCGCGACCGTGGTGTGCCGCCGCAGCGCTGCCGGGTGGCGGTGCTGTACGACGATCCGCTGGCCGAGGTCGACGCCAGCGTGCAGGACGCGCTGCGCAAGCTGGTTGACTTTCTGCGCGCGCAGGGTGTGGAGGTCAGCGAGGATGCGCGGCCGGTGGACAGCGCCGAAAGCCACTGCATCTACGTGCACCTGATGCGCGCCGCCACCGGCGCCAACTATGACGACGCCACCTATGCCGCTGCCTGCGACCGTGCGCGCGGCTACGCCGCCGACGACCAGAGCTACGTCGCCCGGCACTTCCGCGGCAACGCCAGCAGCCACCGCGAATGGGCACAGATCGACGACTTGCGGTCCGGCCTGCGCCAGCAGTGGGCGGCCTTCTTCGAGCAGCACGATCTGCTGATCTGCCCGACCGCCACCACGCCGGCCTTTGCCCATGACCACGCGGGCGAGCGCTGGGGCCGCACGATCCCGGTCAATGGCCACCGGCAACTGGTCACCGACGCGCTGTTCTGGGCCGGTTACCCCGGCATCGTCGGCCTGCCGGCCACCGCGGTGCCGCTGGGCCTCAGCCCCGGCGGCCTGCCGGTGGGCGCGCAGATCATCGGCCCGGCCTTTGCCGATCCGGAATGCCTGCGCTTTGCGCAATGGCTGGAGCGCAACTACCGGGCCTTCGAGGCGCCGCCGGGACTGGCCTGATCAGGCCGGCGGTGCCGGTCCGAACAAGTCATCCAGCGAGCGCATGAAGCCGGCCAGGTCCAGCGGCTTGGTCCAGTAGTCGTCAACCCCCGAGGCGCGCGCGCTGCGGATGTCCTCGGGCATGGCATTGGCGCTCAGCGCGATGCAGCGTATGCCCGCGGTGGCCGGGTCGCCGCGCAGGCGGCGCAGCACCTCATGGCCGTCCATGTCGGGCAGTTGCATGTCGAGCAGGATCAGCGCGGGCAGCTCATCCCGCACCATGGCCAAGCCGCTGGCGCCGTCCACCGCGCTGAGGAACCGCAGGTCGGGCCGGCGCTTGACCAACTCGCTGACGATCATCAGGTTGACTTCGTTGTCCTCGATGTAGAGCAGGCTGCGGCTGCCGCTCAGGCGCTGTGTGGGCAAGGGATTGCCCAGCTGAAAGTCCCGCACCTGCGGGGGCGCTGCGGCGCAACGCTGCAGGTTGATCTCGAACACGCTGCCTTCGCCGGGCCGGCTGTCGACACGCACCGTGCCGCCCATGTGCATCACCGCGGCCTGCACGATGGTCAGACCGATGCCGGTGCCGACGATGCTTTCGCGCTCCATGCCCAGGCGGTTGAAGGGCTCGAAGACATGGCGCAGCTGCTCTTCGGTCAGCCCGCGCCCGCTGTCGGCCACCCGCAGCAGCAGCCGGTCGCCGTTTGGCTCCACGCTCAGCCGCACATGGCCGCCGGGCCGGTTGTATTTGATGGCATTGCTCAGCAGGTTGATCAGCGCCTGGCGCAATCGCACCGGTTCGGCCATCGCCCAGCCGTCGAGCGGCCCCAGTTCCAGGCGCACGCCCTGTTCGCGGGCCAGCAGCTCGACCAGCGGCAGGCTGGTATGGGCCAGCGGCGCCAGCGCCACCGGTTGCAGCGCCAGCGGCAGTTCGCCCGATTCCAGGCTGGACAGCTCCAGCACATCGTCGATCAGCGCCAGCAGGTGCTCACCCGAGGCCTGCACATGCTCGACGCGGCGGCGCCAGGTAGTGGGATCAGGTGCGGCGTCGGTGGGTGTCTCGGCCAGCAGCAGCTGGGTGAAGCCGAGCACAGCGTTGAGCGGCGTGCGCAGCTCGTGGCTGATGCGGGCGAGAAAGCGTGACTTGGCCTGACTTTCATGCTGGGCCAGCAAACGCTCCTGCCGACTGGTGGCGGCGTTGCGCGCGTCGGTGATGTCCCAGTTGATGCCGATGCGGCGCACCGTGAGGCCATGCTCGTCGCGCACCGGGGTTGAACGCGAGGCCAGCCAGCGCACTGTGCCGTCGGACCAGACCACCCGGAACTCGGTATTGGAAGGCGCGTCGTCCGCCACCGCGCTGCGCATGGCGCGCCGGGTCGCGACGCGGTCGTCGGGGTGCACCCACTGCGCCATCTCGTCGAGCTGGACTACCCGGGGCGCAGCGTCCATGCCACGCAGCCGGAACATCTGCTCGTCCCACCAGCCTGCGCTGGCGTCCACGTCGGACTCCCAGGTGCCGATGCCGGCGCCGCGCGCGGCCAGCGCGGCGCGCTCGGTGGCCTGGCGCAGCCGTTCCTGGGTGGCATGGCGCTCGGTGACGTCGAGCATCACGCCATGCAACTGGCGCTGGCCCGGTGGCCCGCTGATCGACGAGCGGGTGGCCAGGCGGCGCAGCTGACCATCGGGCCAGTGGATGCGCAAGTCCACGTCGAGCAGGCCTTCGTCGCGCTTCATCAGCAAGGCCATGCTGTCGGCGATGGCGGCGCGATCGGCGGCGTGCACATGCTGCTGCAGGTACTCGCGCAGCGGCGGCGGCGCTTGCTCGGGCGGCAGGCCGTGCAGCTTGCGCATCTGCTCGTCCCAGTGCAGGCGCGGGTTCTCGCCGAGCTGCATGCTCCAGACGCCCACACCGGCGGCGGCGGTGGCCATCTCCAGGCGCTGCGCCAGTGCCAGCGCCTGCTGCTGCTGCTCGAAGCGGTCGCTGAGGTCCAGTGCCACGCCCAGGTGGCCGATCAACCGGCCTTGCTCGTCACGCTGGCGGACACGGCGCGTCAGCAGGTAGCGCCAGCGGCCATCGGGCTGGCGGCAGCGCAGGCCGAGGTCGGTGGGTGCCAGGTCGTCAAGGGGGGCCGGACGGCGCTGTAGCCGCCGTTCGGCCTTCAACTGCCCCTGCAGGGAGGCCAGGTCATCGGGATGCACCTGGCCGGTCAGCGCGCTGATCGTCAGCCCTTGGGCCTGCGTCGGCAGGCCGAGCAGCGCCCAGCCCTGCGCGCTGGTCTGCAGCAGGCCGCTGGCCTGGTCAAGCTGCCAGATAGCCACATCGGCCAGGGTGATGGCCAGGTGCAGCTTGTCTTGCGCCTCATGGGCCTGGCGGGCCAGCTGCACCGACTCGGTGTCATCCAACATCATGCCCATCACCCGTTCAGGCGCGCCGTCGGCCCCGGGCAGCACCTGCCACAGCGAGCGCACATGACGCAGGCTGCCTGACGGCGCCATCAGACGCCAACGATGGCTGTAGCTGCCAGGCTGGTTCAGCGAGTCCCGGTAGCTGCGCTGCACGCCCTCGCGGTCATCGACATGGGCCAGCGCCAGCGCCTGTGCCAGCGGCAGAGCACCGGCCTGTGGCGGCAGGCCGAGGAAGTGCCAGATCTGGGCATCCCACTGGCGTTCGCCACCTTGCAGGTCATGGGTCCAGGTGCCAAAGCGGCCCAGTTGCTGGGCCAGCGCCAGTGTTTCGGCCGCCTCATCGGTCTCGAGCTGCAGGCTGAGCACCCGCAGGCCGCCGCGGCACTGCTGGCTCAGCCGGCCGCGCAGGCAGCGGCCGGCCGCGCTCTGTGAGGTCCAGGCCTGCGGTGCCAGGCTCTGGCCCGACAGCAGCCGCGCGGCCAGCGCGGCGTCCAGGCCGAGCAACTCGGCCAGCGGCTGGCCGCCACAGCCGGCGGTCAGCAGGCCGGTGGCCGCTTCGAAGGCCGCATTGGCGCCCAACAGGCGGCCGTTGTCGTCGGTCCAGGCCACCGGTACCGCCAGGCAGTCGAAGGCCGCGGTGTCCGGAGGTGGGCGCGGCGTGTCTTCATCGGGCCGGGGGCGGGCAGCTGACATGCGGGCAGGTGTGGAGGCCGAGGGCGTGGTGTTGGGGGCGTGTGCGGGGCGTGTGCGGGGCGTGTGCGGGGTCACAGGCGCCAGACTGGCCTGGGCTCGGGTGAACCCCTGGCCGAAGGCTGACGTCCCCGCAGTGCGGATGCGCAAAGTCTAGCGGTGCCGGCGGCCGGGCGATGCCGGCGTGGTTGGCGGGCGCGGCGATGTGGTGATCTGGTGATGATCGGCCAACGACCAACGAGGTGGCCACCCGCGATGTGCCGGCCTGACGCCGCCGATGACCGAAGGCTGCGAGGGCGAGCCGCAGCGGCGCGGCCGAGCCAGGGGCAGAATGCCGGCCGGGCGGGCCATCGTGCCGCCCAGCCAAGCGCGCTGACCCCAGCCCCCAGATTCTTGCCCGTCTGCCCTTGTCACATGTCCTTGCCGCCGCCGCTCACCGCCCTGTCCGATCTCGACGTTCAACTCGCTGGCAGCGGCTATGCGGTGCTGGACGCAGCCTCGCTGGTCCGGCTGGCCGCGCTGAACCCGCAGGACCTGGCGGCCTGGGCGCCGTTGTGGGACGACCTGCCGCCCGATGCTTACCTCAGGGACGGGGGCCGCTACCGCCGCCGTCGCCACGGCTGTTTTGTCGCTGAGCCGGCTGCTGGCCGGCTGCAGGCGGTGCCGCACCGCGCGCACTGGCAGCCGCTGGACTACAACGCGCTGCACGGCGGCATCGAGCGCTGGTTCGGGCCCTTGGCGCCAGCGATGGCCGAATCACCCGCCTGGTCGCGGCTGCTGTGCGCCCTGGCGGCCTTGTGCGGGCGGCTGCGCGGTGACGGTGATGAGCAGCCCTGCTTTGTCGAGGCCCATCCCTTCCGCATCGACACCACCGACGGCATCGGCCGGCCCACGCCCGAAGGTGCGCACCGCGACGGCGTCGACCTGGTGGTGGTGATCCTGGTGGCACGGCACGACATCAAGGGCGGCGAGACCCGCGTCTTCGACAGCCGTGGCCCGCAAGGCCTGCGCTTCACGCTGGCCGAGCCTTGGAGCGCGCTGCTGCTCGATGACGAGCGGGTGATCCACGAGAGCACGCCGATCCAGCCGCTGACGCCTGACGGCGCCGGCCACCGCGACACGCTGGTGCTGACGTTCCGGCACGGCGGCTTCCAGGGGCCTTGAGGCTGCCTGGGTCACCTCGGCCACCTCGGCAGTCCACACCACGGCCGTTCAGGCCGCTGGCGGCGGCTTGAAGTCGAGCTGGTAGCAGCGCCGGAAGCCCGGCGGCGGCGCCACCTCGGCAAAGCGGGCCTGGTGGATGGCGGCCACCTTGTCGACCACCCGGTGGCCCAGGCCAAGACCCAGGCTGAGTCCCTGGGTCGGTAATGCGGCAGTGTCGGTGGGCATCTCCAGCGGACCGTCGCAGACCTGCAACAGGCCCTGGTCGGGCTGCAAGCGCAGTTCCACCAGCGTGCCTGGCGGGGTGTGGGCGACCGCGTTGTCGATCAGGTTGAGCAGCGCCACTTCGAGCAGCAGCGCGTGTCCCTGGATGTGGAACGGGCCGTCGCTGACCAGGGCCAGTTCATGGCCGGC
>JBBQZM010000221.1:0-5901 GCA_038207685.1 Burkholderiales bacterium
AACCCTGCCATGGTCAGCGCTTCTGCCAAGTCTTCTGGAGTCATGGTGATATCGACAAGTTCCCGTAGCCAATTCAAAGAGATCCGCATTGCGCCGCCTGAGAGTGAATATTCATAAGGATCAACCCAACTAATTCTATCGAGGAATCGCGCCTAGAGTTCGATCTGCTAGATTTCGGTCTGGAAAATCTGCTGCGCTATCAGTGCTAATTCTGGGAAGGTGATAGATACAATCGAATCGCCCCCTTGAAATTGCCCCACCTCTCTATACTCCTTACCCGCCAGTTCTAGCACCAGAAACGTTTGCGCTATGGGGTCAACAATCCAATACTCATCAACCCCGATCGCGGCATACTGCGCCCGTTTATTGATGTAATCTCTATCTCGATTCGTTTTGCCAGGGCTAACGACTTCTACGGCTAGGCGTGGCGGCGGCATATCAAGGGTAATAGTGAGTCGCCGTCGAGTAAGTCGAAGGTGCTCTTCCAGCAGTGGCTGCCGGCGCAGGCCACTGACGAGGCCAGCGCGGCCTATTGGGAGGGGAGGGCGGCGCAGATCTTTCAGGCCTACGGTGATGACTGGGCCGAGTTTGACCGCGGCACGGTAGAGCCCGAGGCGTTGGTTGATCGCATCAGCCGCCGCACCGGGCTGGCCGCCGCTGCGGTGCGCGCGGTGGTTGATGCCGTGCCGCTGGCGCTGCAGGCGGTGCCGGCTACGGTTGACCTGTTTGAGCGGCTGCGTGCCGCCGGGCCGCCACTGTTTTACCTGTCCAACATGCCGGCGAGTTATGCCGATCACCTGGAACGGCACAACCCGTTTCTGGCGGGTTTTGCCGACGGCGTGATCTCGGCGCGGGTGCAACTGATCAAGCCCGATCCGGCGATCTTTGAGCTGGCGGCGCAGCGCTTTGGCGTGGCGCCGGATGACCTGGTCTTCCTCGACGACGTGGCAGCCAATGTCGCCGCGGCGCGGGTGGCAGGCTGGCAGGCGCTGCAGTTTGTCGATGCGGCGCAAGCCGAGGCTGAGATTCGGGCTGCTGGCTGGTGGCCGGCGCCAAGCTTTGATCAGCGGGATGTTGAATCGATGCCGATGGGCGTCAAGGCGCTCGGGCTGCTGCGCCATGCCGGTTCCGATCAATCCGCCTTTGCGCCCGACGCCTTGACGATCTTGGCCCACTTGGCCAGCTCCGAGCGGGTATAGGCCGCAAACTCCTCCGGGGTGTCGCCTACCGGCTCTGCGCCCAGCGAGGCCAGCCGCTCGCGGATTTCGGGTGTCCTGACGACGGCGGCAATCTCCGCGGAGATGCGGTTCACGATCTGCTTCGGCGTGCCGGCCGGCGCCCAGACCCCATACCAGGTGCTGATATCGAAACCGGGGACGCCAGTTTCGGCGACGGTCGGCAGATCCGGCAGCGCGCCCGCGCGTTTGCTTGTGGTGACCGCGAGCGCACGCAGCTTGCCCGACTTGATGTGTCCGATGCTCGACGGCAAGGAGTCGAACATCAGTTGCACCTGGCCGCCGATCAGGTCACTGACCGCCGGCCCACTGCCCTTGTAGGGCACATGCTGCATGTCGACGCCGGTCGCGATCTTGAAGGCTTCACCTGCCAGGTGCGGCGCGGCCGCGTTGCCCGACGAGGCGAAATTCAGCGTGCCCGGCTTGGCCTTGCCCAGTGCGATCAACTCCTTGACCGATTGGACCGGCAGTGCCTGCGTGACGACCAGCACCAGCGGCACGTCGGCGATCAGGCTCACCGGCGCGAAGTCCTTGATCGCGTCGTAAGGCGACTTCGCCTGCACACTGGGGTTGATCACATGAATCGAGGCGTTGGCGAGCAGCGTGTAGCCGTCGGGCGCGGCCCGGGCGACCATGTCGGCGCCGATCATGCCGCTCGCGCCGGCCTTGTTGTCGATGGTGACCGGCTGCCCGAGTCTTTCCGCGAGCTTGGCCGCGACGACGCGCGCGAGGATGTCGGTCGGTCCGCCCGGAGGGTAGGGCACGACCATCCGGATCGGCTTGTTCGGATAGTCCTGCGCGGACGCGCCGGTCGGCGCGATGCACATGAGTGCGACGGCCAAGACATGGGCGGTCTGGCTGATGTTCTTCTTCACGGGTTCAAGCTCCTTGTACGACGATGTTTGTGTTTTCCAGCTCGGCAAGGTCCGTCTCCGAGAAAGCCAGTTCGCGAAGAATCTCGCGGGTGTGCTGCCCCGCCCGGGGCGCAGGCGGCGGTGCGCTGTCACGCGGCGTGCCGGGCAGGTAGGGCAGCGGCAGCGTGTCGTAGGGCGCTTGCGCCAGCTCGCCGAAATAGGCCATCGCCTGCATCTGCGGATGCGCGCGCAATTGGGCGTAGTCCTGCACTTCGGTACACAGCACGTCGGCCTTCTCGATGATGGCTATCCAGTCCTGGGTTGGCCGGGTCGCCAGGATGTCCGCCACCCGCTGGTTGATCTCGGCCGCGTGCTGGCCGCGCAGTGCGTTGTCGGCGTAGCGCGGCTCTTGCAGCCAATCCTCGCGGCCCAGCGCGACACAGAGCCGCGCCCACATGTCGGCACGCAGGCTTACCAGCACCATGTGGCCGTCGGCGGTGGCGAACACGCCCGAGGGCACGACGACCGGCGGCTTGCTTTGCCCGGCGAACAGCGCGTCGTCGACGATCGGCGCCGACTGGAACGCCGCGCAGCACTCGGCGAGCGATATCTTCAGGTGCCGGCCTAGGCCGGTTCGCGTGCGGGCAAACAGCGCCGCACCGACCGCCTGGGTGGCGTAAAGCCCGCTGATGGTGTCGGGCACCAGCATGCCCATGCGCTTGGGCTTGCCGCTGTCCTCGCGGTTCAGCCAGGCCATGCCGGTGAAGGCCTGCAGCACCGAATCGGTTCCCGGCTTCTGCACCCAGGGGCCGGCGTCGCCGAAGCCGGTGACCGACAGGTAGATCAGCGCAGGGTTGATCTTGGCCAGCGCCTCGTAGTCGAGGCCCAGCTTCTGCATCACGCCGGGGCGGAAGTTCTCGATCATCACGTCGGCCTTGGCCGCGAGCTTTTCGATCAGCGCGCGCCCGGCCGCTTGTCGCGCGTCGACGCAGATTGAGCGCTTGCCGATGTTGTTGACGATCGCCAGTGCGGTGAGCCCGTCACGGCCGCCGCCCATCAGCCGTATCCAGTCGCCTTCGGGTGGCTCGACCTTGATCACCTCGGCGCCGTTTTGTCCCAGCATCACGCCGCAGGACGGGCCGGCGACGCCCTGGCTCATGTCGAGCACCCGCAGGCCTTGGTAGGGGCGATCGCTCATGCCGATGCGCCCGCCATGCCGCGCAGGGCGGCCTGCCGCTCAAGCCCGCAGCCCAGTAACGCTGCGGCCATCATCTGGCCCTTGTTGGCCCGGCAAAGGCCGCGCCAGAACACGCCCTCGGCCGCAATCTGCGTCAGGTGTTGAAGCACCACTTTCATGTCAGCTCTCCAGGGATTGAATGTTTGCTGCGGCGGGTGGTGCGCCCTACGCTGATGCGGTCGCTCCGCCCAGCAGCGTGATCCGGATGCAAGGGGTGTCACAGAGCGCGAAGGGAATTTGTGCTGGATGAAATCGATTGCGGCGGAGGTTAAGAACAAAAATCGAGATGAGTCAATCAGCTTGCTGACAGTGGTTTTGCTGATTGGCGCTTTGCGCAAGGCAAAGCCCGCGCGCGTGCACGGGCGACTGGGACTTCTGATGATCTGGCCGGCCAACTGTCAAGCGAAGCGCAGCTTCAATGGCCTCAAGCAGGTAGGCTTGGACCTCAACTGACAAACGGAGACCGAGCCCATGACTGCCCCCACGCCTGACCTCAACGGCGCCGAATCGCTGGTCACCACGCTGGCCGCCAGCGGCGTCGACCTGTGTTTTGCCAACCCCGGCACCTCGGAGATGCACTTTGTCGCGGCGCTCGACCGCATCCCCGGCGTGCGCTGCGTGCTGGGCTTGTTCGAGGGCGTGGTCACTGGCGCCGCCGACGGTTACTACCGCATGGCCGGCAAGCCGGCGGCCACCTTGCTGCACCTGGGCCCCGGCCTGGGCAACGGCCTGGCCAATCTGCACAACGCGCGCAAGGCGCAGTCGGGCATCCTCAACATCGTGGGCGACCATGGCCGCGACCATGTGCGCTTCGAGTCGCCGCTCAAGAGTGATGCCGAGGGCATTGCACGCACGATGTCGCACTGGGTGCGCAGCAGCGCGTCGGCGGCCGATGTGGGCGCCGACGGGGCGGCGGCGGTGGTGGCCACGCGTGACGGCGCGCTGGGCCGCATCGCCACGCTGATCTTGCCGGCCGATACCGCCTGGGGCAGCGGCGGCCTGGCCGTGACGGCACGCTCGGCGGCTGCGCCGCTGCTGCGCACCGAGGCGGTGGCGGCCGCGGCGCGGCAACTCAAGGCGCTGGGCGAGCGTGCCGTGCTGCTGCTGGGCAGCGGCGGCTCACGCTCCGAGCAGGCGCAGTTGCTGGCGGCGGCCATTGCGGCCCACACCGGCTGCCGGCTGATGGCCGAGTTCTACAACGCCCGCATGCCCGGCGGCCGTGGCCGGCCGGTGATCGAGCGCCTGCCCTATGCGGTGGATGCCGCCGCCGCCAAGCTGGCCGGCGCCGAGTTGCTGGTGCTGGCCGGCTCGGTGGAGCCGATCGGCTTCTTCGCCTACCCGGGCAAACCTTCACAGCTGAAGCCGGCCGGCGCCGCGCTGATGCAACTGGCCGCGCCGCAGGACGATGTGCCCGGCGCGCTGCAGGCACTGGCCGACGAGCTGGGTGTGGGTGCTGCGCCCGCCGTGCTGCTGGCGGCGCCCGACGCTGCACTGCCCAGCGGCGCGCTGACACCCGAGACAGTGGCCCAGGTGGTGGCCGCGCTATTGCCCGAGCAGGCGGTGGTGGTGGACGAGTCGGTCAGCAGCGGCCGCGGCTTTGCTGCCTACATGCGCCATGCCGCGCCGCATGACTGGCTGCAGACCATGGGCGGCGCGATCGGCTTTGGTCTGCCCGGCGCGGTGGGTGCGGCGCTGGGCGCGCCGGGCCGGCCGGTGCTGGCGCTGGAAGGCGACGGCAGCGCGATGTACACGTTGCAGGCCTTGTGGACCATGGCGCGCGAAAGCCTGCCGGTGGTGGTGCTGGTATTTGCCAACCGCGCTTACCGCATCCTGCAAGGCGAACTGCTGGGCGTGGGCGCCACCATCAGCGGCGACAAGGCCACGGCGATGTTGTCACTGGATCAGCCGGCGCTGGACTGGGTGTCGCTGGCGCGTGGCATGGGCGTGCCGGGCTCGCGGGTGGAAGACAACGCCGCACTGGCCCAGGCCTTGCGTGCCGGCTTTGCCAGTGGCGGCCCTTGTGTGATCGAAGTGGTGCTGTAAGCGGCTGGCGGTTGGCTTGTGCTGCACCGGGGCGGTGCGCTGGCCGTCGGCGTTGCGCCATCGGGGTTGATCCCAGGGCCAGGCCGGTGTCTGCAGGTGGCACAGATCTGGCTAGCTCGGTGACAATTAGCTGACCATTTGGTTAGGTTTTTGCGCCGCTTCGGCCCCTTTGCCCTTGTCCATGAACGCTGCTGATCAGCTGCTCGTTGTGCCCCCATCCCTCCAGGCCCAGGTCCAGGCTGCCGTTGAAGTGCGGCGCGCCAGCGTCGTCTACCCATCGGCTGACGCTCCGGTGCATGCGCTATCCGACATCGACCTGAGCATCGCCCAGGGCGAGTTTGTGTCGCTGATCGGCCCGTCGGGCTGCGGCAAGACCACGCTGCTGCGGGTGATTGCCGATCTCGAGCCGATCACCCGCGGCGAGGTGCTGGTGAACGGCCTGACGCCGCACCAGGCCCGGCTGGCACGGGCTTATGGTTATGTCTTCCAGGCACCGGCGCTGTTTCCCTGGCGCACCGTGCTGGGCAATGTG
>JBBQZM010000222.1:0-5884 GCA_038207685.1 Burkholderiales bacterium
CTGCATTCGCCACCGCTGGATCACGCTGACGCTGACGCTGGCCTTGTTCGGCGCCGGCGTATTCGGGCTGGGCAAGGTGCAGCAGCAGTTCTTTCCGGATTCGAGCCGGCCCGAGTTGCTGGTCGACCTGTGGCTGCCCGAAGGCAGCACCCAGCGCGAGAGCGAGGCGCTGGCGCGGCGCTTCGAGACGCGCATGATGAAGGAGCCCGACCTGCAGAGCGTGACGACCTGGATCGGCTCGGGCGTGCCGCGCTTCTACCTGCCACTGAGCCAGATCTTTCCGCAGACCAATGTCAGCCAGGTGATCCTGCTGCCCAAGGACCTGGCGGCGCGCGAGCGCCTGCGCCAGGCCTTGCCCGGCGTGCTGGCGGCCGAGTTTGCCGAGGCGCGTGCCCGCGTCAAGGTGCTGCCCAACGGCCCGCCGGTGGACTATCCGGTGATGTTCCGCGTCGTCGGGCCGGACATGGCGCAGGTGCGCCAGTTCGGCGACCAGGTCAAAGACATCCTGCGCGACCACCCGGCCATGCGCGGCGTCAACGACAACTGGAACGAGCGCATCAAGGTACTGCGCCTGGAAATCGACCAGGACAAGGCCAGGGCGTTGGGCGTCAGCAGCCAGACGATTGCGCAAAGCGCACGCAGCGGCTTGTCCGGCATCACCGTCGGCCAGTACCGCGAGGGCGACAAGCTGATTGACATCGTGCTGCGCCAGCCGGCCGACGAGCGCAGCGTGCTCACCGACATCGCCAACGCCTACGTGCCCACCAGCAGCGGGCGCAGCATCCCGCTGACCCAGATCGCGCGCATCGGCTTTGGCTGGGAGCCCGGCGTGCTGTGGCGCGAAGGCCGTCAATTTGCCGTCACCGTGCAGGGCGACGTGGTCGAAGGCGTGCAGGGCGCCACGGTCAGCCAGGCGCTGGCGGCACCACTGGCGGCGCTGGAGGCGCAGTTGCCGCCGGGCTTCGACATCCGCGTGGCCGGCGCGCAGGAACAGAGCAGCAAGGGCCAGGGCTCGATCGCCGCCGGCGTGCCGATCATGCTGTTCATCATCTTCACGCTGCTGATGCTGCAGTTGCACAGCTTTTCGCGGGCGATGCTGGTGTTTCTCACCGGTCCGCTGGGCATCGCCGGCGTGGCCGGCGCGCTGCTGTTGTTCAACCGGCCGTTCGGCTTTGTTGCGCTGCTGGGCGTGATCGCGCTGGGCGGCATGATCATGCGCAATTCGGTGATCTTGATCGACCAGATCGAGCAGGACCGCGAACGCGGCCTTCCGGCATGGGATGCCATCGTCGAAGCCGCTGTAAGGCGATTCCGCCCCATCGTGCTGACCGCCGCGGCGGCGGTGCTGGCGATGATCCCGTTGACGCGCAGCGTGTTCTGGGGGCCGATGGCGGTGGCCATCATGGGCGGGCTGATTGTGGCCACGGCGCTAACGCTGCTGGCCTTGCCGGCCATGTATGCGGCCTGGTTCCGCGTGCGCCGGCCGCCGCCGCCGCATGCCGGCCAGACCACCGACCAGACTGTCACCCAGAGCGCCGGCTAGAATGTGCGGTTTACCGGACACACGGTGGCTGCTGCCAGGCTCAGGCTGAAGCATCTGCCGAGGTGTCCGGTTTGCCTCACTGACGGCCGGGTCGATCCGGGCCGCAGACGAAAGACTTTCCCGCGCGGGTGGCGAAATCGGTAGACGCACCAGGTTTAGGTCCTGACGCCTTCACGGGCGTGCCGGTTCGAGTCCGGCCCCGCGCACCAGCTCCAACACTTCTGTGAGTCCCACATGGCTGTCACTGTAGAAACCCTCGAAAAGCTCGAACGCCGCATCACCTTGCTGATCCCGGCCACCGACCTCAGCGCCGAAATCGAGACGCGGCTCAAGAAGCTCTCGCGCACTGTCAAGGCCGACGGCTTTCGCCCCGGCAAGGTGCCGATGTCGGTGGTGGCCCAGCGCTACGGCTTCTCGGTGCAGAACGAGGTCATGAACGACCAACTCGGCAAAGCCTTCGCCAGCGCCGCCAACGAGGCCCAGCTGCGCGTCGCCGGCACGCCGCGTGTCACGCCCAAGGAAGAGTCGCCCGAAGGCCAGATCGCCTTTGACGCCACTTTCGAGGTCTACCCCGAAGTGGCGTTGGGCGACCTGACGACGGTCGAGGTTGAGCGTGTCACCAGCGACGTCACCGATGCCGCTATCGACCGCACGGTCGACATCCTGCGCAAGCAGCGCCGCACCTTCAACCAGCGCCCTGCTGTTGAGGGCGCGGCCGAGACCGACCGCGTGACGATTGACTTCGAAGGCAAGATCGACGGCGAGCCGTTCTCCGGCGGCAAGGCCGATGCCTTCCAGTTCATCATCGGCGAAGGCCAGATGCTGGAGCAGTTCGACAAGGCCGTGCGCGGCATGAAGGTCGGCGAGAGCAAGACCTTCCCGTTGCAGTTCCCGGCCGATTACCACGGTGCCGAGGTGGCCGGCAAGGAAGCCGACTTCCTGGTGACGATGAAGAAGATCGAGGCCCAGCATCTGCCGACGCTGGACGAGGCCTTCGTCAAGTCGCTGGGCATCGCCGACGGCACCGTCGACGGCCTGCGCGCCGACGTTAAGAAGAACCTGGAGCGCGAAGTCAAGTTCCGCATCCTGGCGCGCAACAAGGCCGCCGCGATGGACGCGCTGGTCAAGGTGGCCGCGCTCGACGTGCCCAAGGCCTTGGTCGATAGTGAGCTTGAGCGCCTGGTGGCCGGCGCCCGCGAGGACCTGAAGCAGCGCGGTATCAAGGATGCCGACAAGGCGCCTATCCCCAGCGAGCTGTTTCAGCCGCAGGCCGAGCGCCGCGTGCGCCTGGGCCTGGTGGTGGCCGAACTGGTGCGCTCCAACAACCTGCAGGCCAAGCCCGAGCAGTTGCAGGCGCACATCGAAGAGCTGTCGCAGAGCTACGAGAAGCCCGCCGACGTGATGCGCTGGTACCTGTCGGACCGCCAGCGCATGGCCGAGGTCGAGGCGGTGGTGATCGAAAACAATGTCACCCAGCATGTGCTGGGCCTGGTAAAGATCAACGACAAGGCCCTGCCTTTTGATGAACTGATGACGGCCTGATCAGCGCCATGCCGCCCACCCGGGTGGCGACGGCGGCCGATTCGGCCCCAAGCTGCGGGGGCGCATGACTGACCGGTCTGCGCCCCCTTTCTCATCGCCTGCAAGCCCCGGGTCAGGGGGCCATAATTGACGCAGTTTTTAATTCGAGGACATTCATGAGCGCAATGGATACGCAAGCCCTGGGCATGGTGCCGATCGTCATCGAGACCTCGGGCCGAGGCGAACGCGCCTACGACATCTACAGCCGCCTGCTGCGCGAGCGCATCGTTTTCCTGGTCGGCCCGATCAATGACGCTACCGCCAATGTGGTGGTCGCGCAGATGTTGTTCCTGGAGAGCGAGAACCCGGACAAGGACATCTTCCTGTACATCAACTCGCCCGGCGGCAGCGTCAGCGCCGGCCTGTCGGTGTTTGACACCATGAACTTCATCAAGCCCGACGTGTCCACGCTGTGCATGGGCATGGCCGCCAGCATGGGCAGCTTCCTGCTGATGGCCGGCGCCAAGGGCAAGCGCATCGCGCTGCCCAATGCCAAGATCATGATCCACCAGCCCTCGGGCGGCGCCCAGGGCCAGGCCACCGACATCGAGATCACCGCCCGCGAGATCATCAAGACCCGTGAGCAACTCAACCGCATTTACGCCGACCGCACTGGCCAGAGCTACGAGAAGATCGCGGCCGACATGGAGCGCGACTTCTACATGTCGGCCGAAGAGAGCAAGACCTACGGCCTGATCGACCAGGTGATCGCCAAACGCGCCTGACCAGGGCCTTGACGCGGGCGCGGCCGCGCCTGGAGGCTTTGCCCTATCATTGTTTTCATATTTCATTCGCCTTCCACAGCACACGCACACACATGGCCGACAAGAAGGGCGCCTCCGGCGAGAAAGTTTTGTACTGCAGCTTCTGCGGCAAGAGCCAGCATGAAGTCAAGAAACTCATTGCCGGTCCCTCGGTATTCATCTGCGATGAGTGCATCGAGCTCTGCAACGACATCATCCGCGACGAAGCTCCGGCCGAGGGTGTGGGCGCCAAGTTGGCCAAGTCCGACCTGCCGGCGCCGCTGGAGATCAAGACCACGCTCGACCAGTACGTGATCGGCCAAGAGTCCGCCAAGCGCACGCTGTCGGTGGCGGTGTACAACCACTACAAGCGGCTCAAGCACATCGCCGAGCATGGCAAGGAAGAGGTAGAGCTCACCAAGAGCAACATCCTGCTGATCGGGCCCACCGGTTCGGGCAAGACGCTGCTGGCGCAGACGCTGGCCAAGCTGCTGAACGTGCCCTTCGTGATTGCCGACGCCACCACGCTGACCGAAGCCGGCTATGTGGGCGAGGATGTCGAGAACATCATCCAGAAGCTGCTGCAAAACTGCAATTACGACGTTGAGCGGGCGCAGCGCGGCATCGTCTACATCGACGAGATCGACAAGATCAGCCGCAAGGCCGACAACCCCAGCATCACCCGCGATGTGTCGGGCGAGGGTGTGCAACAGGCGCTGCTCAAGCTGGTGGAAGGCACGATGGCCAGCGTGCCGCCGCAGGGCGGGCGCAAGCACCCGAACCAGGACTTCCTGCAGATCGACACCACCAACATCCTGTTCATCTGCGGCGGTGCCTTCGACGGGCTGGAGAAGGTGATCCAGAACCGCACTGAGAAGTCAGGCATCGGCTTCGGCGCCAACGTACACAGCAAAACCGAAAAGCGCGCAGCCGACCTGTTCCGCGAGGCCGAGCCCGAGGACCTGATCAAGTTCGGTCTGATCCCCGAGCTGGTGGGTCGGCTGCCGGTGCTGGCCACGCTGGGTGAGCTGACCGAGTCGGCGATGATCCAGATCCTGACCGAACCGCGCAATGCGCTGGCCAAGCAGTACCAGAAGCTGTTCAGCATGGACGGCGTTGAGCTTGAAATTCGCCCGTCGGCGCTGGCTGCCATCGCCCGCAAGGCGCTCAAACGCAAGACCGGCGCCCGTGGCCTGCGCTCCATCATGGAAAACGCGCTGATCGATACCATGTTCGACCTGCCCACGATGGTCGGCGTGGCGAAGGTGGTGATCGACGAGCACATCGTCGAAGAGGGCGCCAAGCCCTTGCTCGTGTACCGCGAGCAGAAGGCCTCGGCCTGAGGGGCTTGCCCTCAGGCGCGGAGTCGGTTGTCGCCACTGGCGGCGCCGGCCTCGGAGTGTCTCCTGCCCTTGTTTTCCCCCGCTCAGGCCCCAAGTCGGTCTGAGAAAGAGAGGTCCCCATGTCTGGACACCCCGTACTGCCTTCGGAACCCATCACCCTGCCGCTGCTGCCGCTGCGCGACGTGGTGGTGTTCCCCCACATGGTCATCCCGCTGTTTGTTGGCCGGCCCAAGTCGATCAAGGCCCTGGAGGCCGCGATGGAGGCCGGGCGCCAGATCATGCTGGTGGCGCAGAAGGCCGCCGGCAAGGACGAGCCCAAGCCCGAGGACATGTTCGAGATCGGTTGTGTCTCCAGCATCCTGCAGATGCTCAAGCTGCCCGACGGCACCGTCAAGGTGCTGGTCGAGGGCGTGCAGCGCGCCGAGACCCAGGCCATCCACGACACCGAAGAGCATTTCACCGCCGAGGTGGTGCCGGTGCAGCCGGCCGGCGAGCCTTCGCCCGAGGTCGAGGCGCTGCGCCGCGCCGTGACCCAGCAGTTTGACCAGTACGTCAAGCTCAACAAGAAGATCCCGCCCGAGATTCTCACCAGCATCGCCGGCATCGACGATCCGGGCCGCCTGGCCGACACCATCGCCGCGCACCTGCCGCTCAAGCTGGAAGCCAAGCAGAGC
>JBBQZM010000223.1:0-5860 GCA_038207685.1 Burkholderiales bacterium
CTCCGACATCGCCGCGGTGCGCCGCGCGATCGACGCCGCCGGCCACCCGGCGCTGCTGATGGTCGACACCATCTCGGGCCTGGCCAGCGCCGACTACCGGCATGACGACTGGGGTGTGGACGTCACCGTCAGCGGCTCGCAGAAGGGGCTGATGCTGCCGCCCGGCATCAGCTTCAACGCGGTCTCGCCCAAGGCGCTGGAAGCGGCGAAGACGGCCACGCTGCCGCGTGCCTTCTGGGCCTGGGACGAGATCCTGGCGATGAACCAGACCGGTTATTGGCCCTACACGCCCAGCACCAACTTGCTCTACGGCCTGGCCGAGGCGCTGGACATGCTGCTGACGCAAGGCCTGCCGCAAGTCTTTGCCCGCCACCAGCGTTGGGCCGAGGGCGTGCGTTGCGCGGTGCGCGCCTGGGGCCTGCAGATCCAGTGCGACGACCCGGCGGTGTACTCGCCGGTGCTCACCGGCGTGGTGCTGCCTGTGGGCATCGACGCCGACAAGGTGCGCAAGACCATCCATGAGCGCTTTGACCTGTCACTGGGCACCGGCCTGGGCAAGGTGCGCGGCCGCATGTTCCGCATCGGCCACCTGGGCGACTGCAATGACCTGACGCTGATGGCCGCGCTGGCCGGCTGCGAGATGGGCTTGCAGCTCAGCGGCGTGCCGCTGGCCGGCAGCGGCGTGCAGGCAGCGATGGCGCACTTCGCCAGCCAACCCGCGACCGCCGCGGCCTGAACAGTTAACCCCCCCCGGAGACCCCGCCATGCAAAGACGTTCCTTCATCGGCGCCAGTGGCGCCCTCGCCGCCACCCTGGCGGCCCCCGCGCTGCAAGCCCAGGAATGGCCCAGCGGCCCGGTGCGCATCGTCGTCGGCTTCCCGCCCGGCGGCGGCACCGACGCGCTGGCCCGCGTGGTGGCGCAGAAGCTCACGGCGATGTGGGGCCAGCAGGTCATCGTCGAGACCAAGGCCGGTGTGGCCGGTGTGCTGGCTGCCGAATACGTGGCCACCCAACCGGCCGACGGCAACACGCTGCTGATGGCGCACATCAACAGCCATGCGCTGGCGCCCGCCTTGCAACCCAAGCTGCGCTACAACACCGAGCGTGACTTTTCGCCCATCGTGCTGGTCGGCGTGACGCCCAACCTGCTGATCGCGCATCCGCAGGGCGCCAAGACGGTGAAGGACATCGTCGCGCAGTGCAAGGCCAAGCCCGGCGCGGTGAGCTTCGGCTCGGCCGGCGCCGGCTCGGCCCAGCACCTGGCGCTGGAGATGTTCAAGCTGCGCGCCAAGGTGGAGACGCTGCACGTGCCCTACAAGGGCAGCGGCCCGCTGCTGACCGACCTGATGGGTGGCCAGATCCAGTACAGCTTCGAAACCATGACGGCGGCCACGCCGCACGTCAAGAGCGGCCGCGTCATCGCGGTGGCGCAGACGCGCACCAAGCGCGCCAAGGGCCATCCCACGGTGCCGACGATGCAGGAAGAAGGCTTCGATGGATTTGACGCCACGACCTGGTATGGCCTGGTCGGCCCGGGCAAGCTGCCGACGGCGATCGTGGCGAAGGTCAACCGCGACGTCAATACCATCCTGGCCATGCCCGATGTGCAGGAGCGCATGGACACCTATGGCGCCGAAGACGGCGGTGGCACACCTGAGAAGTTTGCCCAGTTCATCCGCAGCGAGCAGGACAAGTGGGCCAAGGTGGTGAAGGACGCCAACGTCAAGCTCGATACCTGACGGGTCAGTCGGACGAGGTGGGCGAGTCGGGCGCAGCAGGCGCGACGCCCGAAGCCGCGTTCAGGCCCGCAGCTGCCAGCGCAGCTTGCGGTAGATGGTGTTGCGGCTGATGCCCAACTGCCTGGCTGCTGCGGCGATGTTGCCGTCGGCGCCGCGTACTGCGTCGCGGATGGCGTCGATCTTCAATTGCTCAAGCGTGCGATGGTGCGGCGTGTCCATCTGCGGATCTCGCCGAGCGACAGCATCTGCTGGCGCGGCGCCACCGGCCGCTGGATGATCGTGCGGCAGCTGCGCACTGACCGCTATGGCATCGATGGCTGCGCTGTCATACGCCGTTTTGGCAGGGTCGGGCGCCAGCGACGGCAAGCCCTGCGGCGACGTCACGCTGACGGCGTCCAGCAGGGCTTCGGCCTGGCGGGCCCACACCGGCCAGTTGACGTGGGCTTGCAGATGAAATGACCGGTCGTCCTGCAGGCGCACCGGCATGGGCGTCGCCATCGGCGAGCGGAAGCGGTCGACCAGCGCGCCGACGCTGGTGCCGAACAGCGACTGCAGGCTGTGCATGCGCAGCGCCGCGCCTGACAGCCCCAGTTGCTCCAACGCGCCACGGTTGGCGCCCACCAGTCGGCCGTCGACGCTGACCGCCAGGATGCCCGCCACCAGCGTGCCGATGAAAGCGGCTCGGCTATGGAAGTGCACGCGCATCACATGGCGGTAGTCGTCGGTCAACCAGTGGTTCTCGATCATGCGTACCGACATCTTGACCAGCGCCATGGTGAGCTGGTGGAAACTGCGACGGTCGCCCGACACGTCGAGCACGCCCAGGATGTTGCCGCGCGGGTCGAGGATCGGCGCGGCTGAGCAGGTCAGGAAGTGGTTGGCCTGCAGGTCGAGACGCCCAGGGCGGCACAGCGCTCATGGCTCTGGTCGATCACATCGACATGGTCCGGGCCGAGCTTCAACCCCGCGGCGATCGGCCGCGTCGACTCGCCGCCAGTGCGGCGCACACCTGCGCCCTGGCCGAAGAGGGTTAACAGAGGATCCCGCATGCCGATATCTCCCGGTGCCACGGCGACTGCCTGTCTGGCAGCGCCGCCACTGGGCCAGCATGGTATGCCACGCTGCGCGCCGACCGCGACGCAGGGCTTGGCAGACGCCCGCTCAGTTGTTGCTGATCGCGCGCACTTCCTCGATCGCGGTCTGGCCGGCCAGCACCTTGAGGATGCCGTCCTGACGCAGCGTGCGCATGCCCTCTTTCATCGACACGCGCTGCAGTTCCTCGGCACGGGCACTGGTCTGGATCAGGTGGCGCAGTTCGCGGCTGACCACCAACATCTCGTGCAGGCCGACGCGGCCCAAGAAGCCGGTGTGGTCGCAGCGCTCACAGCCGTCCGCATGGGCATGCATCAGGGTGCCTTCAACACCGAAGCGTTGGGTCCAATCGGCGATCAGCACATCAAGTGCCGGACGCATCGCCGGGTCAGGGAAGGAGAAGGCGTATTCGGTAGCCAGCACCTGCAGATCCTCGGCGGTGGCCGGGCTTTGCTGCACACAATGCTTGCACAGCCGGCGTACCAGGCGCTGCGCCAGCACCGCCAGCAGGCTGTCAGCAAAGCTGAACGGGTCCATGCCCATGTCGAGCAAGCGGGTCACGGTCTCGGATGCGCTGTTGGTGTGCAGCGTACTCATCACCATGTGGCCGGTCAGCGAGGCTTCGATGGCCATCTGCGCAGTCTCGCTGTCGCGGATTTCGCCGACCATCACCACATCGGGATCAGCACGCAGGAAAGCGCGCAAGGCCTTGGCAAAGGTCCAGTCGATCTTGGGGTTGACCTGCACCTGGCGCAGCCCGGGCTGGGTGATTTCCACCGGATCCTCGGCGGTCCAGATCTTGCGCTCGGGTGTGTTGATGTGGCCCAGCGCGGCATGCAGCGTGGTGGTCTTGCCGCTGCCGGTAGGGCCGACACACAACACCATGCCATAGGGCCGCTCGATCACCGCCTTGAGCTTCTCCAGCGTATCGGCCTGCAGGCCCATGCCGTCGAGCGGCAGTGTCTTGGCCGAGGCCAGCAGCCGCATCACCACGTCTTCCAGACCGTTGGCGGTGGGGATGGTGGCCACCCGCAACTCCAGCTTGTGGCCCTGCATCCAGCGGCCGAAGCTGATCTTGCCGTCCTGCGGCTTGCGGCGCTCGGAGATATCGAGGTCGCACATGATCTTGATGCGTGCGACCAGGGCCTGGCGGTAGGTGTGCGGCAGCTCGATGTAGGGCCGCAGCACGCCGTCGCGGCGGAAGCGCACCTTGACCTTCTCGTTGTTGGGCTGACACTCGATGTGGATGTCCGACACCCGTTGCTGCTGCGCCTCCATGATCATGGTGTTGATCAGCCGCACCAGCGAGTTGTCGCTCTGCTCGATCGGCGTGTCGTCGTCGGACTTGTCCTTGACCTGTTGTTGCTCCAGGTTGGCGACCAACTTGTCAGCGCTGTCGGCGCCTTCGCCGTCGAGGTTGAAGGCGAAGTTGAGTTCGGCCGAGGGGTTGATGCTGTCCTTGCCCAGGCGCTGGTAGACCCGCTCGATCACCGAACTCAGCATGCCGGCACGCGCCAGCACCGGCAGCGTCTTGCATTCGGCGCTGAACTCGATCTCGTCGATGACGTTGCGTGCCGACGGATCCTCCAGCGCCACCACCAGGCGGCCGCGATGCATCATCAGCGGCAGGGCCGGCAGGCGGCGCGCGGCGGACAGCGACAGTTTGAGTGCCGCCTCGGGCTCGACCGGGAAGTTGGCCACGTCAACCATCGGATAGCCCATCTTGCGGGCCAGCGCGGTCTGCAAGTCGGCCCGCGACACCGAGCCGCGCCGCACCAGCAGTTCGCCCAGCGGCAGGCTGCGGTCGCGCGACTGGATCTGCAGCGCTTCCGCCAGCTTCTCTTCGCTGAGGAAGCCCAGGCCGATCAGCGCCTCGCCGATGCGCACCATCGGCATGCGCGCCTGTTGCTCGATCGCGCCGGTCAGCTGCTCGGGTGTGCTGATCTGCTGCATGCCGAGCAGATCACCCAGCGCGAGTGCCGGGCTCGCTGCGGTTTTGTCCTGGGCGGCCGGCGCAGCAGTGCTCTCGCGTCTCTTGGCGGCCGGCGGCGCAGACATGATGGGCGGCAGCGGCTGGTCCAACGCCATCGGCATGGTGACCATCTCGTCGGTGGCAAAGTCAACCTGGGCCTGTGCTTGTGGATCGCCGTACTCGATCAACGAGGGCCGTGGGTAAAAGCTGCGCAGCAAGGCGCCGCTGGCATCAAACGGTGTGAAGGTGAACAGGCCGCGTGGTGTGTCGATCACGCCTACGCTGTCGATGCTGCTGTGGCTGCCATCCTTGAAGCGCAACCGGTAGGTTTGCAGCAGTCGCTGCGGCAGCACCGGGGTGGTGACGCCCAGGTCGGCGCTGGCGGCCATGGCCCGCGGCTCCAGGGGGTGGCTCAGCGTGAGGCGCTTGAACTGGCTGAACTTGAGCTTGAGCGCGCCGCGCGCCGGTGGCAGCTGCAATAGCGCCAAGCCTGCTTCCAGGTCGAGGCTGACCAGCCGGCCGGCATAGATCTTGCCGCTGACGGCCTGCAGTTCACAGCTCTCGCGCGACTCCAGCGGCAACGGCAACGGATAGCCCATGGTCGGCGGCGCAGGCCAGACAAAGCCGGCGTCCTCGGCACTGCCGGCAAGTGCCTGGTGCTTGTCTTCGGACGGCAAAGGCCCTGGAGCGGGGGGCAGCATGGACATGTCAGACATGGCGTTTCCTAACGTGGACGAACGCACACCGGCCCGGCGTCGGGGCGGCTTGTTCATTCGTTGGATGCTAGGACGGCCCGGCGGCCGTCATGCCATGAATAGCGTGGCTTTAGGGGGTCATTTGCGCGCGAGCAAAGTCTGAGTCAGCTCAGCGGCTCAGCTGTGCCGGCAAGGCGGTGACGATGCCCGGAAACAGCCAGATCAGCGCCACGGCGGCCACCATCAGCAGGAAGAACGGCAACGTCACCCGTGCCAGCCAGCCGATTTCGCGCTTGGTCATGCCCTGCAGCACAAACGGGTTGAAGCCCACCGGTGGCGTGATCTGAGCCATCTCGACCACC
>JBBQZM010000224.1:0-5809 GCA_038207685.1 Burkholderiales bacterium
TCGGCGTGGAAGTAGCCCTCGGTTTCCAGCAACTCGCGCGCCTGCACGGGCGCCAGCGCCACCAGCCGTTCGAGTTCGCCGTCGTTCAGTGATTCGCCGCGCGCCTGCCGATTGACGCGGGCCAGGTTGAGATGGCGCTCAAGCAGCTTGTCCAGCGGCTTGGGGGCCTGAACCTCCAGTTGCAGCACGGGCGTTGAAGTCGGCTCTTTCAGCCCGATCTTCTCGGCAGTGCCGCAACCCGCCAGCACGGCCGTCAGCAGCAAGACGCCGCGCCCCAGCAGGACGCGGCAGGATGGCGCCCGGGCTCGGCGGGGTGCGGCATCGGCTTGGTCGATGCGGTCGACCTGGCCGCGCGCCGCGCGCTGCTCACCGCAGCTGCCGCACATGGGGGCTTTCATGCTTAAAAGGGGGAGTGGTCATGCTGTAGATCACGGTGCGCAGGTCAGTACAGGATGCGACAACGGATCGTTGCCGGCACGGTGCATAGATCGGCCAGTGCCGGTGGTGTCGCCGCGTGATCGATGTCGATCACCACATAGCCGACATCGGCATTGGTGCTCAGGTATTGCGCCGCGATGTTGATGCCTGCCGCCGACAGCTTCTCGTTGACGTGGGCCAGTACGCCGGGCACGTTCTTGTGAATGTGCAACAACCGGCTGCGTCCGGTGTGCTCGGGCAATGCCACTTCGGGAAAGTTCACTGCCGATGTGGTCGAGCCGTTGGTGTCGTAACGAATCAACTTGGCTGCGACCTCCTTGCCGATGTTCACCTGTGCCTCGGAGGTCGAGCCGCCGATGTGCGGCGTCAGGATGACGTTGTCGAAGCGTGTCAGTGGCGAGGCGAAGGCCGAATCGTTGCCTTGCGGCTCAAGCGGGAAGACGTCGATGGCTGCGCCGTGCAGGTGACGGCTTTCCAATGCCGACGCCAGTGCATCGATGTCCACCACCGTGCCGCGCGACGCATTGATCAGGTGGCTGCCCGGCTTCATCGTGGCCAGTTGCGCCGGTCCGATCATGTTCATGGTCTCGGCGGTTTCCGGCACATGCAGGCTGACCACGTCGGCGCTTTGCAGAAGCGCATCGAGACTGGGCATTTCGCGCGCATTGCCGAGCGGCAGCCGCGCTTCGGTGTCGCGAAATACCACGCTCATGCCGAGCTGTTCGGCCAGTACACCGATCTGCGTGCCGATGTGGCCATAGCCGACGATACCGAGCGTCTTGCCGCGCACTTCGTATGAATGTGCGGCGCTCTTGACCCAGCCGCCGCGGTGCAGGATCGCGTTCTTCTCTGGAATGCCTCGCACCAGCATGATGATTTGCGCCAGCACCAGCTCGGCGACGCTGCGCGTGTTGGAGAACGGTGCGTTGAACACCGGAATGCCCAGGCGCATGGCCGCCCCCAGTTCCACCTGGTTGGTGCCGATGCAGAAGCAGCCGATGGCGGACAACCGGGGTGCGTGCCGCAGCACCTCGGCGGTGAGTTGGGTACGGGAGCGAATGCCCAGCAAGTGCGCCTCGGCGAGTGCCTTGCGCAAGTCGGCGCCGGCGAGCGACTTGGCATGGGTGACGATCTTCGAGTAGCCGCCCTGGCGCAGCGCGTCGATGGCCGAGTCATGAATGCCTTCGAGCAGCACCACCAGCAGCTCACTTTTGGCAACGGCAGGACCGACCGACGCGGCGCTCATTGCAAGGCTCATGGCGTGACACCTGCATCGGAGCTTGCCACGGTGTTGCCGAAGACGAGTGCGCGCAGCGTGGTCCACTGGGCTTCGGTGGGCGCCGCCACCCCATCGATCGCATGCGCCGCGTGCGGATCGACGGCTCCTCGTGCGTCGAACACAAGCCAGCTGCAGGTTTCGCTCACGATGGCCTCGGGCTGACCGCAGGCCAAGCGCAGGTACCAGTCGACGAGGATGAAGCGATGGCTAGAAAATTCGGGCGCCGTTGCCTCACCACGGACGAGTGCCACGTAGCGGTCGTGAGCCAGCGGCCGCACGCCGCTGTCATCGAGCAGGAACACGCGGCTTTCGTGGGGTGTCGGCACACAGCCCTTTGCCGTCCATCCGGCTGGCCCTTCGTACACCGGCGCAAAGCCACCACCGGGGGTGCGAAAGTTCGTCGTCTGACCCTGGTACAAGCGTGCCGCGACCCATTGCACGCGGCCGTCATAGGTGTAGTCGCGCAGGTCGAACTTGAGGACCTGCACCGGGTCCTCGTTCTGAATCACCCGTCCGCCGGGTGCCACCAGCGCTTGCGCCACATAGCCGCCGGCGAGAACCTCCTGCCAGACACGCTGAGTGAGCTTGTCGCCGCGGTAGGCGGCCCGTCCACCGAACCCGGCGAAGGGCTTGAAGAACAGGCGCCGCCTGTCGCGCCACAGCCGCTCGGCGTGCCGCGTCTCGACCACCTCGGTGTGGGGAACTCCAGCCAGCAGAATGTCCTGCGTGGCCCGTGGCACACCCAAGCTTTGAAGGCGTGTTGCATCACTCAGCAGGGCCAGATTGCGTTTGTCCGCGTACAGCGCATGCGCCTGCGGGTGTGGCGTGAGGACGATGGCGTGGGCAAGGTAGGCCTCGCGCAGCGTTGTGTTGGCGGTCTCAGCCAGCGAGAAATCGGTCAGGCGGTTGTAGACCAGGTCGATGGCCACATCACCATGCCAGAGCACGCCGTCGCGCAAACTGAACTCGGTGGGGCCAGCGATCACCGCTTGCACCCCGTGCCGTTGGAACAGTCTCTGGAACAGCAGAAACTCAGGGTAGAGGTACTGTTGCGCGGGGCTTTCATCCACGATGGCGACGCTGCGCAAGGGGCGGCTTTGCCGAGAGAGAGACCACTCGGCCCGAAACATCGCCACGATGTCGTCTTCGAAATTACCGGCTGCGGCCGAAGGCGACCAGAGGCCTGCGACGGAGGCGCAGCAAGCGCGCTGTGCCCGTGCCAGCACCGCATTCAGCATGGCTCCGCCCGCATTGGTGTTGATCTCGATGAGTCCGAAGTTGCCCTCAGTGACATGAAAGTCGTAGCCGAAGAACACGCCCTTGGCACCACCGGGATCGTGGCGCGCAATGGCGGGAGCCGTGGCCAGAACTTCGTCGCGATAGGCCGGCAGTGCAACCACCGACTCGATGGCCCGAACCACTTGGGCCATTCGCAGCGCGTGTTCGTGCGACAGAAAGACCGGGCGCGCTGCGAACAGGTAAGGGCAGCGCTGCTGGATCAGACCGAACAAACCCGGCTCGCCGATCTCCGACTCCAATGCCTGGCGCAGTGCCGATTCATCCAGACTGATACAGAAGCATTCGCTGTTCAGCAACTCGATCAATATCGGACCTGGCGGCAAACCTGCGGCTGCGATCATCGGCGGGTTCAGTGGCATGTTCATGACAGAATGCCGCTGTCGACCCGGCCCTGGAAGTGCCGGGTACGCTCAACAGGATGCACCATTTCAGCAGCCGAACCCGGCGTTCTGGTGTGCTGGGTGAACACTGCTCGCGGTGAGACGCACCTGGCCATTCCGTTATCGGCCACTCGCCGGCGACCGCGCTGCGGCAACAAGTTCAAGGCATCATGGTCGCGCTCTTCTACGCGGCCTTGACATCGCCCACGATGCGCTTGGCATTGCTGGCCTAGCCGGTGGTCTTGTTGACACTGCCCTTGATCTGATCTTTGTTCATGGTGCGTCCTTGTGCGGGATCGTGAGGGTGGCATCAGCGCCACTGCGAGGTGCGTGGCTGAACCATGCGCCAAGGCCTGTCGGCGCGGTGTCGCACGTTCAAGGCCGCAACCGCTGGTGGCGACAGGCCACAAAGCATCTTGTCGGTGACCGCCGCAGGAATCCTGCATCGGCATCCCGTGCCGGCCAGCGTCGCGTCAGCGCAGGCCGAAGTAGCCCAAAACGAACAGAACGATGACCACGGCGCCGACGATCCAGATGATGCGATTCATGAATGCTTTCTGCCATGTTGGCGGTTACTGAGGAAGGAACGAATGGCAAGCTGTTTGCCCAGTTTGCGGTGATCAGCTTAGGTCCTTGCGCCTCGAAGTACTGTGCGGTGGCGAACGTTGGCTCAAATTTTCTGGACCGGGCGCATGGCTGCAGCGCCGGCATCACCTGCACCGTTGGAGGTCGCCGGGCCCGGCGGGCCGCGATGGAGGCATCGCGCCCCGCGGACGTGAAGACGCCGGACTCTCTGGGCCGGCGTTAGGGCGGAAGCCGCTGGCGCGCACGCCACATGATGCGGCGTCGCGCCTGCGGGGGCCACGTGGCTTCAGCGCTTGGTGGTCTCCAGCGCGCGCTCGGTGGCTTCCGACTCCCACATATTGGTCGTCACGTCGACTTTCTTGGAGCGGCCGGTCTTCGCGTCCATGTCGATCTGCACCTCGTAGCTGTTGCGGCCCTTGACGACCTCGTACTCGAGGTAGTCTTTCTCGCGGTCGTTGGTCGAGGTGACCTGGTAGCCCATCTCGGCCAGCTTCTTGCTGTAGTAGTCGGTCGTCTGGCCCTTCGCCAGCGCCTTCTCAAGCATGTCTTTTTCGCCCGACCAGGCCTTCATGTACTTGCGCTCGCTGTAGTCGCCGCTGGTCACCAGCGTGAACGGCTGGCCCTTCATCGCGGCCTTCGTGCTGTCGGCGCGCCAGAGATTGTTCGCCACGTCGACCTTCGTCGCCATCTTGGTGGCCTTGTCGACGTCGATCTGCACCTCGGCGCTGTAGTTGCCCTTGACGACCTCGTACTCCATGTAATCGGCCTCGGCATCATTGGTGGCGGTGATCTTCCAGCCCATGCTGGCGATCTTGTCCTTGATGGCCGCAACCGACTGACCCTTCTTCAAGGAGTCTTGCAGCGCCTTGCGGTCAACGCTGGAAGTCTTCATGTTGGCGCGGTCGCTGTAGGCGCCATAGGCGCTGCGGTTAGCGTCGGGCGCGGCGGCCGTCTTGTCGGCGGCGTGAGCGGCCAGTGGCAGCGCCAGGACCAGCGCAGCCATCAGCGCGGATGTCTTCAGGGAGGTAGGAAGAGTGGTTTTCATGTGCATATCCTTTGGACAACATTTGAACGGGATGCCGCGCCTGTGTCCGGTCTGTAGAAACGCCGGTTGTGCCGCGTCATGAGGCTGTGGCCGCCCGATCCCGGCTTGCTGGAAGCCGGTGCGCCGAACGGCTGCAACCATCCACCCATGGTGGGCGCTAGGCGGACAGCTGTCTGTCGGCAGACGACGCGGCCAAGGGTCGGACGATGCCTACACATGCCGGCTGCGCCAGTGCCGGCGTGACTTGCCTGCACCCGATCTGCCTTCACTGCCCAGGCCACGCGGCGCGCCGCCACCCGTTCCTGCGCGAGTTGCTGCGCACCACCGGGCGCCGGGCCGTCACGGTGCTGGCGGCGCTGCAGCTGCTGCGGCCGGCCACCAAAGCCAGGCCGTGCCGTCATGCTGCGCCGGCATCGCTGCGAAGCGGTAGACGGCTCAACGACACAGGCGATACGGCCCGCGGTCCAGGTGAAAGTGGTCGGCGTGCGCGGCGTTGTACTCGGGCCCGAAGACGCTGTCGAAGAAGCCGCAGGCCTGTTGGTGAATGCGCCGCAGGAAGGCCGAGCGTTCATCGTCCCCGCGCCAATGCGAACCGACCGTGATGCGTCGGCCGTCTTCCAGCACGAAGCCAGCCACATCCAACGCGTCGGCCGTGGCATGCTGGCTGCGCCGCCCGCCGTCGCGCCCATTGACGTTGCGGCAGGCGAAGCTGCCGTAGTGTTCGATGCGGCGAACGCTGCTGCCCAGCATCGACTTCGCCGCAGGCTGCAGCGCATGGCGTTC
>JBBQZM010000225.1:0-5805 GCA_038207685.1 Burkholderiales bacterium
GCCGCGAACCAAGATCAGGCACTTGCTGGCCTTGGGCGTTAGCCTGAAGACGGCAATCCAGCATGGCGTCAGCAGCAAGAGCTATTGGCACATGGCGAGAACCCCGGCGGTGCAACAGGCACTGTCCAACGCGTGGTTGAAGGCGCAAGGTCTGGTCAGCGTTAAAGACCTGTGGTGCAAGGCACAGGGTTACACGACTTGAGAAAGCGCTTCGTCGAGCGAGCCGACTTGTTGAACCGCCCACTGCGGACCCGCACGGTGGGTGGTGAGGGCGCCGGGAGTTAGAAACTCCTGGCTACCCGATTAGGCGGCGCTTGGCGATGCACGGGCGACCGGGAGTTTGTAATTTTCATCTGGCGGCGTGTGCCAGGGCTATTCAGCCAGACAGGTCGCCTCTATGCTTCGCGGGGAAGGTAGTCAGAGCACCAAGAGACCGAATAGCGGCACCGAGACAGCGGAGCGGGTTTGCATGCGCAAAGGTTCTCGAAACAGGGGTTGAGGGTGGGCCTGGCCTTGAGCAGCCAGCGGTGGGCGCGCTGGTTTCCCGAAGGTAAATCTGATGGATGTGGCCTCGCGGAGTTTGGCGGAAACGGCGAAAGTTGTAGTGGGCATTTGAGTGATTCCATGGTGTTAGTGGAGTCACTGTCGCTTAGGTCGGTTTCACTGCAACTTCAGGATCTGAGTCTCCGCGTTTCAAATATTTGTGGGTCGTCGCACCCTTCATGGGCCGCAGCATTCAGCCTTCGGTGGTGTGACGCCTACTCCATATCCCGAGCCAGCCAAGGGCCAAGACGCCAGGTCTGACGCTGCAACCCCGTGCAATGCCCGTGGCGCCAGCCGGATAGCCGGGCGCCGTTGTCCTTGGTTTTCCCGGGCACCGGTGATCTGCAACGCGGGACCTGATTAGCAAGAAACCTCAGCCGCCGAAATCGCTTTCAAAGAGCATGGCTTCGTGTCGCAGGCCGCTCTAGCAAGCCTCACCAGGATCGCGCGCAGGTCAAATCTGCGGTTGAACAAGTATTGAACCTGCGCAAGGTAGCGGTGAGCGTACTTCGCGAAGTCATACGAGTGATACGTGCCGGCCAGCGAGGTTTTGAGGTTTCCCAGAACTGTGTTGATGGTCAAGAAGTGCGGGCTCTTTACGGACTTCGCGCCGCCGCCAGTGACGTGTCGTTCATGATGGATGCCCTGAGCGCTAACAGCTGTGAAACAGCCCAGTCCGTCGCTGACCAGCGTGGCCGGCGCAACCAAGCTTCGGGCCGCAAATTCGTCGATGGATTCTTTGGTGAACGGGCGTGCAGAAAAGCAAGCCACTACAGCGGCGCCTGACTCAGTGGTCTGCACCGCTGCAACGAAGGGGACTTTGTTTGGTGAGCCGCGTCCTGGCTTGCCCCCGTGGTACTCGCCACCGAGGTAGGCATCGTCGATTTCCACCCGCCCGGTGAGCTGGCGGGACTCTTCGCGTTGGCGCATGACCTCCATCAATTTGTGTTTGATCAGCCATGCTGTTGGATAGGAAACGCCCAGATGACGCTTGAGCTCCAAGGCGGAGACGTTGTTCTTCGCCTGCGTGATGAGATGCATGGCGACGAACCACTTGGGCAGCGACAGCTTGCTGGACTCAAAAATGGTTCCGGCAACCAAGCTGCACTGGTAGCGACATACGCAACACTGAAAGTACAGCCGGGAAGCACGACGAAACTCGACGTGATTGATCTCAGGTTGTGGGCAACGAGGGCAAACGAACCCGCTGGGCCAACGCCACTCCCGCACGACGGCTTCACACTGAGCCTGGGTACCGTAGGTCTCGAAAAACTCGATCATTGGCAGCCCGTGTTGGAACTGCACTCTGTTCATGGCCATGGTCGACTCCGGTTGCGGTACCGATATCTTCCACGACATGTAGCTCATAGGATGAGCTACCTGGGAGAGCTGAAGCATCTTTCTAATCAGGTCACGCCGTGTTACGCCAACGTAATTCAGGCTGTGCAGAAGCGAAGTTGATCGTGCATCTTCTGACCACCATCGGTCCCGCACAGGCCATCCTTCAACGTCTTCCTGGGAATCGCGAAGGCCCGGGCCAGCACTGAGACGGCAACATGGCCGGCGGTGGGCGGAATACCTTCATACGGGTTGATCGTTCGCAGCGCAAGCTGCTTGGCCACGATGTGGCCCGGCAGCGCATTCATGCGCGCGAACTTCCACGCGATGCCCAGAATAGTCTCGTGGGGGCCGAGCCAGCGGCGATTGAAGATGTAGCCGTGCGACGGGCTCAGCCGCGCCTCGTCGAGCGTCAGGATCGGCAGCATGACGATGAGCCCGACGGCGGGGCTGGCAGCCTACGCGACCTCCAGCGATCGCGCGGTCGCCGGCGTGACGGCGGTCGCCGCAGGCAACGTGTTGTCGGTCGCGGGGCAGGTGATCGCGTTCATCCCGAACGAGATCGGTGCGGCGCTGCTGCACAACGAGCGTGTGACGCGATGAGCCGGCAATCGAGTGTCGCGCTGCTGCTCGTCACGGCCACCTGCCTCACCACCTCGGCGCAGGCCGGGCAGGCCTGCGAACAGAAGGCGGCCGATCCGCAGGCGGTCTCGGAAGGCATGGCGCTGGCGGTCGCGACCGCGAAGGCGCTCGACGCGAGCGGCGCGAACGTCGTGATGCTTGCGCGCGCCGGTCAGGACCTCAGTGCGTATCGGCTGAACTACTCGCACCTCGGCTTCGCGTATCTCGATACGGGCGGCGCCAAGCCGGTGTGGCGCGTGCTGCACAGGCTGAACCACTGCGGCACGGCGACTTCAGCGCTGTATCGCCAGGGGCTCGGTGAGTTCTTTCTGGACCGACCGCATCGTTTTGAGGCGGCCTTCGTCGCGCTCACGCCTGAACTCCAGTCGCGGCTGCTGCCGCTGAACGAGGTGCGCTACAGCATGGTCGCGTATGCCTCGGGCCAGACCTATCAGCAGAGCAATCAATAGGCAGTCGAGACACTCACGGGGGCGGCCGACCCGACGATTCCCGATCGCCGACACGCACAGGACTGGATGCAGCTGCAGGGCTACGAGCCCGCGCCGCTGACGCTTGGCCCGCTGACGCGCCTCGGCGCGAGGGCAACGGCCGAGAACGTTGCGTTCGACGACCACCCGAACGTGAAGCGCTTTTCGGACCGAATCGAGACGGTGACGGTCGACTCGGTCTTCGCTTGGCTGCAACGCAGCGGCCTTGGCCATGTGCCGGTGACGGTTCGCGGGGCTTTGTCATGATCGGTCTGCGGCTCGGGTCACGCGCGCGACGCTGCCGTGTCTGAACTGGAGCATGCGCTGTCAGGACGATCCGCCGCCGCCGCGGCGGCGTTTGAAGCTGCGGACCGCCGAGCTTCAGGTCATGGGTGGGAAGGGCCAGGCGCTCATGGCGCGTCGTCGTGCGAACGATTGAACATCAAGGCGCCACGCGCCGCAGTCGACGGCGTGCACTGCGCGCCGGACGGCACCAGTGCGAGGCGGGGGCATTGGGCCAGCAGCGCGTCGACGCCCCCGCGCTCGATCACTCGGGTGTGGTGCACGCAGGTGGCACCATCCGGGCCCCAGCCCGCTTCGAACGGCATGGAGGCGGGCTCTTCGGGGCGCTGGATGCCGTGAATGTCGTAGAGGTCGATGGTCATGCCGTTGCGTGTCCAGCCGATACCGTCGCCGCAGTAATCCGCGCGGTACATCCGCGTGCACGTCTGGAAGAGCGCTGCGCCGGTGCCGGGGCCGTGCCGATCGTCCCAGGGGACGTAACCGGCGCGCAGGCACTTGCCCTGGACGCCGGCCGTGCATGTGATGGACACCTCGCCGGGCACGGGCACCTGCCGACCGTCTGGGAGGTCGTGGCCCTCGATGAACAACGCCAAGCGGCGCTGCTCGCGATCGGGAGCGCAAATGTTCTGCCACGCGCCCGAGGCATCGAGCGCCTCCACCTCGTGGAGGAAAACGCCATCGACCCGGTCGGCCACGACCGAGACGATGCGCAAGCGCAGCGTGCTCGCCGCAGCTTCACCGCGGCCGAGCATGAACTCGGCGCCGGCCAGCGCCAGACCGTGGCGTCGCTGCCCGGCGATGTTCACGATCTCGATCGAGCTTCCGGCCACGCGTCCGACACGCGAGGGCACCTCGGCGGGGGTGGCAGCTGCCACCCCCGGCATTGCTGCCGTGCTCGCGAGCACGGCAAGCCAGAGAGCAAGGACGGACCGTCGCTGCGACATGGCCGATGCCGTGGCTCAGTGGCCGCCGCCTACATTCGAGTCCAGCCGTGGTCCCTGAAGCTTCCAGCTCAGGCCCGGGGTATAGGCGCCAACGGGCGCGGCCGTCGCAGTCGCGGGTGCGTGGGCGCTCAGGCCGTTGTTCGTGAGTGCGTTGTTGGTCAGCGCGTTGGCGGTGAGTGCGTTGGCAGTGAGTGCGTTGGCAGTGAGTGCGTTGGCGGTGAGCGCGTTGGCGGTCAGCGCGTTGGCGGTGAGTGCGTTGGCGGTGATCGCCGCCCGGCCCGTCGTGGCCAGCGTGAGCGCGACACCGGCCAAGGCCAAGGCGCGGATTGATCGGAGGGTCATGTTCATGTTCAATATCTTCCATATTTCGCCGGGTTCGGGATGAACGTTCGATGCGATGAAAGAAGTGTGGCGAGCCCGCGTTTCAGCTCCATTTCAGGCAGGGGTAGACTGGTTTCAATTGTTGTTGATAGCGCGATGAGAGTCGAACACGGTAAATGTGTGTGAGACAAGGATGCCGCACGCCGATCATCTCTGGGAGCATGAATTCCACCCGCAACAGCGGCTATGTTCGACCGGCGTCTCGGTGGTTCAGCACCAAGTTGAAAGCCAGCGAATGAAAGGGCACCAGACTCGCTACACCATCCCGTACTGCGTATTTCAGCCCATCGTGGACGGCGTTTCAGTCTGATCGTGGACGGCACGGCGCCAGCCGGCCTGAGCTTCGACGAGCGGCTGACGCTCCTGGTACAGCGCGAGGTCGCCTGGCGCGACGACCGGCGCGTGCAACGGCTGCTCAAGGCTGCCAAGCTCAAGGTCAGCGCAGCCTGCATCGAGGACATCAACTGGCGCACCAGCCGGGGCCTGGACCGCGGCCTCATCACCACGCTGGCCGGCGGCGACTGGCTGCGCCATGCGCGCAATCTGCTGATCACTGGTGCCACCGGCAGCGGCAAGACGTGGCTGGGTTGTGCCCTGGCGCACCAGGCTGCGCGCAGCGGATTCTCGGTGCTGTACGTGCGCGCGGCCAGGCTGTTCGACGAGCTGCAGGTCGCACACGGCGACGGCAGCTTCGCCCGGCGGCTGGCCGCTTTGGCCAAGCTGGATCTGCTGGTCATCGATGACTTCGCAATTTCCCCCATGGGCCCGGCCGAGCGCAACGACCTGCTGGAACTGCTGGACGACCGCATCGGCGCGCGCTCGACCTTGATCACCAGCCAGCTACCCGTCAAGGCCTGGCACACCTATCTCAACGATCCGACCCTGGCCGACGCCATCCTGGACCGCATCGTGCACAGCAGCCACAAGATCGAGCTCAAGGCCAGCAAATCGATGCGCGACACCGAGGGCGCCGCACCGTCCGGCCCCACGCGTGACGCGCATAACGCGTGACGGCCTGGATGACCTATGAGTGCGACTAAACCGGCCACCACTGCACGCACGAGCGCGCTGCATGCAGCAAGCGCGCCGCAGGATATCCCCAGCCAGCCCGCCTGGGCCAAGCAGGCCATCACCGCTGCGCAGCGCCAGCAGGCCTATCGCCAGCGCAGCAAGCGCGCCATGACGCA
>JBBQZM010000226.1:0-5803 GCA_038207685.1 Burkholderiales bacterium
GTCCTGTTTGCCGATCTCCGGGGCTCCACCGCCCTCTACGAGACGCTGGGCAATGCCGAAGCCACCTCGGTCGTCACCCATACCGTGACCGCCTTGTCGCGGGCCGTGCCGGCCTGCGGTGGCAACTTGATCAAGACCCTGGGCGACGGCCTGATGGCGGTCTTCAGCAGCCCGGCCGAGGGCATGCGCTCAGCCCAGCAGATGCACCTGGCGCTGGAGCAACTGGTCAAGCAGGGCAGTGAGCGTGGCGCTTCGGCCGGCCTGCGCGGACTGCGGCTGCAGGTGGCGCTGGCGCGCGGCGAGGTGGTCGAGATGGGCGGCGACTGCTTCGGTGATGCGGTCAACGTGGCGGCCAGGTTGATCGACCATGCCGGCGACAACGAAACCCTGATCACCGAGCAAGTGCTCCATGGCCTGACCGATGAACAGACGCGACGCTTCCGCTCCTTGGGCTGGATGCACTTGCGCGGCCGTGCCGAGCCCGTGCAGGTGCAGGTGCTGGGCGGCCGGCGCGGCGTGCTGGATCTGCCCCCGACCCAGTTTGGCGCGGTGGCCAGCACCATCGAGCCCGAGGCGGTGCGCCTGCAGTGGCTGGATCTGACCGAGGTGTTCGGCGGCGAGCGCATGCCGGTGGTGCTGGGCCGCAGCCCGCAGGCGCATTTCCGGGTCGATGACAGCCGGGTCTCGCGCTCACATGCACGGGTCGATTGGCATGGCGGCATGTTCCAGCTCACCGACCTCAGCTACAACGGCACCTATGTGCGCTTTGGCGAGGGTGAGGAGGTCGTCAGCCTCAAGCGCAGCAGTTGCACTCTGCACGGCTCAGGCGTCATCGGGCTGGGCGGCTCGCCCGCCGATCCCACGGCGCCTTGCGTTCGATTCGAGCTGCAGCACTTTATCGATACGGTGCCGCATCGGCCGTAAGCAAACAGGGTTGGATAGCAGCCGCGCAGGAACCGCTGCGGCTGCTGTATGTCGAGGATGACCGGGTCTGTGCGCTGCTGTTCTGCCACGCTCTCGCCGACGCTGTGCTGATCGACGTCCGCACCGCCGAAAACGGCGCCGAGGTGCTGGCTCTGGCCAGCCGCTGGCGGCCGGATGCGCTGGTGATCGACGCCCACCTGCCCGACACCACGGGCCATCGTCTGCTGCCCCGCCGGCGTGCCCTGCCCGGCCTGACCGATGTGCCGGCCTTCGTGTGCTCGGCCGACAGCGCGCCTGAAGACGTTCATCGCACCGCGCCATCGGGCTTCGTCGCGCCTTTCGTCGCTGACGGGCCCAAGCCGCTTGTCGCCGAACGGGTGCGCGCCGAAGTGCCGGCCTGCCTTGGCCGGGCGCCGCATCCGGTTTTGGCCTTGGCGGACAATGCGCGCCGATGACATTTGCCGCCCAACCCCTGTTTCGTCACGGCAGCGCCCAGCGCACCGCCGTGCTGTTGGTCAACCTGGGCACGCCCGACGCGCCCACGCCGGCAGCGCTGCGCCGCTACCTGGCCGAGTTCCTGTGGGATCCGCGGGTCGTCGAAATCCCGCGGCCGCTGTGGTGGCTGATCCTGCATGGCGTGATCCTGCGCACCCGGCCGGCCAAGTCTGCCGCCAAGTACGCGGCGATCTGGACCGACGGCGGCTCGCCGCTGCTGCGCTGGACGGTGCGGCAGGCCGAGGCGCTGCAGGCCGAGCTGGCCCAGCGCGGCCAGTCGGTGATCGTGCGCCACGCCATGCGTTATGGCCAACCGGCGATGGCCAGCGTGCTGGATGCACTGCAGGCCGAGGGCGCCACCCGTGTGCTGGTGCTGCCGCTCTACCCGCAGTACGCCGCAGCCACCACTGCCAGCACCATCGACGCGGTGGCGGCCTGGGTCAAGCGCTCGCGCCGCCCGCCGGAACTGCGTTTCATCAACCATTACCATGACGATGCCGGCTACATCAAAGCGCTGGCCGCCAGCGTGCAGGAGCACTGGACGCAGCACGGTCGCGGCGAAAAGTTGGTGATGAGCTTTCACGGCGTGCCGGCGCGCAGCCTGGCGCTGGGCGACCCCTACCACTGCGAATGCCACAAGACCGCGCGTCTGCTGGCCGAAGCGCTGGGGCTGAGCCAGGACGAATACCTCGTCACCTTCCAGAGCCGGCTGGGGCGCGCCAAGTGGCTGGAGCCCTACACCGAGCCCACACTCAAGCTGCTGGCCGCCCAGGGCGTCAAACGCATCGACGCGATCTGCCCGGGTTTTGCCGCCGACAACCTGGAAACGCTGGAAGAGATCGCGATGGAGGCCCGAGACGCCTTCCTGGCCGCCGGCGGGCAGCGCTTCGACTTCATCGATTGCCTGAACGCCCGGCCGGACTGGATAGCCGCGCTGGCCGACCTCAGTCAGCGCCATCTGCAGGGCTGGCCGCTGGACGCATCTGGAGCCGATGAAGCCCAGCGGCAGCGGGCGTTGGCGATGGGCGCCAAGGACTGAGCGCAGCCGGCGCTCGCCGCCGCCGCCAAGTCAGGCGCTGCGCCTTCTGGCCAGCCAACCCAGCGCCGCCAGACCAGCAAACAGCATCGCCGCGCTGCCGGGCTCGGGCACCGGCGTGGCCGTGAAGTTCGCGCCCTGGGTGGCACTGAAGCTGAAGTTGCTGATGGTGTAGGCCTCTGCCGTGGCGCTGAAGCTGGCGGTGGCGAAGCTTGCGGGCGCCAGGCCGCTGGTGCCGCCGCCGTCCTGGCGCTGCTGGAAGAAGGTGTCGACGCCAAAGCCTGCGCCGCCGCCGCTGGCCTGGAAGGCCACCGGGTCGGTGGTGCCGAGGAAACGGAACTCGACGTTCAGCTGCGCCAGATCCAAGGTCTGCCCGGCGCCGAAAATCACCTGGTCGGTATTGAAGCCGCCCTGGCCGTCGCTCTCCACTTCCAGGATCATGCGGCTGCCGGCCGCGGCCACAAACGAGCCGGTGATCTCCATCGTGCCCGGCGAGTTGCCCGGCGCGAAGATGCCGCGGTTGGTGACGTTTCCGTTGATGGTGCCGCTGCCGCCCAGGAAGCCATTGGTGCCGACGACGATCTCGCTGGCGGTCAGCGTGCTGTTGATCAGCACGAAGGTACCGGTGCCGCCGTCCTCGTTGCCGGTGGCAGTCTTGCGGGCGCCCACGCCCAGCCAGCCGGCGGTGATGCTGGAGCCTTCGGAGGCGATCACCGTGCCGTCACTGCCGCTGTTGCGGGCGATCACCATCACGCCGTCGCCGATGTCGAGGCTGCTGCCACCGCTGATGCGCAGGAAGCCCGAGCCCTCGCGGCCGATAGCGACGCCGGCCAGCCCCGGCGCGGCGACGACGCCGATGCGCGAGCCGCCCGATAGCGTCAGGCTGCCGTCGCCCCCTGGAAAGGTGCTCGAGCCGCCGACCGCTAGGCCCGCCCCCGAACTGCCGAGGTTGCTCAGCGTGACCACGCTGCCATTGCCAATCTGCGCGACGCCGATGCCGCCGCCGTTGCCGATGGCAAGGTAGCCGCCGGCCAGGTTGCCTGCGGTCTGCTGGCCACTGAAATTCAACGTGGCGTTGTCGACCTTGAGCACGCCCACGCCGCCCGAGCGACCCACGTTCATGCCGATGCCGCTGACGCTGGCCTGGTTGCTCACGCTGAGCTGGCCGTTGCTCTGCGGCCCGATGCCTACGCCGATGAAGGTGTCCTCGCCGGTCAGGCGGATCTCGGAGCCGGCGCCGCTGACGCTGGCAATGCCGCGGCCGCCGACGCTGGTGTCGCTGACACCGCCGATGTAGAGCGCGGTGCTGCGACGGTCGACGGGCGTGGAGTGGGCACCGCCCTCGAGCAACAGCTTGCCGCCGCCGCTGATGGCGAGCACACCGCTGCCGTCGCGGCCGATGCGCACCACGGGATTGCCGGTCTCGCCTGGGCCACCATCCGGCAGCACCGAGGTTGTGCTGAACTTCACCACCGAGCCCGCGCCGATGATGTTGAGCGTGCCCGACGAGGCCGCGTCGCGGCCCAGGTTCATGCCGGTGCCGTTGGTCAAGCCCTGATTGGCCTCGACCAGCAACTGACCGCCGCCGCTGACCGTGACCGTGCCTCTGCCGTTGCGGCCGATGTCGACGAAGCCCGGCGCACTGTTGCCGTTCGCCACTGCCGAGGCCGTACCGTTGACGCGCACCATGGAATTGGCACCATCGATCAGCAGGTCGCCCGAAGAACCGTCGCGGCCAACCGACAGGTAATACAGGCCACTGACCATGCCGCCCGCCAGCACCGACAGGTTGGCCGTCCCGTTCGATCGCCCGACCTGCAGTACGCCTGCGTCACCGGTGAACAGCATCTGCGAGCCGGTGCCACTGACCAGGGCATCGCTGCGGCCGCCGCCGCCGGTGAGGTTGATACCGTTGTAGAAGCCGGCGCGGCCGTCAAACCATAACTTCCCGCCGTCGCTGACGGTCAGCGTGGCCCAGGCATTGCGGTGGGTGGCGGTGCTGACGAAGGCGCCCGTGTTGTCCATCACGCTGCCGCTGACGCGCCAGACCGAGTTGGCGCCGCTTACCGTCACATCGGCAAAGCTGCGTTCATTTCCCTGCGGACTGCTGCCGCCGGGCCCGGCCCCGATCTGCCCGCCGTCGGTGGTCAGCGAGCCACCCGCCAGCACGTTGACGACGCCACGGGTGCTGCCGCCAGGCGTGCCGAAGGTGAAATTCTCGATCGGCGGGCGAAAAACCGCCAGACCACCGACGACAAAGGCGCGCAGAAAGCTGGCGTTTGACCCCGCACCGGTGATCGTGAGCGTGGCGTCGCTGCCGGCGGCATTGCCGATGAAGTTGTGGCACCACCTCGCGCCGAGCAGGCAGTCGGCGCTGTTGGCTCGGCCGTCCAGCGTGGCACCGTCGGACACCGTCAAGGTGCCCCGACCCCAGGCGCCCAGCTCCAAACGGTTGGTATTGCCGTTGCCGGTGAGGTTGACCCGCGTGCTGGCGCCGGTGAACAGCCCGGTGGCCACGCCGGTGCCGCCGTCGGCAAAGCGGATCGACGCTGCCGACAGCACCGAACCGCCATCGACCAGCAGATCGGCAGTGCCCGAACCGCCCAAGCCCAGCGTATTGCCCAGCAAGTTGGTATCGCCTGGGCCGATCGCGATGTTGACCGGGTAGACACCGAAGCTGCCGTTCACCATGACCACAGCGCCGGCCGGCTGCATGCCGGCCCCCAACAACGTGGCCAGCGCCATCGCCAGCGGCGCCAGCGCCTGTCGTGGCCCGTGTCGGCGCTGCCGACGGGCTGTGGATTGATGACTCAGGACAGCGATACAGCGGAGCATGGCCATGATTTACCTCAGGTGTTGATCGGCCTGCTCAGAATGTCACTTCGGTTTTCCGGCAGCATCGGCAGAAATTACGATGCATTGGCTCGCGCGGTCAACCCCCACGAATCGAAGTCAGGACGACCGCAGCCTGCGGCAGTCGCCAGTGGATCGCAGCCGAGAGCCGCTCAGCCGCCCCGCCGGACGCGATTGCGCCAGGCCAGAAACCGCGGCACCACCAGCACCGCCAGCACCACCGCCAGCAGCGTGGCCGACATCGGGCGGGTGAGAAACACGCTCCAATGGCCTTCGCCGATCGACAGCGCGTTGCGCAACTGGGCTTCGGCCAGCGGGCCCAGGATCAGGCCGACGATCACCGGCGCGGTGGGAAAGTCGAAGCGCCGCATCAGCACGCCGGCCAGGCCCACGCCGTACATCAGGAACAGATCAAAAGCACTCTGGCGCATGCCATAGACACCCACCGTGGCAAAGATCAGGATGCCGGCGTAGAGCTGCGGGCGGGGGATCTTC
>JBBQZM010000227.1:0-5650 GCA_038207685.1 Burkholderiales bacterium
GCGGGCGCATCGTGCTGCAGGGGTCGACGCGCGGCTGCGCCGCGGTGAGAACCACGGCGTCATAGGGCGTGCGGCGATCGCCGGGCTCCAGGTAGCCCACCGAGCGGCTGCGCGCCCGCAGATCCGGCGGCAACCAGCGTGGCACGCCAATGTCGGTACGCACATGGCCGTTGCCGGCCAGCAGCAGCACACCCCGTGCGGCGTGGCGCTCGATCTGCTGTGCCATGAACTGGTCACGCGCCAGTTGGGCGCGGGCCAGCCGTGCAGCCAGCGCCGCATCGACCTGGCCGCAATGGCTGGACTCGATCGCTGCGGTTTGCGCGCGGTTGATGTCCTCGGGCACGGGCTCGGTCCAGCCGGTGGCGGCCAGGCCGAGGTGGATGACGCGCCGGGCCTCGGCCCGCGAGACATTGGCCGCCACGATGGGCAGGCCATGCTGCAGCGCCAGCGCGATGTAGGGCCGGTACAAGTCCCACTGCCATCCCGGCCCCTGGCCGCCGGCGGCGACCAGCGCCTCCACGCGCTCGGCCAGCGGCAGCTCGGCGCTGTCACGCACAGTCTTGTCGATCGCCGCTTGGTGTTCGCGGTCGAACTGCTCGATCAGCAGCGCTGGCCGGTCGCCCAGCGCCAGCAGCGCGGCCAGCGCTTGCCGGCGCAGCGCATGCTGGGCGGCGTTGTCGTGTACCTCGCCGAGCAGCATCACCTGGCCGGGGCCGGCGCGGCCAACCAACGGCCCAGCAAGCTGTTCCGGCCCGATGGCGCAAGCCGACAGCAGCAGGCTGAGGCAGGCGATGGCGATGAGCTTGCAGGCGTGGTGCATAAACCCATTTTGATGGATGCGCAGTCTGGCGCGCAGACCGTGGGGTGCACCCGGACTCGTGCAGCGGGCTTGGGGCGTTCCGCTGTGCATGGCGCACTCCCGCTGCACTTCGAATCTCTTAATCAGGTTTATGCGAAGTTCAGGATCGCTGAATTCTGCTTTTTAAGAACTGTCAGGGGTCTTATGGTCAGGCCGTACTGCAACCCAGGAGAGCCCCGATGCAAGTCATTTTCAAATCGCGTGTTGCTCAAGCCGCCGATCTGGTGGATCTGAGCCAGCGCCGCACACGCTTTGTGCTCCGCCGTCTTGCCTGGCTGGTGCCCAAGGCGACGGTGAGCCTGTCGGACGTCAACGGCCCGCGTGGTGGCATAGACAAGCGATGCCAGGTCGAGCTCAAGACCGATGTTGCCGGCACGGTGGTGGTGGCTTCGGTGGCGAGTGACTGGCGGGTGGCGCTGGACAAGGCCCTGGCGCGCGCCGCGCGCTTTATGCTTCGCCTGGTGCGGCGGGGGGATGATCCCCGGCGAGGGCGTCAGCGCGCACTCACGCTGGACTGATGTGCGGCAGGCGCTGCGTGACCTGCGCTGTTGCCGCCTGCCTATCCAACTGGCAATGCCGCGGGGCTGCTTTGCGTGACCCTCGCGTGGGGCGGGCCGGGCGCAACCCGCCCTGTGGGCGCCGAGGCGAACAGCAAGCCCGGTAGGTTGGAGTGGTAACTCCAGCCCTGGTGTGCAGGGGTCTGATCATGCCAAAAGTGCCCCTGAGGATAGGGGACTGCCGTTGGAGTTCACGCTGTTCACGCCAACCTACCGCGCTGCCTCTCGTGCTATCAGCCTGGCGCGGCCCGGATGGTGCCCGCGCAGTCGCCAAAGCCGATGCGCGCCGCACCCGGGCGCTGGCAAAACGCGCGCAGTATCAGCATGTCGCCATCGGCCAGGAAGCGGCGTTGCTCGCCACCGGGCAGGCTGATCGGCTGCTGGCCGCCTTGTGACAGTTCCAGCAGCGAGCCGCCTTGCCCCGGTGCTGGCCCCGACTGGGTGCCGGTGCCCAGCAGATCGCCGGGCTGCAGGTTGCAGCCGTTGCTGGCATGGTGGGTCAGCAACTGCGCCAGCGTCCAGTAGGCGTCGCTGAAGTTGCTTTGTGACAGCTGCACCGGGGTCTCGCCGCGCGCACGCATCGCCGCCGTCTGCAACCAGACGCTGAGCTGGATGTCGATCGCGCCCGACGCGCGGTTGGCCGCGCTGTCGAGGTAGGGCAGAGGCTGCGGGTCGCCGTCGGGCCGGCTGAACGCGGCGCGGAAGGGCGCCAGCGCCTCCATCGTCACCACCCAGGGTGAGAGCGTGCTGCCGAAGTTCTTGGCCAGGAAGGGGCCCAGCGGCTGGTATTCCCAGGCCTGCAGATCGCGGGCCGACCAGTCGTTGAGCAGGGTCAGGCCAAAAAGTCGATCCTCGGCTTCAGCCATCGGCACCGGTTCGCCCAGCGCATTGCCGGGGCCGACCAGCGCGCCCAGCTCCAGCTCGCCGTCCAGCCGCTGGCTGGGGCCCACAGTCGGTGCTGCGGCATCGGGCGCCTTGGTCTGGCCCAGCGGGCGGCGGATGGGCGTGCCGCTGACGACGATCGACGAAGCGCGGCCGTGGTAGCCGATCGGCACCCACTTGTAGTTGGGCAGCAGCGGGTTGTCGGGGCGGAACAGCTTGCCCACCGCGGTGGCATGGTGGATGCCGGTGTAGAAATCGGTGTAGTCGGTGATGCGGCAGGGCAGGGCCAGCTGCGCCTCGGCCTGGGCCACCAGGCAGTTGGCCAGCGCGGCTTGCTGGGGGCTGCCGACGCGCAGTGCGTCCGACCAGGCCTGGCGCAGCGCCAGCCGCACCGGCTTGGGCGCGGCCATCACCGTGTTCAGGTCGCCGGCGGCCAGCGCCTGCAACTGCGGCGCCAGCGCAGCCGGCCAGCCCGCTTGCTGCTGGGCGGCGGCGAGGTCGAGGATCTGGTCGCCGATGGCAATGCCGATGCGCCAGGGTTCATTGCTGCCAGCACGGCGGAAGCAACCGTAGGGCAGGTTCTGGACCGGGAAGTCGATGTCGGGCGCGTTGGCCGAGGCCACCCAGCTCTGCAGCTTCGGGTCGTGCGTGGTGTTGGTGTGCAGGATCATGCGGTGGGGCTCTCGGCGGCGGGTGAGTCGGGCGCGATGCCGGCCCGCGCGGCGCCCAGCGCCTCGCGCAGCAGACGCAAATCGCCGACGTGGTTGGCCAGCAGCAGGATCAGCCGGGCATTGAGCAAGCGGCTTTGCGCGTCGCTCAGGTCGCGGTGGCTGTCGATCAGCGCCTGGTAGAAGTCATCGCCGGGTGTGTAGGCGTTGAGGTAGGCCGCCCCGGGCTCGCCGAAGTTGGGCTGGGTGTTCAGCAAGGTCATCGTCGGGTTCTCAGGCATGGCCGGTGGCGCGGGCCAGTGCGCTGCGCACCGCGGCGCCGTCCAGCGTACGCCAGCGGGCGGCCACATGCTGGTCGGGCCGCAACAGGTAGGCGGTGCAGGGCCGGGCGTCGCAGCGGCGGGCGGCCAGGCCCTGGCTGTCAACCACCAGTTGTGTGCCGGTGTGCGCCTCACCTGGGGTGGCTGAGACCAGCAGGGTGCGCACCGGGATCACCGCATCAGCCAGCTGGGCGAGGGTACTGCGGGTGGCAGCGTCGAGCGTGGCGGCATTGTCGACAAACAGCATCAGCACGAAGGCATTGCCGGTGTGGCGCAGCAGCCAGCTGTCCTGGCCATCCCATTGCACCGGTGCATCGGCCAGCGGCGCGCCGGGCGCCATCGTGCCGCTGAAAACGTCGCTGTCGGCGGTGTTGAGCGACGAGTCGCCCAGATGCGCCGGCACCGACAGCCGGCCCGAGTTGACCAGCGCGCGCGCAAACGGGTACGCGCCGGCCAGGCCCAGCACCGCGTTGCGAAAGTCCTTGGACACCGCGCTCTTGGGCGTGATGAAGTCGGTGGAGCGGGTGCTGTTGAGCAGGTTCTCGTCGGCGGCGGCCACACGTTCATCGCTGTAGCTGTCGAGCAAGGCTTCTGGCGCCAGGCCCTGAATCACCAGAGCCAACTTCCAGCCCAGGTTGTCGGTGTCCTGCAGCCCCGAATTGGCGCCGCGTGCGCCAAACGGCGAAACCTGGTGCGCGGCATCGCCGGCAAACAGCACCCGGCCATGTCGGAAGCGCTGCATGCGGCGGCACTGGAAGGTGTAGACGCTGACCCATTCCAGCTCGAATTCCCGGTCCGGCCCCAGCATCGCCTGGATGCGCGGGATCACCCGTTCGGGTTGTTTCTCTGCTTCCGGATCGGCATCCCAGCCGAGCTGGAAGTCGATGCGCCAGACGTTGTCGGCCTCGCGGTGCAGCAGCACGCTTTGATTGGGGTGGAAGGGCGGGTCGAACCAGAACCAGCGCTCGGCGGGGAAATCTGCCTTCATCACCACGTCGGCGATCAGGAAGCGGTCCTGGAACACCTTGCCTTCGATGTCCAGCCCCAGTTGGCGGCGCACCGGGCTGCGTGCGCCGTCGGCCACCACCAGCCAATCGGCCTGCAGGCGGTAGGCGCCGTCGGCGGTCTCGACATCGATCAGCGCGCCGTCGCCCTGCGGCGTGACGGCAGTGACCTTGTGCTGCCAGCGCAGCGTGATGTTGGGCAGCGCCATCGCGCGCTCGACCAGGTACTGCTCCAGGTAGTACTGCTGCAGGTTGACCATGCCCGGGCGCTCATGGCCGGCTTCGGGCAGCAGGTTGAAGTTGAAGACCTCGTGCTCGCCGAAGAAGGTGCGGCCGACGTTCCAGGTCACACCCTTGTCGACCACCGGCTGGCCGCAGCCCAGGCGGTCCAGCACCTCCAGCGCGCGCTTGGCATAACACAGCCCGCGTGAGCCGACGCTGACGGTGTTGTCGTCATCGAGCAGCAGCACCTGCTGGCCCAGTTGGGCCAGGTCAATCGCTGCAGCCAGGCCCACCGGGCCAGCGCCGATAACCACCACCGGGTGGCGGGTGATGGCCGCGGGCTGATCAAGTTCGGGCGGGCGGTGGTAGGCGTAACGCGGGTAGGTGTAGGTGCTGAGCATGGCGGCGGCGGCGGGTGGCTCAGTGGCCAGCGGTCGGGGCGGTCAGTTCCTGCTCGTGCATCCAGGCGGCATGGCGCGGCGCGCGCTTGGTCTGCGCCCACTCGTCAAGCATCGCCCACTTCACCGCGTCGAGCTTTTGCTGCTGCTCGGCGGTGGCGGTGTCCACTGCCAACTCCAGCCGGTGGCCGTTGGGGTCGAAGAAGTAAATGCTCTTGAAGATGGTGTGGTCAGTCGGGCCGATGACAGCTATGCCGGCGGCCTGCAGCTTGGCTTTGGCGGCGTTGAGCGTCTCCAGGTTGTCGACCTTGAAGGCGATGTGCTGCACCCATTCGGGCGTGTTCGCATCGCGGCCCATCGCCGGCGAGTTGGGCAGTTCAAAAAAGGCCAGCACATTGCCGCCGCCGGCATCCAGAAAGACATGCATGTAGGGGTCGGGTGCATGGGTGCTGGGCACATGGTCTTCGGCGATGGCGAGCACAAAATCCATGCCCAGGTGCTGCTGGTACCAGAGCACGGTGGCCTTGGCGTCATTGCAGCGATAGGCCACATGGTGCATGCGTTGAATCTTCATGGCGTTCTCCAGGATGTCGCGGTCGAACAGATGACGCTGTGGCGACCCAGTGGCCGCCACGGAACCGGCTCTGCCGGGCCGCTGGCGGCGCCCCCTGGGGGGAGCACCGCAGGTGCTTCGGGGGGGGTGTCGGTCATCGATTCGTCACCGGATAGAGCCCCTGCGG
>JBBQZM010000228.1:0-5603 GCA_038207685.1 Burkholderiales bacterium
CAGTTCCTGTTGCAGCAGGCGGCTGTTCTCATCGATGCGATCCGCCGGCCAATAGGGGTAGGGCGGCAGCTTGCCGATCAGATCGTGCTCGGTGAACCCGGTCATGGCGCAAAAGGCGGGGTTGACATAGCTGACGCGGCCCTCGATGTCCATCGCCCGCATGCCGGTGAGCATCGAGTTCTCCATCGCGCGGCGGAAATTGGTCTCCTGCACCAGCGCACCCTGGATCTGGCTGCGGCGGCGCACATGGCGCCAAGTGCCCAGCAGCATCCAGAGGGTGAGCAGCGACAGCGCCACCACCATCCAGAACAAGGTGTTGCCGATCAGGCCCACCGAGGTGCGGTAGCCGCTGCCGCGCAGCACCAGGCCGTTGGCGGCTGGCGCCAGCGGCACGTCGTGCAGGATGGACGGGCGACGCAGTTCGCCGCCAGGCATCGCCGTCACGCTGCTGGCGATGGTCCGTTCGCGCTCGTCAATCACCGCCACCGCATGGCGGCGTGTCACATCGGTGGGCACGAAGTGGCGCATCAACACGTCCACCGCATAGTCGGCCACCAGCGCACCGGCGAACTGGCCACGGTGCAACATCGGCACATGGATCTGGAACACCATCGCGCCGTTCGCGTCCTTGAAGGCGCGGGAGTAGATCGGCTGGCGCAGATCGCGAGCGGCGATGAAGGCCCAGTCCGTCTCGCTGCCGGCAGCGACCTTCGCCTTGGCCAATGCCGGGGGGCCGCGTTCTTCGCGGTCAGGCTGGGTCGAGTAATGGCCGCGCAGCTGGCGCTCGGCGCCCAGCCAGTCGAAGCGGGTGATTTCTGGGCGGTCCTGGATAAAGGCGCTGGCCTGCGGCGTGAAATCGCTGGCATCGAGTTCGCGGGTGACGAACTCGCGCGCCATGCGCACCAACTGCTCCTGGTTCTCGATCAGGCGCAGCCGGATCTGCTGCTGGGCGATCTCGGTATCACGTTTGACCGATTCAGTCTCTCGCTCCAACTCCTCGTTGCGCAGGTACCAGAAGGCCGAAATGATGGCCGCCAGGAACAGCAGCACCGACGCCAGCGGCCCGAGCGTGGCAAAGCGGTCCTGTCGCGCGGGCGATTGCCGCCGCCACCAGCGGCCCAGCAACCGGCGCTGGCTGGACGGCGGCCGGTAGGGTGCGGGGCTCTGTCGGGTCGAGGGCATGGCTGCGATTATCCCGGCTGGCCGGCCGCCACTGCCTGCCATCGCAGCCAGGTCAGGTCAGCTTGCAAGCTGGGTCGAATGGTTTAAATATCGTAATATGAAAAGCTATCGCGCAATTTGGAATACGAACTTTTTTGTGCCACACTCCGGCGCGCTATAAAGACCCATCGACCATTGAACCCAGACGGAACAAGGAGACAAACGATGTCCGCCACGCACAAGCACGTTGCCGCACACGCCGCACTCGACCCACTCGATCCCCATGACACCGATGCCCAGGAAACCCGGGAGTGGCTGGATGCGCTGGATGCGGTGATCAGCGCGGAGGGCCCGGAGCGTGCGCAGTTCCTGCTGGAGAAGCTGATCGACGAGGCGCGCTTCAACGGCATCGACCGGCCTTTTTCGGCCACTACGCCCTACATCAACACCATCGAGCCGATGGACGAGGAACGCAGCCCCGGCAACCTGGAACTCGAAGGCCGGCTGCGCGCCTACATGCGCTGGAATGCGATGGCACTGGTGGTCAAGGCCAATCGCCATGACCCGGCCGATGGCGGCGATCTCGGCGGCCACATCAGCTCGTTCCAGTCGGTGGCGCACATGTTCGCCGCCGGCTTCAACCATTTCTGGCATGCCGACGACAGCGCCAATGGCGGCAGCCACGGCGGTGACTTGCTCTACATCCAGGGCCACTCGGCACCGGGCATCTATGCGCGCGCCTTCATGGAAGGGCGCATCAGCGAGGAGCAGATGCTGAACTTCCGGCAGGAGGTCGACGGCAAGGGCTTGTCGAGCTATCCGCACCCCAAGCTGATGCCTGGCTTCTGGCAGTTCCCCACGGTGTCGATGGGCCTGGGTCCGATCATGGCGATCTACCAGGCGCGCTTCCTCAAGTACCTTCACGCGCGCGGCATCGCCGACACCAGCCAACGCAAGGTCTGGGTGTTCTGCGGCGACGGCGAGATGGACGAGCCGGAAAGCCTGGGTGCGATCGGCCTGGCCTCACGCGAGAAGCTGGACAACCTGATCTTCGTCATCAACTGCAACCTGCAGCGGCTGGACGGCCCGGTGCGTGGCAACGGCAAGATCATCCAGGAGCTCGAAGGCGAGTTCCGCGGCTCCGGCTGGAACGTCATCAAGCTGCTGTGGGGCAAGCAGTGGGACGACCTGCTGGCGCGCGACAAGGACGGCGCGCTGCGCAAGATCATGATGGACACGCTGGACGGCGACTACCAGGCGTTCAAGGCCAACGACGGCGCCTTCGTGCGCAAGAACTTCTTCGCCCGCGACCCGCGCACGCTGGAGTTGGTGGCCAAGATGAGCGACGACGAGGTGTGGAACCTGCGCCGCGGCGGCCACGACGCCGGCAAGGTGTATGCCGCCTTCCACAAGGCCAACAGCCACAAGGGCCAGCCCACACTGCTGCTGGTGAAGACGGTCAAGGGTTACGGCATGGGCCGTGCCGGCGAGGGCAAGAACACCGCCCACCAGACCAAGAAGCTCACCGACGACGACATCCGCTACTTCCGCGATCGTTTCAACATCCCGATCCCCGACGGCGAGCTGGCGAAGATCCCGTTCTACAAGCCGGCCGACGACACGCCGGAGATGAAGTACCTGCACGAGCGCCGCCAGGCGCTGGGCGGCTACTTGCCGCAGCGCCGCTCCAAGAGCGACGAGCAGTTCACCGTGCCCTCGCTGGAGACTTTCAAGGCGGTGCTTGACGCCACGCCCGAGGGCCGTGAGATCAGCACCACGCAGGCCTATGTGCGCTTTCTCACCCAGCTGCTGCGCGACAAGGCGCTGGGACCGCGTGTGGTGCCCATTCTGGTGGATGAGGCGCGCACCTTCGGCATGGAAGGCCTGTTCCGCCAGATCGGCATCTACAACCCCGAAGGCCAGAAGTACACCCCGGTCGACAAGGACCAGGTGATGTACTACCGCGAGGCGGTGGACGGCCAGATCCTGCAGGAAGGCATCAACGAGCCCGGTGGCATGTGCAGCTGGATCGCCGCGGCAACGAGTTATTCGACCAACAACCGCATCATGGTGCCGTTCTACGTCTACTACTCGATGTTCGGCTTTCAGCGCATCGGTGACCTGGCCTGGGCCGCCGGCGACATGCAGGCGCGCGGCTTCTTGCTGGGCGGCACCAGCGGGCGCACCACGCTGAACGGCGAAGGCCTGCAGCATGAGGACGGCCACAGCCATGTGCTGGCCGGCACGATCCAGAACTGTGTGAGCTACGACCCGACCTATGCCCATGAGGTGGGGGTGATCCTGCACCACGGCCTGAAGCGCATGGTGGAGCGGCAGGAAAACGTGTACTTCTATGTCACGCTGCTGAATGAAAACTACCCGATGCCCGGCCTGACCGCCGGCACCGAGGCGCAGATCATCAAGGGCATGTATTTGCTGCAGGACGCTGTGGCCGCGTTGTCCAAAAACCCAGACCAACCCCAGGTCAACCTGCTGGGCTCGGGCACGATCCTGCGCGAATCGATCGCTGCCAAGCAGCTGCTGGAAGCCGACTGGGGCGTGGCCGCGAACGTCTGGAGCTGCCCGAGCTTCAACGAACTGGCGCGCGACGGCCAGGACTGCGAGCGCTGGAACCTGCTGCACCCCACGGCGGAAGCGCGCGTTCCGTACGTGACGCAGCAGCTCGCGGCCTTCGCGGGCCCGGTGATCGCGTCGACCGACTACATGAAGAACTACGCCGACAAGATCCGCGCATTCATTCCCAAGGGCCGCGCATACAATGTGCTGGGCACCGACTGTTTCGGCCGCAGCGACTTCCGCAGCAAGCTGCGCGAGCACTTCGAGGTCAACCGCCACTACATCGTGGTGGCGGCGCTGAAAGCGCTGGCCGAGGAAGGCACGGTGCCCGCCGCGAAGGTCGCCGAAGCCATTGCCAAGTACGGCATCGACGCCGACAAGACCAACCCGCTGGTGGCCTGACCCAGCCTCGAACAACGACAACCGGAGACAGGCCATGGCATTGGTCGAAGTGAAGGTGCCCGACATCGGCGACTTCAAGGAAGTGGAAATCATCGAACTGCTGGTCAAGGCCGGCGACACGGTCGCGGTCGACCAGTCGCTGCTGACCGTGGAAAGCGACAAGGCGTCGATGGAGATTCCGTCGTCGCACGCCGGTGTGGTGAAGGAGATGAAGGTCGGGCTCGGCGACAAGGTCGGCGAGGGCACGCTGGTGCTGGTGCTGGAGGCGGCGGGTGCGGATGCCGCGGCGCCGGCGCCGGCGGCCGCGCCTGCCGCATCCGCAGCAGCACCGGCTGCTGCACCCAATGCGCCCGTTAATGCCCCCGTTAATGCCCCCGTTAATGCGCCCGTTGGTGCGCCCGCAGCCGCTGCCGGCCCGGTCCAGATCCTGGTGCCGGACATCGGCGACTTCGACGAGGTCAGCGTCATCGAGGTGCTGGTCCAGCCGGGCGACCAGGTCAAGGCAGAACAGAGCCTGATCACGGTCGAGAGCGACAAGGCGTCGATGGAGATTCCTTCTTCGCATGCCGGCACCGTGACCGAGCTGAAGGTGAAGGTCGGCGACAAGGTCGCCAAAGGCAGCCTGATCGCCTTGCTGCAGGCCAGCGCCGGAACCGCGCCAGGAGTCGCTGCGGCACCCGCACCGGCACCAGCTCCGGCTGCCGCGCCAGCCCCGGCTCCCGCGACCGCTGCGCCCGCTGGGAACACTGCAGCGTCCCCGGCCGTTGCCGTGGCACCCGCCGCCGCGCCGGCGGCGCACGAGCCGACCGCGGCCAAGGGCAGCCTGCCGCACGCATCGCCGAGCATCCGCCGGTTGGCACGCGAACTGGGCGTGCCGCTGGCCGAGATGCGGGGCACCGGACCGAAGGGACGCATCACCCAGGACGACCTGCAGGGCTTCGTCAAGGGCGTGATGGCCGGCAGCGTGCAGACGGCGGCGCAGAAGGCCAAGGCGCCGGCCGCCGCGGCGGCCACGGGCGGGGCCTTCCCGGGCCTGCTGGCCTGGCCGAACGTCGACTTCGCGAAGTTCGGTGCGGTCGAGCGCAAGGACCTTAGCCGCATCAAGAAGATCAGCGGCGCCAACCTGCACCGCAACTGGGTGCTGATCCCGCATGTCACCAACCACGACGACGCCGACATCACCGAGCTCGAAGCCTTCCGCGTCCAGCTGAACAAGGAAAACGAGAAGTCGGGCGCGAAGGTCACGATGCTGGCCTTCATGATCAAGGCCGCGGTCTCGGCGCTGAAGAAGTTCCCGGACTTCAACGCCTCGCTCGACGGCGATCAGCTGGTGCTGAAGAAGTACTTCCATATCGGCTTTGCGGCCGACACGCCGAACGGCCTGGTCGTGCCGGTGATCCGCGACTGCGACCAGAAGGGTGTCCTGCAGATCTCGCAGGAGATGGGCGAGCTGGCCAAGAAGG
>JBBQZM010000229.1:0-5518 GCA_038207685.1 Burkholderiales bacterium
GGCCTAGGCGATGTGTCTGGCCCGTGAGGTTGAAACGCTGGCTCAGCAGATGGTGATGTGCCTGTCGCTGGGCGGGCCGCGGCTGCTGCCGGCCGAGGAGATCGGCGTGGTGGTGGAGAAGTTCAGCCGCTATGGGCTGAAGGCCTCGCCGCCGCGCTGAGAGCTTGGGAAAGCATGCATCGCGCCCGTCTTCGATCGGTGCCGACCGGCTGCCTGGGGACGCCGGCGCGGCGCGTCAAAGCACCAGTTGAGTCTGCGTCACCACCGCGCAGAGTTTGCCGTCGGCGTTACGGATCATGGTCTGCCAGACCTGGGTGCTGCGGCCACGGTGCAAGGCCAGGGATTCACCGGTCACCGTGCTGCCCAGCTTGGCGCCGGCGATGAACTTGGTGCTGGAGTCGGTGGTGGTGGTGCGCTGGCCCTGGCCCAGGTTGATCACCGTGCCTACCGCGCCCAGCGTGTCGGCAAAGGCCATATAGGCGCCGCCGTGCAGGATGCCGCCGCTGGTGCACAGGTCGGCGCGCACCGGCATCTCGGCCAGCACGCGGTCGGGCGTCAGCTCCAGCAGGCGCACGCCCATCAGGCCGGGAAAGATCGGGTCAAGCAGTTTCTGCATGGCGGCGGCATCCAGCATGGTGACTCCTGTTTCGGCTGACGAAGGCGTACCCATTTTGCCCAGACCGGGCTGACAGCGCAGCGACAGCCTGGGTCCTTATGCTGGCCCGATCCAGACCGAAGCCCTGCGCGCCATGGAAGCCTTCCTGATTTCTACCGGCATCGTCGCTCTGGGCGAGATGGGTGACAAGACGCAGTTGCTGGCGCTGCTGCTGGCGGTGCGGTTCCGGCGGCCGTGGCCCATCATTGCCGGCATTGCGGTGGCCACGCTGGTCAACCATGCGGCGGCCGCCTGGCTGGGCGGCTGGCTGGCCTCGCTGATGGGGCCGGATCTACTGCGTTGGGTGATCGGCGGCGCATTTCTGGCGATGGCCGTGTGGATGCTGGTGCCCGACCAGATCGAACTCTCGGCCACACCCGACAGCCGCTCCCGGCTGGGTGTCTTCGGCATCACGGTGGTGGCCTTTTTCCTGGCCGAGATGGGCGACAAGACGCAGCTGGCCACCGTGGCGCTGGCGGCGCGCTACCCGGATCTGCTGGCGGTGGTGGCTGGCACCACGGTGGGCATGTTGCTGGCCAATGTGCCGGCGGTGTTGCTGGGCGACAAGCTGGCCGGCCGGCTGTCGATGCGGCTGGTGCACGGCGTGGCCGCCGCGCTGTTTGCGCTGCTGGGCCTGCTCACCCTGCTGGATGTGGGGCAGTTGCTCTGAAGTGCGGCGCGGGTTGCCAGCATTGCGCCGCGACAATGGCGGCATGAATCCGTCCGACACCGTTGCCGTCATCGATTTCGAGACCACCGGCATGAGCCCGGGGCTGGGCGCTCGCGCCACCGAAATCGCCGTGGTGCTGCTGCGCGGCGGACGCATCCTAGACCGCTATGCCAGCCTGATGCGCAGCGGCGCCTGGGTGTCGCCCTTCATCGAGCAGCTCACTGGCATCAGCAACCACATGCTGGACAGCGCACCGCCGGCGCATCAGGTGATGCGCGAGGTGGCTGAGTTCACCGCCGGCTGCCCGGCGGTGGCCCACAACGCGGGCTTTGACCGCAGCTTCTGGCAGCACGAGCATGCCTTGGCCGGCAGCGACGCCGCGGTGGTGCAGTCGCCGTTTGCCTGCACGCTGTTGTTGTCGCGCCGGTTGTATCCGCAGGCGCCCAACCACAAGCTGGGCACGCTGGCGCAGTGGCACGGCATTGCGCCCACCGGCCGCGCCCACCGCGCGCTGGCCGATGCCGAAATGGCCGCCGGCCTGTGGCAACGCATCGTGTTGGACGTGCAGGCCCGGCATGCCGCCGAGGTGCCCTTCGGCCTGCTGTGCCTGTTGCAGCGCACGCCGCGCCAGCAACTGGCGCGGGCGGTGACGCGCTACTTCGCCGAGGCCGGCACGGCGGTCTGATCAGCCCGTTGTGCGCCGGCTGGTGAGCTTCAGTCGGCCTTGGCGCCCGAGTCCTTGACGACCTTGGCCCACTTGACGATCTCGGCGGCCTGGTAGCGGGCCAGTTCCTCGGGGCTGCCCACCTGCGGCTCCAGGCCCAGCGCCTTGAGCTTGTCGACCACGTCGGGCAGCTTGAAGACACGCTGCATCTCGGCGTTGATGCGCATCACCACGTCACGCGGCGTGCCGGCAGGGGCGAACATCGCGAACCAGGTGGTGGCCTCAAAGCCAGGCACGGTCTCTGCCACCGTCGGCACGTCGGGCGCGGCTGGCGAGCGCTTGGCAGTGGTCTGGGCCAGCGCGCGGATCTTGCCGTCCTTGGCCATCGGCAGCGCCGAGGGCATGTTGTCGAACATCAGCTGGATCTGCCCGCCCACCAGGTCGGGGATGGCGAACTGTCGGCCCTTGTAGGGCACATGCTGCATGCTGGTGCCGGTGAGCGACTTGAACAGTTCGCCTGACACATGCACCGAACTGCCGATGCCCGGCGAGCCGAAGCTCAGCTTGTTGGGGTTGGCCTTGAGGTAGGCGATCAGCTCGGCCACGTTCTTCACCGGCAGGTCGTTGGTGACCACCAGCAGGTTGGGCGCACTGGCGACAAGCGTCACCGGGCTGAAGTCCTTGACCATGTCGTAGGACATCTTGCTGTAGAGCGCGCCGTTGATCGAGTGCGTGCCCACCGTGCCCATCACCAGCGTATAGCCGTCCGGCGGCGACTTGGCCACCTTGTCGGCGCCGATGTTGCCGCCGGCACCCGGCACGTTGTCGATGACGATGGGCTGGCCGAACTGGGCCTTGTCGGCAAACAGCCGCGCCAGGATGTCGGGTGCGCCGCCGGCCGGGAAGGTGACGACGATGCGGATCGGCTTGCTGGGGTAGGCCTGGGCATGGGCCGATGGCAGGGCCAGCAGGCCCGCCGTGATGCTGCCGGCCAGCAGCAACGCTTTGGAGAAGGAGATCATGAAGTGCCTCGGTGCAGGGCGACAAGCCCGGGGCCGGCAGCATAGGCCCGCCCGAGGCCGCGCCGGGTCGCCTGCGCGACGACCCGCACCGAGTGCACTTCAGCCGCTCAGAACAACATGCTGGGCAACCAAAGGGTCACGGCCGGCACATAGGTGACGATGATCAGGAACAGCAGCAGCACCATCGTCCAGGGCAGCGCGGCCCGGGCGGTCTGCGTGATCGACATGCCGGTGATGCCCGAGGTGACAAACAGGTTCAACCCGATCGGCGGCGTGACCATGCCGATCTCCAGGTTGACCACCATGATGATGCCCAGGTGCACCGGGTCGATGCCCAACTGGGTGGCGATCGGGAACAGGATCGGCGCCATGATCAGGATGATCCCGGTAGGCTCCATGAACATGCCGGCGATCAGCAACAGCACGTTGACGACGATCAGGAACTGCCAGCCTTCCATGCCCCAGCCGATGATGGTCTCGGCGATCTGCTGTGGTATGCGCTCGGTGGTCAGCACATGGGCGAACAGCAACGCATTGGCGACGATGAACATCAGCATCACCGTCACCTTGCCGGCGTCGAGCAACACCTTGGGCACCTGGCGCATGCCGATATCGCGGTAGACAAAGACCGCGATGACGAAGGCGTAGACCGCCGCCACCGCGGCGGCTTCGGTGGGCGTGAAGATGCCGCCGTAAATGCCGCCGAGGATGATGACGATCAGCAGCAGGCCCCACATCGAATCCCGCCCCGAGCGCAGCACCTCACCCAGCGAGGCCTTGGGCTGTGGCTGCAGCTTGATGTGACGGGCGCGAAGGTAGATGGCCACCATCAGCATCAGGCCGAGCATGATGCCGGGGATCACACCGGCCATGAACAGCTTGCCGACCGAGGTTTCAGTGGCCGCGCCGTAGACCACCATCACGATCGACGGCGGGATCAGGATGCCCAGCGTGCCGGCATTGCAGATCACGCCGGCCGCGAAAGGCTGTGGGTAGCCGGCCTTGACCATGCCGGCGATGACGATCGAGCCCACTGCCACCACGGTGGCGGGGCTGGAGCCCGACACTGCGGCAAACAGCATGCAGGCCATCACCGAGGCCATCGCCAGGCCGCCGCGCAGGTGGCCGATGCAGGCGTTGGCAAAGCGGATCATGCGCTTGGCCACGCCGCCGGTGGTCATGAATGCGCCGCCCAGGATGAAGAACGGGATCGCCAGCAGCGTGTAGTGCTCGGAGGTCTCGTAGAGCTTGAGCGCCAGCGAGGCCAGCGAGTCCTGGGCGAAGAACAAGATGGTCAACAGCGACGACAGGCCAAGGGCCACCGCCACCGGCATGCCAATCGCCATCAGCACCATCAGCAGTACAAACAGGAAGGTGGTGGTCATTGCGGGCTTCCAGGTGTGTCGCTGCGGTGCTTCAGCGCGTCCTTCGCCTCGTCGCCCAGCAAGTGGGCATCCTCGCCACGCGCCACGCGCCACAACACCTGGGCAAAGCGCAGCCCCAGCAAGGCAAAGCCTAACGGCAGGATGGCGCGGGGAATCCACTGCTGGATCGGGATGTCCTGCATCAGGATGCCGACCTCGTACATCTTGCGCACGTAGATCCAGCCGCCCACCACCACGATGCCCGCGTACAGCAGGCACAGGCTGGCAGCGATCATGTTGACCACCCGCGCATGCTCGCGGCTGAGTGTCTTGACAAAGGCATCCACCCCGATGTGCACCCCCACCCGCACACCGTAGGCCATGCCGATGAAGATCAGGAAGCCGAACATCACACCCGTGATTTCGAGCGCCCAGACAAAGCTGTAGTTGAAGACATACCGCGCAATCACCTGGGTGAAGGTGACCAGCGTCATGGCCGCCAGCAAGAAGGCAATCAGGCCTTCTTCGATGTGTTCTAACCAACGCATGATTTGGCCCTCGCGGGGCCCGTGGCGCGGGCCCCGTTCTAATGGAAGGTGGCTTACTTGTTGGACTTCAGCGCGGCGTCAATCAGATCGCGCCCGATGTCGCCCTCAAACTTCTTCCACACCGGTTCCATGGCCTTGCGCCAGGCGGCGGTATCTTCCTTGCTCAGCTTGACGAGCTTGGCCTTGCCCGACTCGGCGATCTTCTTCTTGTCGGCTTCGTTGATGTCGTTGGCCAGTTTGTTGGCATGGGTGGTGGCCTCGACCATTGCCTCGCTCAAGCCCTTGCGCACATCGGCGGGCAGGCCGTCCCACCACTTGGCGTTGGTCACCACCATGTAGTCGATCACGCCGTGATTGGTCTCGGCGATGGTCTTCTGCACCTCGTGGAACTTCTGCGAGTAGATGTTCGACCAGGTGTTCTCCTGGCCGTCTACCACGCCGGTCTGCAGCGCTTGATAGACCTCGGCAAAGGCCATCTTCTGCGGATTGGCGTTGAGGGCGCGGAACTGGGCTTCGAGCACATCGGACGCCTGGATGCGGAACTTCAGGCCCTTGACGTCCTCTGGCCGCTGCAGCTTGTCCTTGGAGGTGGACA
>JBBQZM010000230.1:0-5499 GCA_038207685.1 Burkholderiales bacterium
CGAGGTCGCGGTGCACGACTTCGACACCGACACACCCAGCGTCAGCTGGCGCCAGGGTGGCGTACGCCAAGAGCTGCAGGCCGACGTCATCGCCGGCTGCGACGGCTTCCACGGCGTCTGCCGGGCCAGCCTGCCGGCGGCGGCGATCACGCTGCATGAGATGGTCTACCCCTTCGGTTGGCTGGGCATGCTGGCCGACGTGCCGCCGGTCTCTGACGAGCTGATCTACGTGCACCATGAGCGCGGCTTTGCGCTGTGCAGCCAGCGCAGCAAAGTGCGCAGCCGCTATTACCTGCAGTGCGCGCTTGACGACGATGTGGCGCAGTGGACCGACGAGGCCTTCTGGGCCGAGCTCAAGCGCCGCCTGCCGCCCGACACCGCGGCCCGCTTGACCACCGGCGTCTCGATCGAAAAGAGCATCGCGCCTCTGCGCAGCTTTGTCGCCGAGCCGCTGCGCTTCGGCAACCTGTTCCTGGTCGGCGATGCCGGCCACATCGTGCCGCCCACCGGCGCCAAGGGCCTGAACCTGGCGGCCAGCGATGTCGGCTACCTGTGGCAGGGCCTGCGCGGCCACTATGCCGGCAACCGCACCGAACTCGACCACTACAGCGGCCGCGCGCTGGCCCGCATCTGGAAGGCCGAGCGCTTTTCCTGGTGGCTGACCTCGTTGATGCACCGCTTTGCCGACGAAGGCAGCTTCGGCCGCAGGATGCAACTGGCCGAACTGGACTACCTGTTCAGCTCGCAGGCGGCCATGACGGCGCTTGCGGAGAACTACGTCGGCCTGCCCCTGGTGTAATCGGCCGAGCAATGGGCGCGCCACTACGGCGCCACTACGGCGCAACTTCGGCGCAACTTCGGCGCCACGGTGGCGCAGCGCGCGCTGGCTGCTGCGGCATCAACGCGCAGCGTAGTGCGCCTCAAATTGCTGCCGCAGCGTACGCTTGAGCAGCTTGCCACTGGGGTTCTTGGGCAGCGCGTCGACAAACACCACACCCTTGGGCGTCTTGAAGTGCGCCAGCTGCGCCGTGCAATGGGCAATGACTGCGGCCTCATCGAGCCCGGCACCGGGCTTGCATACGACGACTGCCGTCACCGCCTCGATCCAGCGTGGGTGCGGCAGGCCGATCACCGCCACCTCGCTGATGCCAGCCAGCCGGTACAGCGCCTCCTCGACCTCGCGGCTGGCGACGTTTTCGCCACCAGTCTTGATCATGTCCTTCTTGCGGTCGACGACGCTGATGTAGCCCTCGTCATCGACCACCGCCAGGTCACCCGAGTGGAACCAGCCGCCCTCGAAGGCCGCCGCGGTGCGCTCGGGGTCGTGGAAATAACCCAGCAGCAACTGCGGCGAGCGGTGCACGATCTCGCCGATCTCGCCAACGGCCACATCGTTCATCTGGTCATCCACCACGCGGGTCTCGACATTGATCGCCGGCTTGCCGGCCGAGCCCGGCTTGCGCAGCTGGTCCTCGGGCTTGAGCACGGTGGCCAGCGGCGCAATCTCGGTCTGCCCGTAGAAGTTCCACAGCCGCATCTGCGGCAAGCGTTCGATCAGCTCCTGCATCACCGCCACCGGCATGATCGACGCGCCGTAATAGCCCTTGCGCAGGCTGGACAGGTCGTGTTGCGTGAACAGCGGACTGCGCAGCAAGGCGATCCACACCGTGGGCGGCAGGAAGAACTGGCTGATGCGGTGTTTGGCGATCAGCGGCAGCAGGTTCTCCGGCGTCGGCTTGGCGGTGATGATGCTGGTGCTGCCCAGGTAGACGCTGGGGCCGAGAAACACGTCGAGCTGGGCGCAGTGGTAGAGCGGCAGTGCATGCAGCACGGTGTCGGCCTCGGCCATCTCGCCTTCGATGATGCAGCTGACGTACTGGTCGATCACCGCGCCGTGGGTCAGCATCGCACCCTTGGGCAGGCTCTCGGTGCCGCTGGTGTAGACGATCTGCAGCAGCTGATCACGATCAAACTCGGGCTCGGGGCAAGGCTGGGCTGCCAGGTCAGTGGCGGCCAGGGTGTTGAAGTCCAGGCAGCCCTCGGGGCAGGTGGACGGCTCTTCACTCGGCAGCCAGAGCAGGCGCGTGATGGCGGTGTCGCGCTGGGCGGCGTCGCGGCCCAGTGCATGCAGGCCGCTGTCCACCGCCAGCAATTTCACGCCGGCATGGCGCAGAATGTAGGCCGCCTCGTCGGCATTGAGCATGAAGTTCACCGGCACCAGCACCGCGCCCAGCCGGGCCAGCGCAAAGCGCAGCGCGGCAAAGCCGTGCGAGTTGCGCGCCAGCACCCCCACATGCTCACCCTGGGCCACGCCCTGCGCATGCAGGCCAGCGGCCAGGCGGCTGACCAACGCGTCGAACTGCGCCCAGGTCCAGGTGGTGTCGCCGCAGACGATGCCGGGCTTGTTGGGCAGCCGCGCCGCAGTGCGGTGCAGCAGGTCGGACAGCGTCTGGCGGCGGATGGCGGGGTGCTTGATCATGAGAACGTCCTCGATGCGGGAATGCCTGACGCTAGCCGGTGGGTGTCGGTCAGCCAATCCGGTGCGCACCGGAGCCGGCCACTGTGATGCCGCAAGCGGGGCAGCACTTCAACGGGCCAGCAGCGCCTTGACGTGCTGGTTGATGAAAGCCCGGTCCTCAGGCTGGCTGACCGGGTTGCCGGCGCGGTGGCCCCAGACCGACGGGATCGGCTGCAGTTCAGCATCGCGCAGGTGCGGCAGTTCGAGCCGGTTGTCGTCGACCTGGAAGTACAGGTCGTGGTCTCCCGGCATCAGCAGCGTGCGGGCACGGATGGCGGCCAGCGCCTTGGGCAGGTCGCCCTGGTAGAGCGCGTTGGCGCTGATGTCGCCATGCTGCCAGGTCCACAGCTGGGCCAGCAGGTCGGCCGGGTCGCGGCGGGCGAAGTTGGTCTCCCAGTTCGACACCAGGTAGTCCTCCAGCGACGACGCCCCTTGCTCGCGCCAGCGCTCCTCGCGGTAGAAGGTCTGCGACATGGCCCAGCCGGCATACACCCGCCCCATCGCGCGCAGCCCGCGCACCGGCCGTTCGGTGAACTGGCCGTCGCGGTACGCCGGATCGGCGATCAGCGCGTGGTGCACGCCGTCGATGAACACCTGGTTGTGCGGCGCGCAGCGCGCCGAGCCGCAGACCACCGCGATGCGTTGCACCGCCTCGGGGAACAGCGCTGCCCAGTGGTAGGCCTGCATCGCACCCATCGACCAGCCGTAGACCAGCGCAATCTGGTCTATGCCCCACAGCTCGGCCAGCATCCGCCGCTGCACCTGCACCGCGTCGAAGTAGGTGAGGTGCGGGTAGCGCGTGCCGACGTCGGGCCACGGCGTGTTCGACGGCGAGCTCGACAGCCCGTTGCCAAACAGGTTGGGAATGACGATGAAGTAGCGCTCGGGGTCAAGCGCCGCGCCCGGCGCGATCATGTGCTGGGTGTCGCTGTGCTGGGCGCTGTACGAGGTCGGGTAGACGATGACGTTCGACTTGTCGGCATTCAGCGTGCCGAAGGTCTTGTAGGCCAGCCGCAGGCTGCGAAAGGTGCGACCCGATTGCAGCACCACGTTGCCGGCCTCGAAGACCTCGAAGTCCGGCGTCGATGCATTTGCGGATGTCGCCTGCTTGTCGCTGGCCATGGCTCTGCTCCTGGGATGGAATGGCGGCATGGTAGTTGTCCGCTGCGCTGGCTGGCGGGGCCGGCGGATACTGGCGCAGCGAACGCGCCGTCGTGCGCTACCCTGCCAGCCCGAACAAGGAGACACCCGATGATGGACGACCTGGAGCGGCGGCGCCGCACAAAAGAGACGGCGAAGCAGCTGTTCTCGACGATCAAAGGCGGCGTCGGCTTCGACCTGTGGAAGCGCTTCGACAGTGACCTGGCCAAGGAGCTGTCGGTGTTCTTCACCGGCGTGCTGTATTCGCGGGAGGTGATCCCGCAAAAGACCCGCGAGCTCTGCGCCTGCGCGTCGCTCACCGTGCTGTCGCGCAGCAACGAGCTGAGGGCGCACATCCACGCCGCGATGAATGTCGGCGCCACGCGCGCCGAGGTGGCCGAGGTGATCTTCCAGCAGGTCACCTACGGCGGCATGCCGGTGGTAGTGGAAGGGCTGCAGCAGCTGCGCGATGTGCTGGTCGAGCGGGGTGAGTGGACCGAATGAGGCTGGCACGCCGCGCAGAAAAAATTGTTTGCCGTCGCGCGCGCCACTGTCGATGCACCCCCACCCGGCGGCGCCGCGGCCGAGGACTTGCCGCGCCTGATGGGCCCACCCCGAAAGCGCAAGTCCGCCGAAAAGTGAAGCCGCTAGCATGGCACCGATCCTGCAAACGGTGATGCCATGGACCTCTCTCCCCGCGAAAAAGACAAGCTGCTGATCTTCACCGCCGCGCTGCTGGCCGAGCGCCGCAAGGCCCGCGGCCTGAAGCTGAACTACCCCGAGGCGGTGGCGCTGATCACTGCCGCGATCATGGAAGGCGCGCGCGACGGCCAGACCGTGGCCGCGTTGATGAGCGAGGGCAAGACCGTGTTGTCGCGCGCCGACGTGATGGACGGCGTGGCCGAGTTGATCCCCGAAATCCAGGTCGAGGCCACCTTTCCAGACGGCACCAAGCTGGTGACCGTGCACCAACCCATTGCATGAGTGAACGGACAAGCACCATGATGAAGCATTCTGCGATCCTGATCCTGCTGGCCGGCGCTGCCCATGTGCAGGCCCACGAAGGCCACGGCCTGCCCGGCCTGTCGCACTGGCATGCCAGCGATGTGCTGCTGCTGCTCAGTGGCGTAGCGGCTGCGGCGCTGGGGCTGTGGCTGGCCCACCGCAAGTAGCCCGGGAGCCGCTGCATGAGCTCGATGATTCCTGGCGAACTGCTCACCGACGACGGCGAGCATGTGCTCAACCCCGGCCGCCCCGGCCTCACCGTGGTGGTGCAAAACACCGGTGACCGGCCGATCCAGGTGGGCTCGCATTACCACTTTGCCGAAACCAACGCCGCGCTGACCTTCGACCGCGCCGCCGCCCATGGCAAGCGGCTGAACATCGCCAGCGGCACGGCGGTGCGTTTCGAACCGGGCCAGCAGCGCACCGTGGAACTGGTGGATTACGCCGGCGCCCGCCAAGCCTGGGGCTTTCGCGGCCTGGTCCAGGGGAAGCTCTGACATGGCCACCATTGGACGACGCGCCTACGCCGAGATGTACGGCCCCACCGTGGGCGACCGGCTGCGGCTGGCCGACACCGCGCTGGTGATCGAGGTGGAAGACGACTTCACGCTGCGCGCCGGCGGTTACGGTGAAGAAGTGAAGTTCGGCGGCGGCAAGACCATCCGCGACGGCATGGGCCAGAGCCAGGCGCCCAACGGCCCCGGAGTGCATGAAGCCGCCGACCTGGTCATCACCAACGCCTTGATCGTTGACCACTGGGGCATCGTCAAGGCCGACATCGCCATCAAGCGCCAGCGCATCGTGGCCATCGGCAAGGCCGGCAACCCCGATGTGCA
>JBBQZM010000231.1:0-5449 GCA_038207685.1 Burkholderiales bacterium
GACCCGGTGATCTCCACCCGCTGCGAGGCGGCCGGGCTCTGCGCCAGCACCGGCGCGGCCACGGTCAGCAACGCGATGGCGCGCACGATGGTCTTGAGCTTCATGGACAACACTCCTCCGGCCGCAGCCGTTTGCATTCAGGGGAAATTTACGGACCTGCACGGGTGCTGTCGGCAATCGCCAGGCAGGCAGGGTTCACAAGACTTTACCGTAGCAACCAGCGGCTGTAACTCAGGTGTAATCAGGTGCATGACCCAGCCGAAACGATGCGATGACGACCTGCGCTGATTGCGCCCACCCACCCTGCCCCGGGTACACGGCTTGAACCCGGCAGCCCGGCCCTGGCGCTGGATCCCCACGCTGTACTTCAGCCAGGGCATCCCGTATGTGGCGGTGATGATGCTGTCGGTGGTGCTGTACAAGAACCTGGGCGTCAGCAACACCGACATCGCGCTCTACACCAGCTGGCTCTACCTGCCCTGGGTGATCAAGCCGTTGTGGAGCCCGCTGGTCGAGCTGCTAGGGCGCAAGCGGCGCTGGATCGTCGGCCTGCAGTTCACGCTGGGCGCGGCGCTGGCGATGGTGGCTTTGACGCTGCCGCTGGCCGGCTTCTGGCAATTGAGCCTGGCGGTGTTCTGGCTGATCGCGTTTGCTTCGGCCACCCACGACATCGCTGCCGATGGCTTTTACATGCTGGCCTTGCCGCAACGCAGCCAGGCGGCTTTTGTCGGCGTACGCAGCACCTTCTACCGGCTGGCTATGATCGGCGGCCAGGGTGGGCTGGTGATGCTGGCGGGCTGGCTGCAGCAGCGCCATGGTGGCACGCCGCAGGCGGTGGTCGAGGCCTGGCGCACGGTGTTCTGGCTGCTGGCCGCGGGTTTTGTGGCAGCGGCGATCTGGCATGCCGTGGTGCTGCCCCGCCCGGCGGCCGACCAGCCCGCGCCGCGCCGCGCCGGTCTGGTGCGCGAGACCGCCGCTGTCTTTGCCAGCTTCTTCCGCCGCCGCGACATCACCCGCATCCTGGCCTTTCTGCTGTTCTACCGCTTTGCCGAGGCGCAGTTGCTGAAGCTGGTTGCGCCCTTTCTGCTGGATGCGCGCAGCGACGGCGGCCTGGGCCTGTCGACTCAGCAGCTTGGCCTGGCCTACGGCAGCTTCGGCGTGGCCGCGCTCACCGCCGGCGGCCTGCTGGGCGGCTGGCTGATCTCTCGCGCCGGCCTCAAGCGCCTGCTGTGGCCGCTGATGCTGTGCATGAACGCGCCCAACCTGGTCTATGTGGCGCTGGCTTGGTGGCAGCCGCAGAGCCTGGCACTGGTCAGCGCGGCGCTGGTGGTCGAGCAGTTTGGCTACGGCTTCGGCTTCACTGCCTACATGGTGTTCATGCTGATGGTGGCTGACAGCCCACCCGGCAGCCCACCCGACAGCCCACCCGACGGCCGCACCGGTGAGGCCAACCCGCACCAGACCGCGCACTACGCCATCTGCACCGGCTTCATGGCGCTGGGCATGATGCTGCCCGGCATGGCCGCCGGCTGGCTGCAGGCGCAGCTGGGCTATGCCGGCTTCTTCATCTGGGTCTGTCTGGCCACGCTGCCGTCCTTCCTGGCCGCCGCGGCGGTGCGCATCGCCCCCGACGTTGGCCTGCGCGACGACCAGGCCAACCCCACCGCCTGAGGCAACGCTGAGGCAAGATCGGCCCATGAACCAACACATCCTGCTGGCCAAGCGCCCCACCGGCTGGGTCGACGAATCCTGCTTCACGATCGAAGCCTGTGCTGAGCCGGTATGCGGCCCGCAGGACGTGCTGCTGGAAGCGATCTACCTGTCGACCGACCCCTACCTGCGCGGCCGCATGAACGCCGGGCCCTCGTATGCGCCGGGCTTTGCGATCGACCAGCCGATCGTCTCGCGGGTGATCGCGCGGGTGCTGCGCTCCAACCACAGCGGCTACCAAAAGGGTGATTTCGTCTGGGGCTTTCTCGACTGGGCCCTGCGCTGCGTGGTGCCGCGTGGCGAGGGCCTGCACAAGATCGATCCGGCGCTGGGCCGCATCAGCCTGGCGATCTCGGCGCTGGGCATGCCCGGCCTCACCGCCTGGGTGGGCGCGATCGACATCGGCCGGCCAGCGCCGGGCGATACCGTGTTCATCTCCTCAGCCGCCGGCACCGTGGGCCAGCTCGCCGGGCAATTTGCCAAGCGCGCCGGCGCCCGCGTGGTGGGCTCGGCCGGCAGCGCGGACAAGCTGGACTTTGTGCGCCAACGCTGCGGCTTCGACGCGGCCTTCAACTACAAGGTCGAAGACCTCGACGCCGCCTTGCGCCGCGACTGCCCCGACGGCATCGACGTCTACTTCGACAACGTCGGCGGCGCCACGCTGGAAGCCGCGCTGCGCCATGCGCGGGTGGCGGCGCGCTTCCCGGTGTGCGGCATGATTTCGGCCTACAACCAGGTCGACGATGCCGGCATCAAGGGCTTGCAGGCGGTGCTGGCCAAGCGCATCACCATGACCGGCTTCATCATCTACGACCATGTGCACCAGCTGGCCGCCTACCAGGCGCGGGTGGCGCCCTGGCTGCGCAGCGGCGAAGTTGTCTTCCACGAAGACATCGTCAGCGGCCTGGCCAATGCACCGGCAGCGCTGATCGGCATGATGCAGGGCGAGGCCATCGGCAAGCGCCTGGTACAGGTGGCCGAGGCCTAAGCGCCAGCGCCGAGCGATCGCACCGGCGTCAGGCCGCGCCCAAGCGCCACAACGAGGTAGTCTCGGCTGCTCGCGCCGCGTGCAGCGGGTCGCTGGTATCCGCCGCACGCTGATGCACCGGCTTGGTGTCACGCCGGTTCAGCACCTGCAGGCCGGCGGCGGCGATCCAGCCCAGCAACTCGTCGCGTGAGCGCAGGCCCAAGTGCTCGGCGATGTCCGACAGGATCAGCCAGCCCTCACCGCCCGGCACCAGATGCGCCGCCAGACCAGCCAGAAAACCGCGCAGCATGCGGCTGTCGGGGTCGTAGACGGCGGCCTCCAGCGCTGAGCCGGCCGGCGCGGGCACCCAAGGCGGGTTGCACACCACCAGGCCGGCGCGGCCGGGGGGAAACAGGTCGGCCGACAGCACCGTCACCTTGCGTTGCTGGCCCAGCCGGCGCAGGTTGTCGGCGGCACAGGCCAGCGCGGCGGGCGACAGGTCAGTGGCCGTGACGCGCAGCCCGCGCTTGGCCAGCACTGCCGCCAGCACACCGGTGCCGGTGCCGATGTCAAAAGCGCCTTCGGCCTGGGCGGCGGCCGGCAGCGGTGCCTTGGCCACCAGGTCGACATACTCACCACGCACCGGCGAGAACACGCCGTGGTGCGGATGGATGCGCCCGTCCAGCGCCGCCACCGGCACACCCTTCTTGCGCCACTCGTACGCGCCCACCAGACCCATCAGCTCACGCAGCGACTGCACGTAATGCGCTGCCACCGCGCCATGCGCTTGCAGGCCCGCAGCGCGTTGATCGGGCGCACGGCGCAGCGGCACGCCGTGGTCGGTATCAAAGGGCAAGAGCAGGCCACCGAGGATGCGCGCGCGCTGCATCTGCGCCTGGCGCTGCGCCTGGAAGGCGTCTGTCAGGCTGGCCGACGGCGCCGCAGGCCGCTGCTGCTGCCGCTTGTCAAGCCGCCGACCCAGCGCTTGCAGCAGGTGGCGGGCATTCTGGTAATCGCCCAGCCAGAGGATGGCCGTGCCTTGGTCAAGCAGCCGGTAGGCGGCGTCAGCGCCCAGCGTATCGTCGGCCAGTTTCAGCCGATCTGGCGGTGGGTGGCCGGCCAGCGAGCGCCAGTCGGCCTGCTGCGGCGCGCCATCATCGTCGGACCAGTGAACCTGGGGCCGGTTGTCGCCGCTTGGGCCGCTTGGAAGTGTCATCGGCCGATTCTCGCCGCCTCACAGCAGCGGGCGCGCGGTAGATTCAGAACGGACCGGTAGCCAGCCAGCGCTCGATCTGCGGCTTGCGGTCGTTGCCCCAGAACGGCTCGCCGTCCACGACAAAAAACGGCGCGCCAAACACCCCGGCGGCCAGCGCCGCCTCGTTGGCCTGCTTGAGCCGGTCTTTCCAGCGGGCATCGGCGCAGGCGGCGACCGCCGCTTCGGCATCCAGGCCGGATTCGGCCGCCAGCGCCTTCAGCGCCGCCTGGTCATCCAGCCGAACGCCGCGGGTGAACAACGCGCGCAGGCCGCTGCGCGTCCAGGCCGCGGCGGCATCCTCGCTCTGGCCATCGTGCAGCCACCAGAAGATGCGCGCAGCGTTCTGCGTGGCCAGCGGGAACGGCTCGGGCATCTGGAACGGCAAGCCTTCGAAACCCGCCGAGCGGGCAAAGTCGTGCAGGCTGTACTCGCGCTTGATCGGGTAAGAGACCGGGCTCTTGAGTTCGGCCGCAGCAAAGGTGACGCCCAGCAGAATCGCATGGCGGTTGACGGTGCGGCCGTGGCGCGCCGCCAGCGCATCGACCCATTCGTTGGCGATGTAGGAGTAGGGCGAGCTGAAGTCGAAATAAAAGTCAATGGCACGGTTCATGGCGCGACGCTAGCCGCCGCCAACGGCAGCGTCAACCGGGACTGTGCCGGTGCGATGTGGCAAGGACAACGCAGAATGCGGCCCGATGATGATGAATGCGGTGTTGCTGCTGCTGATACTGTTGCCGGCGCTGGCCATGCAACCCTGGCGCGCGGTAGGCCACGCCGGCCCGCCCTGGCCCTGGCTGGCCTGGTGGGCGGTGCTGCCGCTGTTCTGGGGCGCCGACCGGATCGCCCAGATGACCATCATCCAACCGCTGTCAGGCGCGGCGCTGCTGGTGCTGATGGCCGGCTGGCCGCTCACCGTGCTGGCGCTGCTGCCGCTGGCCGCCGTGATGATCGTCGTGGGTGGTCTGCCCTGGCCCGAGGCGCTGCATCGGCTGGTCTGGCTGGGCCTGGTGCCGGCCACGCTGGCGATGGCGCTGGGCGCAGCCGTGCGGCGCTGGCTGCCTGGCCACTTGTTCATCTACATCATGGGCCGCGGCTTCTTCGTGACCTGGGCCGCCGCCGCCGGCGCCGGCGCCCTGGCCTTGCTGCTGGTAGATGCCCCGGGCGGCACGGATCCTGGCGACCTGCTGTTGGCGCGCTTTCTCACTGCCTCGGGCGAGGCCTTCCTGACCGGCATGCTGACGGCCATCTTCGTTGCCTTCCGGCCCGAGTGGCTGGCGACCTACTCTGACCGTTTGTACCTGCCCAAGGATTGACGACGATCGCGCGTGCCGGCGTAGCCCGAGCACCGGCGGCACGGCGAATCCGGCGTCGGGCCACGGCTCGTTGCTGACGTTCGCTCTCGATGGAAAATCAGCCGCCAATTCAGTTTGGCGCGAGGCTGACGAGGCCGCCGGGCAACCGGATCCCTCCGTGTCCCCCAGGCCGGGCTCTGCCCGGCCTTCCTCCTTTACCTACGG
>JBBQZM010000232.1:0-5387 GCA_038207685.1 Burkholderiales bacterium
TGTGGCTATACGCCGTCGGTCTGAGCGTGGACCCGTCCGTCACCGCGCGGATCAGCGAATGGCAGCCGACGTCCCTGCGCACGCCGGCCGGCATCGTCTTCTTCGCATCCGCCGTGGGCGTGGCGGTCGCCATCGCCCGTCGATCGATCATCGTCTCGTGGCCAACGTTGCTCTGGCTTGGCGTCTTCGGCGGGATCGGGCTGTACGCGGAACGCGGCGTCGCCTGGTGGGCGCTCGCCGCGGTCTGGCCGCTGGCCCACCTCCTCGGCGGCGATCCCGCGCGCCCGATCCGGGTGGACGCCAGGGGGTGCAGGCAGCCGACAGGCTTACTTGGCACCGCCAGCGGCAGCAACGGCAGCGGCGATCTGGCCCAGGAACGGGTTAGCGGTGGCGAACCACAGGGCGATACCGGTGCCGATGATGAAGGCCGCGTCGATCAGGCCGGCCAGCAGGAACATCTTGGTCTGCAGTTCACCCATCAACTCGGGCTGGCGGGCGGCCGACTCGAGGTACTTGCTGCCCATGACGCCAATGCCGATACAGGCGCCCAGGGCACCCAGACCAATGATCAGACCGGCGGCGAGGGCGACAAAACCGATAACTTCCATGATGACTCCAGTTAGAAAAAGTAGTTGAGAGAGAAGAGAAAAGATCCAAAGCCTGCCGGCCCGGGTTGGTCAAAGGGCCGTGAGGCCCTGTTGCGCATGAAGCCCGCAGGCTCAGTGCGCGTCGTGCGCTTGGCCCAAGTAGACCAGGGTCAGCATCATGAACACAAAGGCCTGCAAGGTGATGATCAGGATGTGGAAGATCGCCCACACCGTGCCGGCGATGATGTGGCCGAGGAACAGGCCGACGCCGGTGGCGCTGAGCGTCCAGGCACCGCCCATCAAGGCGATCAGCATGAAGATCAGTTCGCCGGCGTACATGTTGCCGAACAGTCGCATGCCGTGCGAGACGGTCTTGGCGACAAACTCGATCACCTGCATCGCGAAGTTGATCGGGTAGAGGTAGACCTTGTCGCCAAACGGCGCCGAGAACAGCTCGTGCACCCAGCCGCCGAAACCCTTGATCTTGACGTTGTAGTACAAGCAGATCAGCAACACCGACAGCGACAAGCCCATGGTGATGGACAGGTCGGCGGTGGGCACGACACGCTGGTAGGGGATGCCCACCAACCCGGCCAGCACCGGCAGCAGATCGACCGGCAGCAGGTCCATCGCGTTCATCATGAAGATCCAGATGAACACCGTCAGCGCCAGCGGCGCGACCAGGCGGCGGCTGTTGGCGTTGTGCACGATGGACTTGGCCTGGTTGTCGACCATCTCGACCAGGATCTCGACAGCGGCCTGGAATCGACCCGGCACGCCCGAAGTCGCCGTCTTGGCGGCGCGCCAGAGCACAAAACAGGTCAGCACGCCGAGCAGCGTGGCCCAGAAGATGCTGTCGAGGTTGAACACCGAGAAGTCGACGATCGCCGTCTGTTTCTGGTTCTGCAGGTGCGACAGGTGGTGAATGATGTATTCACCAGCGGTCGGGCCTTGCCCTGCGGCGTGACTTTCGGCTGCCATGTTGTGTTGTCCAGTCCCGTCTTGTCTAACGTCGTCTCAATTGGCCCGGCGACGCCACAGCAGCGCCAGCCAATAAACCTTCATGCAGACCACCAGGCCGACCAGCAGGGCGGGCCACACCAGGGGTTGCACGATCTTGTTGGCGATCACCAGCATCACCACCGAAACACCTATTTTCACCATCTCCCACAACATCAAGCTGACAGCCGATGCGCCCGGCGCCATGCTGGAGAGCTGACTGGTCATGCCGCGCGCCAACAAGGCACCCGGCAAAACCACGGTGGCTGCACCGTACAGCATGGACCACCCCACCGCCGTCATCCCGGTGACCAGCCACCCGATCAGGGCAGCCACCACGCCCAACGCCGCTTGCACGGCGATGACCCGCCACGGCGATACCGGCGGCTCCTGGGCCCTCAAGGCGGCTGCTTCTTCTCGACTCAGCCGCTTGAAGCTCTTGTCTGATTCCTCATCTGCTGCGTCATCCCAGACCGCATGATGGCCGTTGTGTTGCATAGGCCTGTCTGTCAAGTGGCGAAGTAGGCGCACCAAGTTGCGGCAAACCGCGGGATTGTACGTGGAAACCCGCTGGTTTCCACCCTTTGGTGCACGGCGGGACGATCGTGTTGCTCAGCCCCCGGCCGCTTGCCAGCCGGCAGGTCGGCCGGCTAGAGCCGCGCCAGGTGCACTGGCAGTCCAGGCACGTCCAAGCGCAACTGCAGCACGCGGCCGGCCAGAGGCTGTGCCGCCAGTTCGTCGGCCGGCCGCTTGTCGCACGCCGTGGTGATGTACAGCGTCTTCAGGTCGGCGCCGCCAAAGCAAGGCATGGTCGGGCAGCGCACCGGCAGCGGCAGCTCGGCCAGTACCGTGCCGTCGGGCGCCAGCCGCAGCAGGCGCTGGCCTTCGAACATCGCCACCCAACAGCAGCCCTCGGCGTCCATCGCGGCGCCGTCGGGCCGGCCGCCGTAGGCCTCGATCGGCGAGCCCGGCTCGCGCTGCGAAAACTGCGCCCACAGCCGCTGGTTCGACAAGCTGCCGTCGCTGGTGTCGAGATCAAAGGCCTGGATCTGGTGCGCCTTGGTGTCGGCCCAGGTCATGCGCCGGCCGTCGGGGCTGAAACTCAGGCCGTTGCTGACGGTGATGCCTTCGGCCATGCAGACAAACTGAGCGTCCGCCCAGCGGTACAGCGCCGCCTTGGGTTGCCGCCGGTCGTCGAGTGTGCCGACCCAGAGTCGGCCCTGGGCATCGGCCTTGCCGTCGTTGAAGCGCTGGCGCGCCGGGTCGTACGGCGGCTTGGCCACCCGGCTGCGCTGGCCGGTGTTGAGGTCGAAGCGCCACAGGCCGTCGCGCATCGCCAGCAGCAGGCCGCCGCCCAGCAGCGGCGCGCAGCAGCCCGGCTCGCTGTCCAGCGGCCACTGCTGGTGCCGCTCATCGGCCGGGCGAAAGCAGTTGAGCAGCCGGCCCGGGATATCGACCCAGTAGAGCTGCTGCTCATCGGGGTGCCAGAACGGCGATTCGCCCAGCAGGGACGGCGGCACCGGCAAGGCGCTGATCTCGGGGTGCAAGCGGGTGATGGGCATGGGCATGGGCATGGGCGTGGGCTGTCGGCCGGCGATCACCCGAGGTCGACCTTCAGGTAATGGGCGCCGGGCAAAGGGTTGTAGTAGTACGGCGGCACTTCCTCGAAGCCCAGCGCAGCGTACAGGCCGCGCGCCGCCTCCATGTCGTCCAGGGTGTCGAGCAGCATCGCCGAGTAACCCGCCTGGGTAGCGGCGTCGATCAGCGCCTGGGCCAGCAGCCGGCCCAGGCCAAAGCGGCGGAAGGCGCGGCGCACATACAAGCGCTTCATCTCGCAGGCATTGGCATAGTCGACATCGGGCAGCGGCCTCAAGGCACCGCAGCCAGCCAGTTGCTCGTCGACGAAAGCCAGGAGCACGATGCCCTGGGGCACGGCATAGTCGCCAGGAAGCTGGGCCAACTCGACCTCAAAGCCCTGGAAGCAGAGATCAACCTGCAGCGCTTCGGCATATTCGCGGAACAATTCGCGCGTGGCGTCCAGCAGTGCCGGGGTGTCTGGCGCTTGCAGTCGAATGTCGGGGGGCGGCATGCGGTGGCTCAGACCGATGACGAACCAGTCTACCCGCCCAGCCTGGCGATCCAAGCCGCCAGCCCTGCAAAGGCCGCAAACACCAACGCCGCCAGCACCCGGCTGGCCAAGGTGTCAGTGGCCGCAGGCACGCTGGGCGGCAAGGGCTTGTCACCAGTGAGCATGGGCGTAAGCAGATCGCGCCCTCGCCAACGGTAGACCGCGATGGCCGTCAGGTGCAGCACCACCAGCCCCAGCAGCAACCACAGACCCCAGCCGGTGTGCCAGCCGCTGGCCTCCAGGCCAGTGGCATTCGACACATAGCGGTTCAGCGGCCCGGTGGTGGCGATCTCATCGTCGGCCACCAGGCCGCTGGCCACCTGGGCCAGCAGCACGGTGATCAGCCCAAACACCGACAACGCGCCCATCGGGCTGTGGCCCACGTCCAAATGCTGACCGGGCGGCGCGGCGCCACGCAGGTAACGCAGCAGCGTGGCGGGCGAGTAGATGAAGCTGGCAAAACGCGACCAGCGCCCGCCGATCAGCCCCCACACCAGCCGAAAGCCCAGCAGCGCCAGCACCAACAGCCCCAAGCGCACATGCCAGAACATGGCATTGCCGCCGAGCGTGCCGGTGATCAACATGCCGATAACGGCCGCGGCCAGCAGCCAATGGAACAGCCGGGTGGGCAGATCCCAGACGCGGACGGGACGAGGGGCGGCGGTGGGCTTCATGGGCGACTCATGCAAAAGTTGCAGCACTGGCGGTGCCAGCCAGCAACCATAGCCGAAACCGGCTGCACCAGCGGCCCGCAGGCAGCGCCAGCAAGAACCGGCTGCGCTGCGTAAACTGCTTCTCGCCCAGGCCGCCTGCCGGGCGCTCACCCCTGCCCCTTTTTGATGGAGGATTCGCATGAAACGATTGACCATGGCCGCCCTGGCCGCTCTTGGCCTTGTCGCCAGCCTGCCCGCCGCCGCCCAATTCCAGAAGCCCTAGGACGCGGTCAAGTACCGCCAGTCCGCCTTCCAGGTGATGGCGGCGCACTTTGGCCGTATCGGCGCCATGGTCAACGGCCGGGCGCCGTTCGACGCGGCGGCTGCGGCGTCGAACGCTGAGGTCGTGGTCTTCATGTCCAAGCTGCCCTATGCGGGCTTTGTCGACGGCACCTCGGGCACCGTAAAGGGCTCACCCAAGACCAATGTCTGGAGCGAGCGCGCCAAGTTCGATGACGCCGCCAAGAAGATGCAAGACGAGGTAGCCAAGCTGGCGGTAGTTGCCAAGTCGGGCAATCCTGACCAACTTAAGACCGCCTTCGGCGCGGCCGCAAGCACTTGCAAGAGTTGCCACGACGACTTCCGTAATCCGTAAGGCGGAGGCTGGACTGACGTCGAGAAGCCCGCAGCCGCGGGCTTTTTGACGTCAGCCCCGGCCTGCGGCCGGCTCGGCGAAGCCGAGCACGATCAGTGGGCACGTGGGCCCGCTGCCGTTCGCCAGGCTGGCGCCCGCACACAGGTACGGTCGCCAGTCCGGGCTCACCCCTGCGGGTCTTGGCTGAACTTTTGGTGGTCGCTCACGTGCGCTGCGCGCACATGAGCGCCCCCCTAAAAAAGAGCGCGCCGCTACGCGATCTCGGCAAAGCCGAGAACGACCCTGCGGGTCTTCGCGCTCTTTTTGGCTTCGGCACGGCCGCTTTGCGGCCTTCACATCGCTTCGCGATATGAGCCTGCGCCGAG
>JBBQZM010000233.1:0-5292 GCA_038207685.1 Burkholderiales bacterium
GCGCTGACAGCCTAACCCATATAAAGCACGGCTTATGCGCGCGCACAGAATCGCCACTGCGATCAGCGCAAGGGTCGCGCCTTCAGTCCATAGCGGCTGAACTTCTCCACCACCACGCCGATCTCCTCGGCCGGCAGCAGCAGCGGCCCGCCCAGCGTCAGGCACATCACCATCTGCTGCGCCAGCGTTTCCACCTCACGGGCCAGCCACATCGCCTTGGCCAGATCGCGCTCGAAAGCCAGCAAGCCGTGGTGCGCCAGCAGGCAGGCCTTGCGGCCCTGCAGTGCCGTCACCGCGGCTGCCGATAGCGCCGCCGTGCCATAGGTGTGGTACGGCGCACAGCGGATGGGCGCGCCGCCCGCGGCGGCGATCATGTAGTGCAGCGCCGGTATCTCCAACCCCTGGATCGCCAGCACGGTGGCATAGGTCGGATGGCCGTGCACCACCGCGCCGGCTTCAGGCCGCGCCTGGTAGACCGCCTGGTGCATCAGCCACTCGCTGCTCGGGTCGAGCGCATGGTCCCAGCGCGCCGTGCCGTGGCCGGTGAATTCAACCTTCACCATGTCCTCGGGCTGCAAGGTCTCGTAGGCGATGCCGCTGGGCGTGATCAGCATGCCACCCAGGTCACCCAAGGCGATGCGCAGACTCAGGTTGCCCGAGGTGCCGGTGGCCAGGCCCAGCGGCTGCAAGCGCCTCGCCTCACGCACCAGCGCCGCTCGCAACTCGGCGTGGTCCATGCCTCAGCGGCCCAGCACCTTGGCCACCGGCGCCGGCCGCAGCCGGTAGGCGTCGGGCATGCCCGAGCCCAACAGCGGCCGCAGATAGAGGCGGAAGGCATCTGTGACGTCGGTGCCGCTGGCGCTGATGAAGGCGTCGTCCATCACCCGGGTCTTGCCCGCCACATCAGTCAGCGGCAGCAGCGCATAGTCGGCCGAGTAGTAGCCGGTGCGCTGAATCGCCACCGAGCCGTCGCAGTCGCCCCACATCGCAAACTGCACCGCCTTCTCGCCAACCTCGCGGGCCTCGCGCTGGTCAACGTCGGAGACGCAACCGATGAAGCTGCGCTGCAGGTAGCCGAAGGTGTCGCCGCGCACCCGCTTGATGCCCAGCTTCTGCTTGATCTCCTCACACAGCAGATCGGCCAGCGCGCCGGTGCCCGACAGCTGCACATTGCCATGGTCGTCGTGCTCCAGGTCCTTGGCCAGTTGCGCCAGCATCGGCGCGCCGCTGGCATCGTGGATGCCTTCACTCACCGCGATGACGCAGCGGCCGTGGCGCTGGTGCATGGCCTTGACATCGGCGAGAAACTTTTCCAGATCGAATACCCGCTCGGGCAGGTAGATCAGGTGAGGGCCGTCGTCGGGAAACTTCTTGCCCAGCGCCGAGGCCGCAGTCAGAAAGCCGGCATGCCGGCCCATCACCACCGCAAGGTAGACACCGGGCAGCGCGGCGTTGTCGAGGTTGGCGCCGGCAAAGGCCTGGGCGACAAAACGAGCCGCAGACGGGAAGCCCGGCGTGTGGTCGCTGCCCACCAGATCGTTGTCTATCGTCTTGGGAATGTGGATACAGCGCAGCGGATAACTGGCGGCCTGCGCCTGCTCGCTGACGATGCGCACGGTGTCCGACGAGTCATTGCCGCCGATGTAGAAAAAGTGGCCAATGTCATGGGCCTGCAGCACCTTGAAGATCTGCTGGCAATAGGCCAGGTCGGGCTTGTCGCGGGTGCTGCCCAGAGCCGACGAGGGCGTGGCCGCCACCAGTTCGAGGTTGTGGCTGGTCTCCTGCGTCAGATCGACAAAGTCCTCGTCGACGATGCCGCGTACACCATGCCGGGCGCCATAGACCAGGTCGATGCCCTTGTGGCGGCGCGCCTCCATCACCACGCCGACCAGGCTCTGGTTGATGACGGCCGTGGGGCCGCCGCCCTGGGCGACGAGGATCTTGTTCTGGGCCATAGCGGAACTCCTTCTGCCGGGCGATCCGGCCTGCTTTGCGATGCCTTGGGCCAAAGCCCGTTAACCGTAGCGTAGCCGCGTTCGACGCACAACCGATGGCGCTGGATCAGCTAGCGCCCACCCGCTGCCCCCTGGCGATCTGGCGGCAGATGAAGATCATGGGCAGCAGGCCCACCGCCACGATCGCCAGCGCGGCGGTGGCGGCCTCGGCCAGGCGCTCGTCGGCGGCCAGCGTATAGGCCTGGGTGGCCAGGGTGTCGAAGTTGAAGGGGCGCATCACCAGCGTGGCCGGCAGTTCCTTCATCACGTCGATGAAGACCAGCAGCGCCGCGGTGAGCATGCTGCCGCGCAACAGCGGCAGGTGTACGCGCCACAGCGTTTGCGCTGGCGTGTGGCCCAGGCTGCGGGCGGCGCAGTCCATGCTGGGCGTCACTTTGGACAGGCCGGCGTCGACCGCCTGCATCGCCGCGGTGAGGTAGCGCACCAGGCAGGCATACACCAGCGCGGCAATGCCGCCGGTGATCAACAGGCCGGGTTGCAGACCGAACCATTGCTGGGCCAGCGCCGACAGCGCATGGTCGAGCCGGGTCACCGGGATCAGCACGCCCACCGCGATCACCGAGCCCGGCAGCGCATAACCCAGGCCGGCGATGCGGTGCGCCCAGCGCATGGCCGCGCCATGGTGTACCCGCGCGGCATAGGCGATCAGCAAGGCCAGCGCCACGGCCAGCAGGGCGGTCAGGCCTGACAGCAGCACGCTGTTGCCGGCCAGCCGCAGGAAGCGCTCGCCGAACTGCGCATCGCCGTCGACCAGCGCCATGCGCAGCAGCAAACCGGCAGGCAGCAAAAAGCCGCCCGCCAGCGGCAGCGCGCAGCCCAGCCAGGCCAGCCAGGCGCGGCCACCCTGCAAACGGGCGCGGTGAACAGCCCCACTACGTTGGCCGCCCTCGGCAAAGCGGCGGCCACCGCGGCTGATGCGCTCGAACACCAGCACCGCAATGACAAAGGCCAGCAGCACCAGCGCCAATTGCGCCGCGGCCACGCGGTCGCCCAGCGAAAACCAGGCCCGGTAGATGCCAGTGGTGAAGGTCTGCACCGCGAAATAGCTGACCGTACCGAAGTCGGCCAGCGTCTCCATCAGCGCCAGCGCCACACCGCCGGCGATGGCCGGCCGCGCCATCGGCAACGAGACCCGCATGAAGCCCTGCCACGGCGTCAAGCCCAAGGATCTTGCCACCTCGATCATGCCGCCGCCACGTTCGACAAACGCGGTACGTGCCATCAAGTAGACATAGGGGTAGAGCACCAGCACGAACATCAGCACCGCGCCGCCGGTGGAACGTACTTCAGGGAACCAGTAGTCGGCGCGGCGCCAGCCAAAGGCCTCGCGCAGCGCCGTCTGCACCGGGCCCACGTACTGCAGCAGGTCGGTGTAGGTGTAGGCCATCACATAGGCCGGCATCGCCAGCGGCAACACCAGCGCCCATTCAAACGTGGCGCGGCCAATGAACTCGTGCCGCGTCACCAGCCAGGCCGAGCCCACACCCAGCAGCGTGACGCCCAGACCCACGCCCAGGCACAACCACAGCGTGGTGACGATGTAGTCGGGCAGCACGGTGGAGACCAGATGCGCCCAGGTGCCGCTGGTGCCACCGGCAAACACATGGCTGCCCAGCGACAGGATGGGCACGGCCACCAGGCCGGCGGTGAGCAAGGCCATGGCCAGCAGCCAGGACCAGCGCTGTCCACGGCCAAAGCCCACGGCCGGGCGGGGCCGCTCGGGCAATGGCAGGGGCAGGACCTCGGGGCGGGCTGGCAAGATCGCGGGCAGGCGTCGGGCAGGGACGCCGCAGTGTATCGGCGCGCTGTGCAGCGGCGCAGTGCGCAGCACGGCCGGCGATGCGGTACCGGGCGCCGCGCCGACAGACGCCGCGCCCTATCATCCTAGCCTCATGACTGCGGACGAATCTCCCTGGCTGCAACTCGACCGCATCGCGGTGGCCTATGGCCGCCGCCCGGTGGTCGAGAACTTCTCGATGATGCTGGCACGCGGCACGGTGGGCTGCCTGCTCGGCCCGTCGGGCTGCGGCAAGACCACGGTGCTGCGGGCAATTGCCGGCTTCGAGCCGGTGTCGGCCGGCGAGGTGCGGCTCGACGGCGTGCTGGTCAGCGGCGCGGGCCGCCAGTTGCCACCAGAGCAGCGGCGCATCGGCATGGTGTTCCAGGACCATGCGCTGTTCCCGCACCTCACGGTGGCGGCCAATGTGGCCTTCGGCCTGCGCGGCCAGCCCGACGCGGCGGCGCGGGTGCAGCAGATGCTGGAAACCGTGGGGCTGGACGGCACCGGCGCGCGTTATCCGCACGAACTCTCGGGCGGCCAGCAGCAGCGCGTGGCGCTGGCCCGGGCGCTGGCGCCGTCACCGCGGCTGCTGCTGCTGGACGAACCCTTCTCCAACCTCGACATCGAATTGCGCGAGCGCCTGGGCCAGGAACTGCGCAGTCTGCTGAAGGCCGCCGGCACCACCGCGCTGCTGGTCACCCACGACCAGCATGAGGCCTTCGCCATCGCCGACGAGATCGGCATCATGGCCGACGGCCGCATCCAGCAGTGGGCCAGTGCCTACGACCTGTACCACCAGCCGTCCAACCGCTTTGTTGCCGATTTTGTCGGCCAGGGCGCGTTCCTGCCCGGCACGGTGCAAGGCGGCCACCTGATCCGCATGGAACTCGGCCTGCTCGACAGCCCGGAGCCGATCCGCTGCACCGAGCATGGTGACTTGTGCGACGCCGGCTGCAGCGTCGATGTGCTGCTGCGGCCCGACGACGTGGTGCATGACGACGCCAGCCCGGTCACCGCCGAAGTGCTGGCCAAAGCCTTTCGCGGCGCCGAGTTTCTCTACACGCTGCGGCTGGCCAGCGGCCAGACCGTGCTGTCGCTGGTGCCCTCGCACCACAACCACGCGATCGGTGAGCGCATCGGCATCCGCCTGCAGGTCGACCATGTGGTGGCCTACAAGCGCGAGGGCGAGCCCGTGCTCGACTGCGGCTGAGAGTGTGAGAGGCAATCCCGGCGCGGGTGCATGGGATTGCCTCTCACACTCTGACCCGACTTTGACAGTTCCGGGGCACATGGCGGCGGTTCTGGCGCGTGAAGGGTTGGTAAGTTGTTGATTTCTCGATGTTCGCGGGGTAAGAGCATCGAGAAATGCCTAGATACACGGATCGGGCGCCAGGGCTTGATTTCAGGCGCGGAACATGTGCAATATTGGGCACATGTATCTGCGCGAATCCAAGCAGCGACGAGCCGACGGCACGGTGGTGTCGTACCTGCAGTTGG
>JBBQZM010000234.1:0-5206 GCA_038207685.1 Burkholderiales bacterium
CGCGCCGCTGGAAATCGCTGCCACGCCCGCGATACCCACCAGGGCCATCATCAGATAAGCCGCGCCCGGCCATTCATAGGCCAGTGCGTGGCCCTGGAAGGCCATGTCCCAATGGCGGCGAGAGACGCCCAGCGTGCCAGCGCCCATCATCACCAGGCAGAAGAAGTACATCGAGAAGCCGAACAGATAGGGCTGCCACTTGGCCCAGTTGGGCAGGATCATCTCGCGCTTGAACAACACCGGGATCAGGTAGTAGGTCAGCGCCATGAAGGTCAGCGTGGTGCCCACCACCACCGTGGCGTGGAAATGCCCCGGCACGTAGATGGTGTTGTGGATGATCATGTTGAGCTGCTCGGTGCCCATCATCACGCCCGAGATGCCGCCCAAGAAGCCGAAACCGATGATCGAGATGAACACGCCCGAGAACACCGGGTTGCCCCAGGGCGCCTTGCGCAGCCACTCGAACAGGCCCTTGGTATAGCCCTTCTGGCGCTGCGCCACTTCCATCGCACCGGGGATCGTCAGGCCGTGGATCATCGACGCCAGCACCGCGAAGTACATGAAGTAGCTGGTGTTGACCACCTTCCAGCCGGTGGACAGTCCCGGATCGGCCAGCAGGTGGTGCGCGCTGGCCAGTTGCAGGAACAGGATGTAGAGCAAAAACGCAGTGCGGCTGACCCGCTCGCTCATGGGCTTGGCACCGAAGGCGATGGCCGCGACCAGGTACCACACTGAAATGTGCGCGGCCACATTGATCTGCTGCGACGAGTGCCCGAAGGCCCACCAGATGGTGCGGTAGACCAGCGGGTCAACCGCCTTGACCACGCCGATCGACATCAACCAGGTCGGGATCAGGATGATTGCGCCCGAGACAATGGTGAACACCGCGATGATGGCTGCGGTGATGGCGCCAAAGGTGACCAGCGGCACCGAGCCCTGGTAGGTCTTGTCGCGCTTGGCCACCACCAGGGTGCCAAAGAAGACAAACACCGCGATCAGCGCCCCCACTGCGAACAGGATCAGGCCCAGGTAAAAGTTGGGCTCGGCCATCATCGGCACATAGCTGGTCATCATCACGCTGGACGCACCGCGGAACACCGTGACGTTGTTGACCACCGAACCGATCAGCATCAGCGCGAACGCCAGCCAGGCGATCCTCGGCGTGGCGATTCGACAACGCAACAACGTCGAGGCGCAGAAGTACAGCACGGCGATCTCGAAGAAGATCATCCAGAAAATCAGCATGTCGATGCCGTGCGCGGTGAGCACCATGTAGAAGGTGTCGGCCTCAAGCCAGCGCACGGCCGGCCAACGCGTGAGCACCACGCCGATGGCGAGCAGGCCGCCTATCAGCAACCAGACCACGGCGACAAAGGCGTTGGCCTTCATCAGCCATTCGGCTTGCTTTTCAAATTGCAGCCCGGAGCGCGGGCAGGTGCGGTAACTGGTGGCGACCGTCATCGCGTCCTCCTCACTTGATGTAGATGCGGCCAACCATCTTGTGATGGCCGATGCCGCAGAATTCGTTGCACACCACCGAGTAGGTGCCCGACTGGTTGGGTGTCACGTTCATCACATGCTCGAAACCCGGCACCAACTGGATGTTGATGTTGGCCGGCTGCAGCGAAAAGCCGTGGTTGTAGTCCATGGCCGTCAGGTGCAGTTTGTAGGTCTTGCCCTTTTCCAGCTCAAGGATGGGGTAGAAGCTCCACAGCCGACCCAGCATGTAGACATCGCTGCCGGGCGGCGGCGCCACCACCGGAATCTTCTCGTCGGTCTCGGTGCGCACGGTGTACCTGTCGGCCATGGCCTGGGCCTTGGCCATGAACTTTTCGGGCGTGGTGCGATAGGTCTCGGTGGACAGGTTCTGGGTGCCCCAGACGTGCCAGCCGACCATCATCGCAAACATGATCAGGCACCAAGTCAGCGCGATTGCGATCCACGTCCCTTCGACGCGGTCGATCGGGTGCTTGTACCAAAGACGTTCTGCCGGGGGCAGTATGGCGCTCATGTGCAACTCCCTTTACTTGGCCACGGGCAGGGTCAGGATTTCATACACACCCCAGACGACGTACACCATCATCGGAATGAAGACGCCCAGGAACAGCAGCAGGAACGGGTTGTCAAGCAATTGCTGCATCCACGGGATCGGCTCGCTCTCGTCGTCGGCATGCTGAGGGTGGCTCATGGCTGTCTCCTTGGGCGGGTTTCTTCGACTTCGCTGACGAAGCTTGGCTGGCGGCGGCGTGCGAAGTGGCTGCACGCAGCATTCGATGTGCGACTGATTCTCAAGCTCATGCACGGCAGCCAAAAATGAACCAAGTCAAGGAATCCGGCGTTTGTGCCGACGCCACGGCTTGCAGCACGGGCTCGACCGCGTCACCTTACGCAGTGCAAGATCACGGGTACGCCAGCGGCCGATGTCCGTGCGCCTTGTGGCCTTCGCCGCCGCGCAGCGCCTCACTTCCGTCCAGCGCCACCCGACCATCGACCTGACCCTTTGCTGCCATGCCCGCCGACACCACCCTGCTGCCCCCTGCCCGCCTGCGTGCGGCGCGTCTCGTCGCCCTGGCCTGCGTGCTGCTGATGCTGGTAGTTGTCATCGCCAGCGCCTGGTTGCGACTGGCGCAGCCGCGGCCCGTCTGCTTTGATTGGCCGGGTTGCCGCAGTGCCGACCTGCCGGTGCTTGCCAGTGCGGCGCCAGCGCTGCTCGGGCATGTTGAGGTGCTGATGCTGGTGCGCGCCACCCACCGCGTCACGGCATCGACGGTGCTGCTGCTGGTGATCGCGCTCGTGGCGCTGGCGCTGGCGCAGCGGCCGCGCGCGCCCGCGCTGGGACAGCGTGCACTGGTGATGCTGGCTTTGGCGCTGGCGCTCGCTGTGCTGGGTGTGGTCACAGCCGGATCGCGCTCGGCCGCCGTGCTGCTGGGCAACCTGATGGGTGGCTTTGCACTGCTGGCTGTCGCCTGGTCGGCGCTGTGTGGCCTGCACGACAGGCCCCGCCCGACAGCCACGCTGGCGCGTTGGGCGACGGCCGGCGCGCTGTGCTGGTGGTTGCAGGCGGCGCTGGGGGCGCTGGCCGGCGCGCGCATGGTCGACGCCGCGCCGCTCGCGCACCTCTGGCTGGCGCTGCTGGCCGGACCGGGCGCCGTCGCTGTTGGATGGACGGCACGGCGCCAGGGTTGCGTCGCCGAAGGACGGGCGCTGATGGCGCTGGCCATGCTGCAGATGCTGCTGGGCGCAACTGCGGCGCTGAACGCCGCCACGCCGTCGCTGGTGCTGCTGCACAACACCGCGGCAGCGCTGGGCGTGGCCCTGATGTTCAGGCTGGGCAGCGTGCGCGCAAGCGGTTCTTGAACTCGAGCCTTCACGACCATCGACTACCCGGGCGCGCTGGCGGCCGTGGTGTTCGTGCAGGGCTGCCCCTGGCGCTGTCTGTACTGCCACAACCCGCATCTGCAACCACGCGACGCCGCGCCTGCCGGGCCGAACTGGGCCGAGTTGCGCGACCGGCTGGCGCGCCGGCGCGCGCGACTCGACGCGCTGGTATTCAGTGGTGGTGAACCGACGTTTGATCCGGCGCTGCCGGCGGCGATGCGCGAGGTGCGCGCGCTCGGCTTCCGGGTCGGGCTGCACACCGCAGGCATGGCACCACGCCGGCTGCGTGCGGTGTTGTCGCTGGTCGACTGGGTCGGCCTGGACATCAAGGCCCCGCTGACCGATGCGGCCCTGCACGACCGCATCACCGGCGCTCGCGGCGCGGCGCGCGCCGTGCGGGCGAGCCTGCTCGCAGGCGACGCGCTGGCCCGCCTGGTTGATCAACTCGCCGCCGCCGGTGCCCGCCATGTGGTGCTGCGGCCCTGCCGACCCGCAGACGCGGGCGCCAGCGGCGGCGCGCCGATGGCCCAGCCCGACTCCCAGCACTTGGCGGCGCTGCGGCAACGGCTGCCCCAGCTTGAGTGGCGCGGCGCAAGCTGACCTGGGAACCCCAGGGCCGGCGCCGGCAGCGTCAAGGCTCTCTGGCGTTGACGAAGGTCAAACTAATCGCTCGCACAAGCCGTCAATATGCAGGCGTTTCCTTGTGCCCCTGCAGCCGCCCGCTTCCCATGCTCGACACCCGCAACTTCGACATTCCGCGCTTCGTTTCCGTGCTGCCCTTGTTCAGCGACCTCGACACGGCCGAGGTCGAGCGCCTGGCCACAGGTTGCCAGTTGCGCCGCTTCGAGCGGGGCGAGATGGTCTTCCGCATGGGCGAGCCTTGCGAATCGTTTCATGTCGTCGTGGTCGGCCAAGTCAAGCTGTACGTGATCTCGCCTGCGGGGCAGGAAAAGGTGATCGAGCTCGTCGCCCCGGGCCACAGCTTCGCCGAGGCACTGATGTTCCTCGGCAAACCCTGCATGGTGAATGCCCAGGCGCTGACCGATTCGTTGGTGCTGACCGTGCAGCGCCAGACGGTGCTCGACGAATTGCAGCGCGACGCACGCTTCGCACTGCGTATGCTGGCCGGCCTGTCGCGCCGGTTGCACGGTCTGGTGCACGACGTGCAGGCCTATTCTTTGCAAAGCGGCGTGCAGCGGGTCATCGGCTACCTGTTGCGTGACCAGGGCGTTAATGAGGGTGGCGAGGCCGTGACCGTGTCATTGCCCGTCAGCAAGGCCACGGTGGCTTCGCGCCTGTCGCTGACACCGGAGTATTTTTCGCGGGTACTGCGTGAACTTGAGCAGGCCAAACTGATCGAGATCGACAAGCGCGACATTCACATCCTCGACGTAGGGCGGCTCGCGGCCTACCAGGGTTGACGCGAGCACGGCGCCCACCCGTCCGTCAGCCGTCCCCCCACTCCCCGACTCCCCGCCGCCGACTCACGCCGCAGCCGACAGCCAGGCCACGCCGCGCGGGTCAGCGTCAGCCGGCAAGGACCAACACTCGTGCACCTGGCCGTCGGCCGCGAGCAAGTACACAGCGGCCGGTTGGCCGGTTGCCAGCAGCACCCGTGAGCCGCCGGGTTCGACAGCCAAGGCGCGCGGCACGCCAGGCGCGCTGCCGAGTGCCCGCCAGGCGCCGTCACCGTCCCAGACCCACAGCGCTGCAGCGGCCGCCTCGCCCACCAGCGCCCAGACCGTGGCGCCAACCGCGTGCAGTGCCCGCACCGGCGCCGGCAGGGCGTAGCGGCCTGCAAGCGCAAAACGCGGCAGGTCCAGCACCT
>JBBQZM010000235.1:0-5186 GCA_038207685.1 Burkholderiales bacterium
CGCCAGGCTGAAGGTGCCCCAGTGCACCGGCAGAAAGGCGCCGCCGCCCAGCAACTTGTGCGCCGCCAGTGCATTGGCCGGGCCGAGGTGGATGTCGCCCCAGGCCGGGTGGAAGGCGCCCACCTCCAGCATCACCAGGTCAAACGGCCCCAGGCGCTGGGCGATGGCGGCGTATTCAGTGGTCAGGCCGGTATCACCGCTGAAAAACACCGCATGGCGTTCGTCGCGCAGCACGATGGACGACCACAGCGTGGCATTGCGATCTTTCAGCCCGCGGCCCGAGAAGTGTTGCGAGGGCGCTGCGGTCACCGTCAAGCCTGTGCCGGGCAGACGGTGCGATTCCCACCAGTCCAGCTCGGTGATGCGCTGCGCCGGCACGCCCCAGGCCTCCAGGTGCGCACCCACGCCCAGCGAAGTGACAAAGGGCACATTGCGCTTGGCCAGCGCGCGGATGCTGGGAAAGTCGAGGTGGTCGTAGTGGTCGTGCGAGATCACCACCAGGTCGATCTCGGGCAGGGCCTTCAGCGCCACCGGTACCGGCTGAAAGCGCTTGGGCCCCAGCGTGCGCAAGGGCGACGCGCGTGGGCCCCAGACCGGGTCGGTCAATACACGCAGACCACCCATCTCAAGCAGCACCGTGGAGTGGCCCAGCCAGGTGGCGCGCAGGCCGCTGTCGGCCGGCTTGCGCCAGGCCTGGCGCGGGTCCATCGCCGGCAGCGGGCCGGTGGGGGCGCGGCGGCTGCCGCCAAAGAGAAAGTCGCTCAGGCTGGGCCGCACCGCGGTCGGGTCACGCAGGCCGGCCTGTATGGGGTGGCGATTGCCAAAGCGCTCGCCCGTCCACAGCGGCGAGGCGCGCATGCGCTCCAGCCGCAGGCCTTCAGGTTTCATGCCAAAAGTCTTCATCGTGGCGATCAGGAGATCAGGCGCCGAAGCGGGCCCGGCACCGAAGTCTGCCACCGCGTCGCTCTGCTCGATCGGGTGTAGGCTCATTGGTCGCGCCGCACAGGAGTTTGTCCATGTCCCGATCACAACGTTCTGCCCGTCCCGACACCGCGCCTGCCAGCGCCGACGGCCACCCCTTCGCCAGCACCCGGCAGGCGTTTGAGCCTGCGCCGGGCAAGGCCGGCGCGCTCTACTCGCTGCCGGCGTTAGGCCGTTTGCTGGGCCACGACCTGAGCCGGCTGCCGGTGTCGATCCGCATCGTGCTGGAAAGCCTGCTGCGCCACTGCGACGGCCAGCGTGTATCACCCGAGCAGGTGCGCCAGCTGGCCCACTGGCAGCCGCGCGCCGAGCGCAGCGCCGAGATCCCGTTTGTCGTCGCGCGGGTGGTGCTGCAGGATTTCACCGGCGTGCCGCTGCTGGCCGATCTGGCGGCGATGCGCCATGCCGCCCAGTTGCTGGGCCGCGCGCCCGAGCTGATCGAGCCACTGGTGCCGGTGGACCTGGTGGTTGACCACTCGGTGATGATCGACAACTACGGCAGCGTGCAGGCGCTGGACCTGAACATGGCGCTGGAGTTCAAGCGCAACCGCGAGCGTTACGGTTTCATGAAGTGGGGCATGCAGGCCTTCAACAGCTTTGGCGTGGTGCCGCCGGGCTTTGGCATCGTGCACCAGATCAACCTCGAATACCTGGCGCGCGGCGTGCACCGCAGCGCCAAGGTACGCGGCGAAACCCAGCTCTACTACCCCGACACGCTGGTCGGCACCGACAGCCACACCACGATGATCAACGGCATCGGCGTGGTCGGCTGGGGCGTGGGCGGCATCGAGGCCGAGGCCGCGATGCTGGGCCAGCCGGTCTACCTGCTGACGCCTGACGTGGTGGGGCTGGAACTGCGCGGCAAGCTGCGCGCAGGCGTGACCGCCACCGACCTGGTGCTGACCATCACCGAACTGCTGCGCCGCGAAAACGTGGTGGGCCAGTTTGTCGAGTTCTTCGGTGCGGGCACCGCCAGCCTGGCGCTGACTGACCGCGCCACCATCGCCAACATGGCGCCCGAGTTTGGTGCCACGCTGGCGCTGTTTCCGGTCGACGAGAAGACCGTGGCTTACCTCAAGGGCACCGGCCGCGAGCGCCAGGAGGTCTCGGCCTTCGAAGCCTACTTCAAGGCCCAGGGCTTGTTCGGCGTGCCGCGCGCCGGGCAGATCGACTACAGCCGGGTGGTCACGCTTGACCTGACCCAGGTGACACCCTCGCTGGCCGGCCCCAAGCGGCCGCAGGACCGCATCGAACTCGGCGAAGTGGCGCGCCGCTTTGACACGCTGTTCACCGCCCCCGCGGTTGAAGGTGGCTACCAGCTTGGCGCCGAGCGGCTGGATCAAGCGGCGCAGGCCGGCGCCAACCTGCGGCTGCACCACGGTGATGTGCTGATCGCCGCCATCACCTCGTGCACCAACACCAGCAACCCCGGCGTGATGCTGGCCGCCGGCCTGCTGGCGCAGAAGGCGGTGGCGCGGGGGCTGAAGGTGGCGCCGCACATCAAGACCTCGCTGGCGCCGGGTTCGCGCATCGTCACCGACTACCTGGACAAGGCCGGGCTGATCAAGCCGCTGCGCAAGCTGGGCTTTTTTGTCTCGGCTTACGGCTGTACCACCTGCATCGGCAATTCAGGCGATCTGACACCCGAGATCAACGCCGCGATTGACGCCCAGGAACTGGTCTGCGCCGCGGTGCTGTCGGGCAACCGCAACTTCGAAGCCCGCATCCACCCCAACATCAAGGCCAACTTCCTGGCCAGCCCGCCGCTGGTGGTGGCCTATGCGATCGCCGGCACGATGCGGCGTGACCTGATGACCGAGCCGCTGGGCCACGATGCCCAGGGCCAGCCGGTGTTCCTGGGCGATGTCTGGCCCAGCAGCGAAGAGATCGAAGCGCTGATGAAACATGCGATGGACCCCGGCGTCTACCGGAACAACTATGCGCAGGTGGCTGAGCGGCCGGGCAAGCTGTGGAAAGCCATTGTCGGCACCAGCGGCACGGCCTACGACTGGCCGGCCAGCAGCTACATCGCCCGCCCGCCCTACTTCGACGGTTTCAAGCTGCCCGATCCACCGCCAGCGGCCGATCTGCAGATCCAGGGTGCGCGCATCATGGCGCTGTTCGGCGACTCGATCACCACCGACCACATCTCGCCGGCCGGCAACATCGCCGCCGACTCACCCGCCGGCCAGTGGCTGCAGGCCCAAGGCGTGCCGCCGGTCGAGTTCAACAGCTACGGCTCGCGACGTGGCCACCATGAGGTGATGGTGCGCGGCACCTTTGCCAATGTGCGCATCAAGAACCTGATGCTGGCGCCCGCCGCCGACGGCAGCCGCATCGAGGGTGGCCTGACCCGGCTGCCGCTGCCCGGCGGTGGCCTGGGCCCGGCGCTGACCCTCTTCGATGCGGCAATGCAGTACATCGCCCAGGGCACACCCACGGTGGTGTTTGCTGGCGAGGAATACGGCACCGGCTCCAGCCGCGACTGGGCCGCCAAGGGCACGGCGCTGCTGGGCATACGCGCCGTGGTGGCGCGCAGCTTCGAGCGCATCCACCGCAGCAACCTGGTGGGCATGGGCGTGCTGCCGCTGCAGTTTCGTGGCGACGACAGCTGGCAGACGCTGGGACTGATCGGCGACGAGACGATCGACCTGGTGATCGACGGGCCGCTGGCGCCGCAGCGCGAGGCCTTGCTGCGCATCCGGCGCACCGACGGCACGGTGTTGACCATCACGCTGACATTGCGCATCGACACGCCGATCGAGGTCGACTACATGCGCCACGGCGGCATCCTGCCGTTTGTGCTGCGGCAGATTCTGGCAAATTGAGCGCCGACGCCCAGACATGCGGGTGGTGGTGTGCGTGTAGTGGTGATCGGCGGCGGTGCCGTCGGCTCGGCGGTGGCGCTGTTTCTCAAGCAATTGGGCGGCACAGCCGTGGACGTGCAAGTGGTCGAGCCCGACCCGGCGCTGCGCCAGGCTTCGTCGGCGCTGTCGGCCGGCTCGATCCGCCAGCAGTTCAGCCAACCGATCAATGTGCGCATGTCGCGGTTTGGGCATGACTTCATCCAGCAAGTCAGCCAGGGCCTGGGGCCGCAGGCCGAGCCGCTGGACCTGGGCTTCAGACCCGGCGCCTACTTGTTCTGCGCCACCGCCGCTGGCGCGCCGGTGCTGCAAGCCAACCATCAAGCACAACGAGACGCAGGCGCCAACGTGGCCTTGCTGTCGCCCACCGAGGCCGCCGCACGCTTTGGCTGGCTGCGCACCGATGATCTGGCACTGACCAGCCTGGGCCTGGCGGGCGAAGGCTGGCTCGACGGTTTCAGCCTGGCCAACGGCCTGGCCCGCATGGCGCGGGCGCTGGGCGCTGTCTGGCAGCGCGACCGCGTGGTCGGCTTCGATCACCAGGGCGCTGATCTGCGGGCGGTGCGGCTCGACAGCGGCGAGCGGCTGGCCGCCGACCACATCGTCAATGCCGCCGGGCCCTGGGCTGGTGCGGTGAGCCGGCTGGCGGGGTTGGACGTGCCGGTGTTTGCCCGGCGGCGCACGGTGTTTGTCATGTCCTGCCCGACAGCCCTGCCCGCCACGCCGCTGGTGGTCGATCCCGCCGGCGTCTGGTTCCGCAGCGAAGGCAGCGGCTTCATCGGCGGCTGGTCGCCCGGCGAGGGTGACGATGATCCCGACGACCTGCCACTGGACCAACCCGACCTGGCGCAGTTCGAAGACAAACTCTGGCCCGCCCTGGCGCACCGCGTGCCAGCTTTCGAAGCGCTTCGGATGCAGCGCGCCTGGGCCGGTTACTACGAAGTGCACCCGCTGGACCACAACGCCTTGATCGGTCCGCACCCAGCCTGCCCGAATCTGCTGCTGTGCACCGGCTTCTCGGGCCACGGCCTGCAACATGCGCCGGCGGCCGGGCGCGGCATCGCTGAATGGCTGCTGCACGGCCGCTACACCAGCCTGGATTTGTCGCCCTTCAGCCCGCAGCGCATCCTGACACGCAAGGCTTTCAGCGAGAGCGCGATCATTTAAGGGACAGGTTTCGGCTCGTTGCTGACGTTCGGAACGTCCGCATTCAGTCAGGCGTCACGGCTCTGATGCGCGTGACCGAGGCTGTCGGGCGTGCGGATCACTACGTGTCCCCCGGTGGCGGCCTGGTTGCCACCAGGCCGCCACCTCCTCCTTTACCTCCGTGATCCCCCCGCC
>JBBQZM010000236.1:0-5176 GCA_038207685.1 Burkholderiales bacterium
ACGATCAGCAGGCAGCGCTTGCCCTTGCTGGTCTGGCTGATCAAAAAAGCTTCCAGCGTGATCAGCAGCTCCGACTTGGGCACGTCCTTGACCTTGAAGCCGAAGGACGCGCCGACCATGCGCAAGGTGTCTTCGGCGCCAAGCTGGGTGGTCACCAAGTGCCCCACCACCACGTTGCTGCCATGCAGGCCCTCGATCAACGCGCGCAGCAGCGTGGTCTTGCCGGCGCCGATCTCGCCGGTGATGACGATAAAGCCCTCGTTGCGCGAGACACCGTAATCCAGGTAAGCCTTGGCGCGCCGATGCTGCTTGCTGCCGAAGTAGAAGTTCGGATCGGGGTTGAGTTGGAAGGGCTTGTTGCTGAGCCCGTAAAAAGCTTCGTACATGCTTAGAACCGCATCGTGAGGCTGGCGATGGCCGTACTCTCGCCATAGGGCACAAGCTGGGTTTCGAACAGCGCACGGCGCAGCACCAGGCTCCAGGTGGACTGCGGACCGGCCGGGCCGCCGATCTGCGCGCTGAATGACCGCTGACGGCTGCTCTGACCCAGGGCCACGCCGTCGCCGGTTTGCAGCGACGCCGTGGCGGTGGCCGACAGCGACGGCGTCAGGCGATGGCTGGCGCTGAGCGACCAGATCTCGGTGTTCACCGTCTGCGAAACCGCCAGGTCGTCAGCCGCGATCAGGCCGGCGATCAGGCCGGGGTTGGCACGCCGGCTCTGGCTTCGCCCATAGGTGATGGTGGCGGTATTGCGCACGCCGCGCCAAGCGGCCGAGATGTCTTGCCGGTTGTCGATGGTGGCGGCCGAGCGCAGAAAGCCGGTGCCTGCTGTTGAGACGCTCGTCAGGCCGTTCTGAACCAGGAAGGCGTTCACCAAATCGGCTCGGCGGAACGGATCGGGCTCAACCGAGGCGAACTGGGCGAAGTACAGGTCGTAGAGGCTGCCGACGCCTGTTGGCCCCAGCGAACTGCCCGATTCATTCAAGGCACGCGAACTCGAGAAGCGCCACACCGTCAGCGGTGTGCGGTGCTGCAGGTTGATCGTGTGCGCCTGGCCAAACAGCCGCTGGTCGTACTTCAGATCGGCCGAAGTTCGGGGTGTCGGCGTCCAAACCAGGCCCAGCCCCCAGGTTGTGGCCGAGCGTTGATCCAGCGTCGTCTGGTTGCCACGCTCCCGGCCGAAGTTAGCCGACCAGCGCAGGTCCAGATCGTCGATGGCACGGGTCAGGGTGGCAAACAGGCGGTTGCTGCCGGAGCCTGTACCCGTGCCGGTGCCCGTGCCGATGCCCGTGCCAGTGCCGAAGTTGCCGTTCTGCCGGCTGGCCTGCACCGACCAGCCCAGCGGGCCCGCGCGGAAGGGGCTGAGATCCAGCGACAGCTGGCTGCTCGTAGAGTCGCCCACGCTGCTGTTCTTGGCATTGCTGGCTGACCATTGCGCATTGGCGCCCAGCCGAATATCGCCGAACAGCAGACCCTGCCAGCGCGGCGAGAGCTGCACCGTGCGCACCTCGGTGCTGTTGGCATTGGGCAGCCCTGAAGCATTGGGTTGCGCGCCAAAGGCCGAGATCGCGCCTTGGCCGATCTGCGCGCTGGCTTGCAGGAAGCCTTGCTTTTCCCACCACTCCAGCGCCAGATTGGCATTCAGTGTCTGCTGGGTGGTGTTCAATTCCGATTGGCGCGCATAGGCCAAGCCCGACAGCGCGTAGTCCAGCGTTCCTTGCGCGCGGCCCGAGCGGTTGCGCAAGTTCAGCCCCACCGTGCCGCGGGTGATGGCATCCGATACACCGCTTTGCTGCGCGACCAGGCCGGCATTGTTGGTCAGCGTCTCGGAAATACTGGCCGTCGGCGTGATGCGCAATGCGGGCCCGCTTTGGGCCAGCGCCGAGCCGCCAACGCCGGCGCCCAGCAGCGCAGCCGCTGCTGCGGTGATGGCGCGGCATGCGGCGTTTCCCGTCGGCTTGCGGCTGCTCACGCCAGGATGGCCCCTCATCGGCTCACCCCTGACGGGCCGCAGGCTCGGCGCTGGCGGCAGTGCCAGCCGACGCGGCGTCGTCACCATAAGTGCGGCCATAGCTTTGACCGTAGCCATAACCGTAGCCATAGCCATAACCGTAGCCATAACCGTAGGCGCCCTGGGAACCTGTGCGCGCCTTGTTCAGCAGCAGCATGCGGATGGGGCAGTTTTCGATCGTCGACAGCGCATGCTGCACATCGGCCTGCAAGGTCTTGCCGGCATGGACGACCAGCACCACCTGGCCCATTTGTGATGCCAGCACCCGCGATTCAGTGGTCAGCAACAGCGGCGGCGAATCGAAGATGATGATGCGGTCGGAATAGCGCGAGGCCATGTCGTTGAGCAGGTCGCGCATCGCGTCGCTGGCCAGCAACTCGGTCGATTTGGGATGCGGCCGGCCGCTGGGCAGGATCGTCAGCTTGTCGATGTTGGTGCGCATCAGCACATCGCTCATCTCGGCCTTGCCTTCCAGCAGGTCAAGCAGACCGGGCGCTTCGTCCAGCCCCAGCTTCTTCAGCAACGAAGGCCGCGCCACGTCGGCATCGACCAGCATCACCGTGTGGTCCAGCTCCGAGGCAATGCTCATGGCCAGGTTGATCGAGGTGAAGCTCTTGCCCTCACCCGGCATCGCACTGGTCATCATGATCAGGTTGCCGTGGTTGACTTTGGACACGCCCTTGCCAATGGCATTGGCAATCAGCGGCCGCTTGATGACACGGTACTGATCAGCGGTATGGGTGCGCGGTGCCGATGGCACCAGGTAGCCCGCAGCCGTCAACTGCTCAAGATTCAGTTCGATCTGCTTGGACTGCGGTGCAGACGAATCTTCCGCCAGGCCTGCTGGCGCGGCCTGGGCAACGGCGGCGACAGTGGGCCGTTCGGCCACGGCCTGCGCGGCTTCTGCCGCCTCGTTGGGCACGGCTATGCCAGCCTCGCGGATTTGCGCCAGTCTTTCGGCGGCCTGCTCGATCAAGCTGCTCATCGTTGTCAACCCACTTGCCGTGCGGCAAGAATCGAAACCGTGACCATGGCCGCCAGGAAGGATGCAAACAGCCCGCCCGTGCCAGCGAAAAACCGCAACCTGCTGGCCCGATCGTGCTGCCGCTCATCGTCGCTCAGGATCACCGACACCACGCCCAGCAAGGGCAGGCCGGTCTTGATGCGCAGTTCTTGCGCATCGTGGTAGACCGGCCGCAACTGACTGATCGCGAAAGTGATGGCCAGGCCGGCTGCCAGCGCTGCCGCCAGCGCCGCGCCCAGCAGCAGCAAACGGTTGGGCGACACCGGCTTGGGCGAGACCCGGGGCGGATCGATCAGCCTGAAATCCACCATGCCCGAGGCCATGTCCAGATCACCGGACATCGTTGCCGACTGCCGCCGACCCACCAGATCCTCGTAGTTCTTCTTGATGATGCCGTAGTCGCGGTTCATCTGAGCGGCTTCGGCCTCAACCTGTGGCGAGGTCTTGGACGACTCCCTGGCTGCGGCGAAGCGCGACTGGTATTCGCTGACCCGGGCCTGCAAGGCCGCCACCTGCACTTCGGCGGTAGCCAGCATGCGGCCCAGCTCCTGCACCGCCAGGCTGGTATTGGCCGCCTGGGCGGGCGAGGGCGCTGCCATTGCCACCTTGCGCAATTCGGACACTTCCTTGCGCTTCTGATCTTCCAGGTCCTTGATCAATCGCCGGGTATTGATGATGTCGGGATGGCGCTCGGTGAAGCGCTGCAGCAGGCCGTCGAGCCCACGCTTCTGGGCCTCTATGCGCGCGTCGATTTCGGGCGTGGCCACCGAAATCGCCGATTCCTGCAGCAGGCTCTGGGTCACCAGGCTGCTGCCGCTGGCGCCTGCGCCGCCGCGCTCGGCATCCAGTTGCTTCTTGGCCGCGTCGCGGGCGTTCGTGGCTTCGCGCAATTCAAGCCGCGCGGCTTCCAGCTGCCGGCTGATCTCACCCAGACGGCTGGCCGAATCCCGGCCTTCGCCCGTCTGCAGATCGATGTTGCGCAAGCGGAATTCTTTCAGCCGCGCCTCGGCTTCTTCGAGCTTGGACTCGTAGGTCTTGATCTGTTCATCGAGAAAGACCTTGGCCGAATCGGTGTCCTTGCGGTTGGCGCCCAGGCTGGACTCGACGAAGATCGACACCATCGACTGGATGACCCGCTTGGCCTTGTCCTTGTCAGACTCGACGTAGTTCAGCGTGTAGAGGTTGTCGCGGCCAAGGCTCTTGACGCTCACATCCCGCATCAGGCGATCGATCAAGGCTTCTTGTTGCGCCTTGGACTCGCTCTTCAGGTCGAGGTCGGCCATGCGCACAAGTTTTTCGATGTTGGGCCGGCTGAGCAACGTGCGGCTCAGCATCGCCACCTGCTGGTCGACGTTGGGCTGCACCGCCAGCCCCGACATCAGTGGCTTGAGGATGGATTGGGTATCGACAAACACCCGCGCCGAGGCCTCGTAGCGGTCAGGCACCTTGAACGCCACCACTGCGCCCACGGCACCCACCACCCAGGCCACAACAAGACCGGTCCACCTGTACTTCCACATGCCTCGAGCGATCGAGGTCAGTTGGGCAATGAGTTCTTCCATCGACGTCGGCTCAGGCAGTCAGATCAAGAGAAAGAGGCGGTTTGCGGCTCAAAACAAGCTCTGCGGCACGATCAGGATGTCGCCCGGCTTCATCTCGACGTTGGCCGAAATGTCGCCGCGCTTGACCAGATCCTTCAGGCGCACGCTGTATTGCTTGCTGCCTTCGCTGGTACGCAGGATCGAGGCCTTGTTGCCATCGGCAAAGTCGGTCAGGCCACCGACGGCGATCATCACGTCAAGGATGGTCATGCCCTTCTTGTAGTTGAGGAACTGCGGCTTGGCCGCCTCGCCCACCACCCGCACCTGCTCGCTGTACGGCCCGATGAAGCCGGTGACCAGCACCGTGACCACCGGATCGCGCACGTACTTGCTCAGCTGCTTCTCGATGTCGCGCGCCAGCTCACTGGAGGTCTTGCCCTGGGCCACGATCTCGTCGACCAGCGGCGCAGCCACCTTGCCGTCGGGCCGCACCGGCACCGACATCGACAGCTCGGGGTTGCGCCAGACGATGATGTTCAGGCCGTCGCCGGCGCCGATTACATAGGTGTAGTCCTTGTTGCCGGCCGAGGCGGGCGCGGC
>JBBQZM010000237.1:0-5150 GCA_038207685.1 Burkholderiales bacterium
TCGGCCGCCGCGCCGCCGGCTGCCGCGCGTGTGCGCAGCAGCGCGATCTGGCGCAGCAGCTCGTCGGCTTGCCAGGCCCGCTGCGGCGCGCCGATGCGGCTGGTGAACAGGCCCGGCCACACCGCCATGCCGGGCCGCGCCTGGGCCAGCCAGTAATCCAGCAGCACGCCAAAGGCCTGCGCCGGCTGGTCGACGGCCCAGTACAGCTGCGGTGCCAGGTAATCGCACCAGCCTTGCGCGCACCACAGTTCCACGTCGGCATAGAGCTGGTGGTACTGGCTGAAACCCTGGATGCCCGGCGGCCGCAGGTCGGGCCGGCCCAGGCCGAAGGGGCTGATGCCGAACAGCGCCGCCGGCCGCTCACGCCGCACCAGCGCCTGCAGCGCCTGCACCAGGCGGTTGACGTTGTCGCGCCGCCAGTCGTCGCGGTCCAGCGGTCCGCCGGCCAGTTGGTAACGCTGCCAGGCCGGCTGATCGGGGAACGGCAGGTTCGTTGCCGACGCGCCGCTGCCGATGTTGACCGGATAAGGGTAGAAATAATCGTCGATGTGGATGCCGTCCACCGGATAGCGTCGCAGCACGTCGGCCACCACCGCCAGCGTGCGCTCGGCCGCCGCCGGCTCGCCGGGGTCCATCCACAACTGCTTGCCATAGGGCTTGACCAGCGCCGGCCGGGTGTTGGCCAGGTGCTGCGCCGCCAGCGGCCCTTTGGCCGACGCATGGCGGGCGCGGTAGGGGTTGAACCAGGCATGCAGCGCCAGGCCGCGGCGGTGCGCCTCGGCGAGCCAGAAGGCCAGCGGGTCGTAGCCGTCGTCGGGCGGCTGGCCTTGCATACCGCTGAGGTACTCGCTCCAGGGCTCCAGCGCCGAGGGGTACAGCGCGTCGGCTGCCGGCCGCACCTGCAGCACGATCGCATTGAGGCCGATCGCCGCAGCGCGGTCGAGCATCAGCGAGGCTTCGGCGCGTTGCGCGGCGCCGCTCAGGCCGGGCCGGCTCGGCCAGTCGATGTTGTCGACCGTGGCCACCCAGGCGGCGCGCAGTTCCACCGGCGGCGGCGGCGGGATGGCCGGAGCGGAATCCGCGGCAGGCGGTGGCGCGACAGCGCCTTCCGGCAGCGGATCGGCCGCCTCGCCGGCTGCCGGCGCGCCTTCGCGCAGTGCGGCACAGCCGGCCAAGCCGGCACCCAGGGTGGCGGCCAGCGCCGCCAGCGTGGCGGCGTGGAAGGCGCGTCGTCGGGGGTCCGGCGGGCTCACTTGGCCAGCAGGGCGGGCAGCGGCTGGTTGATCACCTGCAGCAACGCGGCGGTCTCGGCATCGGGCTGGCCGTCGTAGCGCAGCGGCCGGTACTTCATCTGAAAGGCAGCGATCACCCGGCGCGTGGGGTCATCCAGCACACCGCTGTCGGGTGTCTGAAAACCCAGTGTGGCCAGTTGCTGCTGGAACCAGGTGACATCGGGCAGCGCCGCCAAGTAGCGCGCCTGGTGCGCGGCCACACGGTCGGCCTCGGGCCAGCGGATCAGGCCGGCATCGGCCAGCGCCCGCCAGGGAAACAGCGGGCCGGGGTCGATCTTGCGCTGCGGCGCGATGTCGCTGTGGCCCAGGATACGTTCGGGCGCGATCTGGTGGCGATCGACGATGTCGCGCACCAGGCGGAGCAACAGTGCGACCTGCGCCGGCGGGTAGGGCGTGAAGTGGCGCGTGCCGTCGGCGCGTTTCTCCTCGCCGAGGTTGGTGATCTCGATGCCGATCGAGCTGGCATTGAGCATGGTCGCGCCCTTCCAGAAGCTCAGTCCGGCATGCCAGGCACGGCGGTTTTCATCAACCAGGCGGTAGGCCACCGGCGGTGTCTCGTCACTGACCAGGTAATGCGCGCTGACCTTCTGCTGCGTCAGGATGCGCAGCGAGCGGTCGAAGGGCTCGTCGGTGTAGTGCAGGATCAGGTACTGCACCCGGCTGTCCTGGCCTTGCGCGCTGTAGCGGGTATCGACCAGCGGCGTGGCACAGCCGCCCAGCAGCAGCAACAGCCCGGCGGCGGCAGCGGCAGTAGCCGACCGCAGCCAGCGCCGCGCGGACAGGATCACATCGAACAAGGTCATCGGGTCGGGTCCTGGTTTCAAGGCAGCACGCACACCGCGCCCATTGTGCCGCCGGCCTGCGCCGACGCGCTGCATAGAATGTCGCTCCGCTACAGCCCGCGCGCTGCAATCCGCAGCGCCCATTTGCCATGGTCTGTTCCATGCGCCGCCGGCTGGCCACCCTGCTGCTGGCCGGCACCTTGGCCGCCGCTGCCGCGCCCGCGGCCGCTCAAGCCAGCGATACCCGCCTGCCCGCTCCGGTGGCTGAAGCCTTGCAACGCGCCGGCTTGCCCGCTGATGCGCTGGCCGCCGTGGTGCTGCCCAGCGCACGCTATGGGCCACGCTGGCTGTGGCAAGCCGATCGCCCGATGCAGCCCGGCTCGACAATGAAGCTGCTGACCAGCATCGTGGCGCTGGATCGGCTCGGGCCCAACCACCGCGGATTCACCGAGTTGCTGACTTACGCGCCGCGGCAAGGCGATGTGCTGGCCGGTGACCTGGTGCTGCGGGGCGGCGCCGATCCCGAGCTGGACCTGGCCCAGTTATGGGCCATGCTGGCCGAGCTGCGCCACACCCTTGGCATCCGCGAGATCGCCGGCAACATCGTGGTCGACCGCACGCTGTTCCGCCCGCAGCGGCAGGAGCTGGGCCGACCACCCTTCGACGAGCAGCCCGAGTTTCCCTACAACGTGGTGCCCGATGCGCTGCAGCTCAACGGCAGCCTGATGCGGCTGGAGATCAGCAGCGAAGACGAGGCGGCGCCGCCAGGCGGCGCGCCACAGGTCAGGGCGCGCGCACTGCCGGCGCTGCCCGACCTGGTGATCGACGCCAGCGCGATGCGGCTGACCGATCGCGACTGCAAGGATTGGGATGACGATTGGATCAGCCCGCCACTGGTCGACGAGCCGATGCCCGGCACGCTGCGGGTGCGCTTGCAGGGCGGCTTTCCCAGCGACTGCACCCAGCGCCCCAGCCTGCAATTGATCGACCGGCAGGCGATGGTGGAGCGCCAGCTGCGCTGGCTGTGGACCAGCCTGGGCGGCGAATGGCGCGGCAGCGTCCGCGAGGCCGAGACGCCGGTGATCGCGCCGCTGGGCGAGGCCGCGCATGCACCGGCCACCTGGGGTGACACACCGCCGCCTACGCCGGCGCTGCCGGGATCGGCGCTGGTGACGCCGGGCGTGGCGCGCACCGGCCACCAGGGCGCCACGCCGGCCGGCTTGCGCCTGCTGGCCAGCCATGTGGCGCGGCCCTGGGGCGAGTTGCTGCGCACGCTGAACAAACAGTCGGACAACGCCTTGAGCCGCATGCTCTACCTCTCACTGGGCCTGCCGGCGATGGCCGACAACCCGAACCTCAGCACCTCGACGCTGGCCGAACAGGCTGTTCTGCGCTGGCTGGCCGAGCGCCGCATCAACACTGCGGGCGTGGTGCTCGACAACGGCTCGGGCCTGTCGCGCAGCGAGCGCCTGACACCGCGCCAGCTGGCACAGGCGCTGCAGGCGGCCCAGTGGGGCCCCTGGTCAGCCGAGCTGATGATGAGCCTGCCGATCGCCGGCGTGGACGGCACCCTGCGCAACCGCTTCAAGACCGGCCCGGCCGCCGGCCAGGCCCGATTGAAGACCGGCACGCTGCGCAATGTGCGGGCGCTGGCGGGCGTGATCAGCGATCCGCAGGGCCGGCAATGGACGCTGGCGGCGATGATCAACCACGAGCGGGCGGCGGCCGGACGCGAGGCACTGGATGCGCTGGTTGATTGGGTAGCTGGCGGCGGCATGCAGCAACGCAGCGCGCCCGCCGACGAGGTGGAGATCTTCATCGAGCAGCAGCGTTGAGCCCGGCAGGGCGCGGCGCGATGCTCAGCGCACCGCCGGTGTCAGCAGCCGGATCGTGCCGGCATCGGCATCCATTTCCACCGGCAAGCCCAGCGGCACGGTGAACTTCTGGCGGATGTGGCCGATCGCAGCACCGCGGTAGACCGGCACACCCAGCGGACCGAACCAGTCGTCGAAGACCTCGTCCAGCGTCAGCGTGCCGTAGTTGCCGTCGCCCGGCCCGCAATTGGTGAAGGCACCGATGACCACGCCGGCGAGCCGATCGAAGGCACCCATCAGCTTGAGCGTGGACAGCATGCGGTCGACGCGGTAGATGTACTCGTTGATCTCTTCGAGGAACAGGATCGCGCCGTCGAAGGACGGCAGGTAAGGCGAGCCGGCCAGTGAACTCAGCACCGCCAGGTTGCCGCCCACCAGCGGGCCGCGGGCCGTGCCAGAGCGCAGCGTGCTGATGCGGTGTTCCTTGAGCACCAGGTTGTCGGTCTTGTCGACCGGGTTGCGCAGCAGGCGGGCTTCGGCGTCGATCAGCACGGCGCGGAACTCGGTGACGCTGAAGGGATTCCATTCCGACACCGCCACCGGCGCATGGAAGCTGACCAGGCCGCACTGCGCCGTCACCGCATTGAGCAGCGCAGTGACATCGCTGAAGCCGGCGATCACCTTGGGTTGGCGGCGCATCGCCGCATAGTCCAACAACGGCAGCACGCGGTTGGCGCCCGAGCCGCCGGTGATGGCCAGCAAGCCATGCACGGTGGGGTCGGCCATCAGGCCGTTGATGTCGTCGGCGCGCTGCGCGGCGCTGCCGGCGTGCTGGCCGCGCCGCGCCCGCGCGTTAGGCGCTTCGCGGGCCTGGAAGCCCAGCGCCGTCAGCAATTCGCTGGCGCGCTCGAAGGGCGCGCGCTCGTAGGTGGCGCCAGAGGGGCTGAAAAGGCCGATGGTGTCACCGGGCTTGAGGCGCGGCGGCCGCAGCACGGGCAGGCGCGCCGGCGGCGCCTGGCCCGCAGCCGGCGCCCAGGGCAGCAGCGACGCGCCGGCAACTGCCGCGCCACGGCCCAACAGGTGTCGGCGCGTCGGTGTGTCGTCCATCCCCGCCATCACTCCACCCGCGGCAACTCGCGGCGCACCGCGTCGCGGTCGCCAAAATCAAAGTGCCACCACTCGGTGTGGATGCTGCGAAAGCCGCCGCGCGCCATCGCCGCCTGCAGCCAGCCACGCTCGGTGATCTGCGCCGCGCTCAGCAC
>JBBQZM010000238.1:0-5141 GCA_038207685.1 Burkholderiales bacterium
TGGATTTGATCAGCGCCAGCTTCTCGCGCACGTCGTCGGCGGCGCGGCGGCCATTGACGTCGAGGTTGAACTGCACGATCACCACCGAGCTGCCCTCGTAGCTGCGCGAGTACAGCTGGTTGATGCCGGCGATGGTGTTGAGCGACTCCTCGATCTTGCGGCTGACTTCGGTCTCCACCACTTCGGGCGAGGCGCCGGGGTAGTCGGTCTGCACCACCACGGTGGGGAAGTCGATGTCGGGAAACTGGTCAACCTTGAGCCGCTGGTAAGAGAACAGGCCCAACACCACCAGGGCCAGCATGACCATCACGGCCATCACCGGGTTGGCGATCGATACGCGGGTGAACCACATGGCGGCTCAGCGTGCGGCGCTAGCGGCCAAAGCGGCCAAGGCGGCCGATGAGGCCGAGGCCGACGCAGCGGCAGGGGCCGCCATGGGCAACTTCAGCCGCGCGCCATCGGGCACCACGCCGGCGCTGGCGGCCAGCACCCGGTCGCCGGCTTGCAGACCCGACAGCACCTCCACCCAGTCTTCGCGCCGCTGACCCGCCTCGGCTGGTACGCCCTGCTGGCCCAACGTGAGCACACGGCGATCGGCGCGGTCGCCGTTGATGCGCACCGCATAAGGCTGGGCCTGGTCATTGCGCACCGCCGACAGCGGCAGCGCCAGCACGCTGCGCTGGCCCAGTTCGATGCTGCCGCGGGCGTACAAGCCGTCGCGCAAGCTCGGGTGCGGCGCCAGGCTCAGGTAGGCGGTGACGGTGCGCGCGCCGGCGGTGGCGCTGGGATTGATGCGGGCGACGGTGGCGGTCAGTGCGTTGCCGCTGCCCTCGAGTTGCAGCTGAGCGCGCGCGCCGGTTCGCAGCGCGCTCACATCCTGCGGCGCGATCGCGGCCTCCAATTCCATCTTCGACAGGTCGACGATCTGCAGCACGCGGGCATCCAGCGCCAATCGCTCGCCGGGCTGGGCCAGGCGCTGCGCCACCTGGCCGGCGATCGGCGCCAGCAGCGTGGTGTCGGCGCGGGCCTTGCGGGCAAGTTCTACCGCCGCCAGCGCAGCCTGCAGGTTGGCCTGGGCCGCGGCCTCGTTGGACACCGACAGGTCCAGCGCCGTGGGTGAGATGAAGCCCTGGGCCACCAGTGCCTTGTTGTTGCCCAACTGGCGCTGGGCGAACTCCAGTTGGGCGCGGGCCGCCGCCGCCTGCTGTTCGGCCTGGCGCAGCCGCAAGTCGAACTCGGTGCTGTCGAGCTGGCCCAGTACCTGGCCGGCACGCACCGTGTCGCCCTCTCGCACGCTCAGCGTCTTCAGCTCGGCTGCCACCTTGGTCTTGAGCGTGGCACTGTTCACCGCCCTGAGCGTGCCCGATACATCGAGCACGCGGGTCAGCTGCAGTTGACGAACCGTGCGCACATCCAGCGCCGCCAGTTCGAGCAGCGGGCTCGCCGTGTCAGGCGCCGAAGCGGCCGCTTGGGGCGGCTGGGCTGCGGCTTGACGTGCCTGCCATACGCGTTGGGCGATCAATACGGCGGCCAGTGCCAGCGCGGCCAGCAGCAGCCAGCGCAGCCAGGAGGATTTGGGCATCAGGTCGGTGTAGCGCTAGGAGGGGGGGGCGCGGCCGACAGAGCCGGCGGGCCGTCGCGTGGCGGCTGGCGGCGCAAGCCCTCCAGCACCAGGTGCACATGCTCGCGGATGAAGCTTTGGCCATCGAGGTGCCAGTTGACCGCGCAAGTGCCCAGCGTATGGCGATGCACACACAGCATCACCAGCGGCAGCACCAGCGAATGCACCGCATGGTCAACTGCAACTGGCCGGAATTCACCAACGGCAATGCCACGTCGCAGCACGTCGCCCAGCAGTCGATGGGCGCGTTCGACCACTTCGCGGTGGTAGGACAGGGCGATCTCGGGAAAGCTGCGTGCCTCGGTGATCAGCAACTTGAACACGCCCGAGGCCGGGCTGTCGTAGAGCTGGCTCCACCAGTCAATCAGCATGGTGCCAAGCAGATCGCCGGCGGGGCCTTGGAAGCCCGCAGCCTTTTCGGCGCCGGCGGTGATGCGCTCGTTGAGGTGATGTGTGATCACCGCCATGAGCAACTCTTCCTTGCTCGGGTAGTAGAGGTAGAGCGTACCCTTCGACACCCCGGCGCGCGCGGCCACTTCTTCGGTCTTGCTGGCCGCAAAGCCTTTTTCCACGAACACCTCCAGCGCCGCATCCAGCAATTCTTGCGGACGGGCTTCTTTGCGGCGGCGGTGGCTCGGTGAGATGGGAGACATTTAATGACTGACTGGTCAGTAATGTAGCTGGACCGGCGCTCGACGGTCAAGCCGGCCGCTGCGCAGCCTGCCCGACAGCCTCCTAGAATCGGCAAGCCTATGCTGTGCCAACGCCACCAACGCCACCAACGCCACCAACGCCGCCGCGGCTTGTTGCTGGGCCCGGCACTGGCCGGCCTGGGTGCGGCGCTGGGGCTGCTGCAGGGCTGCGGCCATGTGGGCCTGCCGCGAGTGATCACGCTCAGCGAGGCGGAGTTGTCAGCCCTGGTGGCGCGGGCTTTTCCGGTGCAGCAGCGGCTGCTGGAGGTGCTGGACCTGCAACTCAGCGCGCCGCGGCTGCGGCTGCTGCCCGAAACCAACCGGCTGTCGGTGCTGCTGGTGGTGCAGGCCCAGGAGCGGCTGCGCGGCGGCAGTGGCCGCGGTGAGCTGCGGTTTGACAGCGCGCTGCGTTATGAGCCGCTGGATGCCTCGCTGCGGCTGACCCAGGTGCGGGCGCAGCAGTTGGACTTCCTGCCCGGTGTGGCCGAGACCAGCGCCACCGTCGACACCTTGGCCGCACTGCCCGGTGGTGTGCAGCGCATCGGCCGGCTGCTGGCCGAGCGGCTGCTCGAAGACCTGGTGGTCTATCGCTTGAACGCCGAGCGACGGGCCCAGCTGCGCCAACTTGGCCTGCAGCCGGGCGCGGTGACCGTCACCGCCCGCGGCGTCGAGATCACGCTGGCCCGGCTGGGCGGCTGAGCAACGGCGCGGCTGGCTGGCAGCCGACTATCATCCGCCGCTTTGCCTCCAGGGAGTTGTTGTGGATCTGATGCTGTTGCTGAAAGCGGCCGTGATGGGTGTGGTGGAAGGCCTCACCGAATTCCTGCCGATCTCGTCTACCGGGCACCTGATCCTGGCCGGCTCGCTGCTGGGCATGCACGACGACAAGGCCAAGGTCTTCGACATCGCAATCCAGACTGGCGCCATCTTCGCGGTGATCATCGTCTACTGGCAACGTCTGCGCGACACCGTGATGCAGTTGCCCAGCCAGCCGCAGGCGCAGCGCTTTGTGCTCAACGTGGCGATCGCCTTCGTGCCGGCGGTGGTGCTGGGCCTGCTGTTTGGCAAGGCCATCAAGGCCCATTTGTTCACGCCGGGCGTGGTGGCCACCACCTTCATACTGGGCGGTCTTGTGATCCTGTGGGCCGAGCGGCGGCAGACGACCCTGGCGCAGTCACCGCAACTGGTTGCCTCGGTGGACGACATGACGCCGCTGGACGCACTGAAGGTCGGCCTGGTGCAGTGCCTGGCGATGATCCCCGGCACCAGCCGCTCGGGCGCCACCATCATCGGCGGCATGTTGCTGGGCCTGTCGCGCAAGACGGCCACCGATTTCAGCTTCTTCCTGGCCATTCCCACGCTGATCGGCGCCGGCGCCTACAGCCTGTTCAAGGAACGGGCCTTGCTCAGCCTGGCTGACCTGCCGATGTTTGCGGTCGGCCTGGTCTTCGCCTTCATCAGCGCCTATGCCTGCGTGCGCTGGCTGCTGCGCTACATCGCCAGCCACAGCTTCGTGCCCTTTGCCTGGTACCGCATCGGCTTCGGCATCGTGGTGCTGCTGACCGCCTGGAGCGGCCTGGTGGAATGGTCAGCCTGAGGCTGCGACGCGCCTGAAGTAGAGATCCCAGACGCCATGGCCGAGTTGGAGGCCACGGGCTTCGAACTTGGTCAGCGGCCGCAGTTCAGGCCGCGGCGCAAAACCGTCGGCGGCAGGCGCGGTGTTGACCAGTGACGGGCTAGCGCCCAGCACCTCGAGCATCTGCGCGGCGTAGTCTTGCCAGTCGGTGGCACAGTGCAGCCAGCCGCCGGGTGCGATCCGGCTGGCCAGCAATTCAACAAAGGCCGGCTGAATCAAGCGGCGCTTGTTGTGCCGCTTCTTGTGCCAGGGGTCGGGAAAATAGATGTGCACGCCGGCCAGCGAATCGGCGGCGATCATTTGCTGCAGCACCTCGACCGCGTCGTGGCGCAGCAGCCGCAGATTGTCCAGCCCGCGCTCGCCGATCAGCCGCAGTAGCGCGCCGATGCCGGGCTGGTGCACTTCGACGCCGATGAAGTCCAGATCAGGTCGGTTTGCCGCGATCTCTGCCGTGGCCTGGCCCATGCCAAAGCCGATCTCCAGCACCCGCGGCGCATCGCGACCGAACAGCGCGGGCCAGTCGGCCGGCTGCGGCTGGAAGGGCAGCAAGAACTGTGGTCCCAGTTCCTGCAACGCACGCTGCTGGCCACTGCCCAGCCGGCCGGCGCGCAGCACAAAGCTGCGGATGGGCCGCGCCCGCAGCGCCGCAGCGACTTCGTCAGGTGTCTCGCCAGCGGCTTCAGCGTCGGGTGGGGGTAGGGCGCTGGGATAGGGCATGGCGTGCAATGGCAGGAAAGATCAGAGGGCTTGCGGCGGCAGTGCAGTGTGGTGGGGGCGGGTAGCAGCGCCGCGCAGGCTGACATGAAGCGCCGGCGGCTGGCCGGGTGGCCGCGGATGGCAGCGCCCCAGTTGGCCCCACAGGCCACGCACGCGGTTGCCAGGGTGGGGGATTCTGCCCGAAGCACGGCTGTGGCCCGGGTTGGCTGGCCGGGCGGGCTGTCCTGTTGCGGCTGTCCTGTTGCGCCTGTCCTGTTGCGCCTGTCTGGCGGCAGTGACTGCTTGGCCGGACACCGGCGCTGCGGGGCCGGGGCAGGCCGCAGCGCGTTCGCCCGCGACGTCGGCCTGGCCGGTCGAAGCCGCCGCCAACATGGCCGCCAGCGGCTTGCATTCGGGGCTAGAACCGGACTTGGTGACCCCTGAAAAGACGAAACCCGTTTCAGATCAACGGGTTGGCTGGAGCGGGTAGAGGGAA
>JBBQZM010000239.1:0-5128 GCA_038207685.1 Burkholderiales bacterium
AGCCATTGCCGACCCGGCTCGCTACAAACAAATCGTCGCGGCCGGCATGAACAGTCTGTCGGACGTGGTGGTAGCGCGGCTGAAGGCCGAGCGCTGAAGCCGTTGCGTTTCACGCTCACGCACCCCCGTCACGCACGCCCATCACGCACGCCCATCACGCACCCCGATCACGCACCACCGACATGCGCCACCTGCCCACATCACCAGCACGGCTCACCGACATTCATCACTCTCACCCACAGGCTCAGGGACACACCATGAACGATCGCACCCCCACTGTCACCACCATGACCACCGCCGCCCGCACGCTGCTGGCCAGCATCGCTACCGTCACGCTGCTGGCCGCCTGCGGCGGCGGCGATGACAACAGCTCAGTCGGCAGCAGCAGCGGCGGCACCGCCGTGGCGCTGGCGCCGTTTGTGGTCAGCGCAGCCAGTCCCGCCGGCTACAACGGCACTTACAGCAAGACCAACGCCCAGGTGGAAGCCGGCAGCAGCAATGCCGCCATGACCACCTTCAGCGCCACCGACGACCACTGCCGCGTGGGCATCTACACCTTGCAAAGCGCCGGGCGCGACTACTACATCGAACTGTCCTTCCGCAAAGACACCAAGGCGCTGGGCCAGCTGAACTACGGCACCGTCACGTCCACCCTGCTGGCCAGCGCCACCGGCCCGCTGGCCGGCGTGGCGGTAGACATCGCCAACCGGCGCATTGGCTTCAGCAACGTCGTGCTGGTCAACGGCAGCGTCACGGTGACGCTCAACGGTTCGCTGGAATACATCACCAACGTCGCTCCGGCCAACCAGGCGGCCTGCGGCTGACATACTGCCGGCGAGCGGCCGGGCGCAACCCCGGCCATCTTCGCCGCAGCCGCGCCCGCCCACCATGACCACTCCTGCCGCCCGCTGGGCCGACATCAAGGCCTTGTTCGAGGCGACGGTGGAACTGCCCGCTGCTGCGCGCGAACCGCTGATCACCGCTGCCGGCCTGGACGCAGACAGCCTCGTTGAACTGCGCAGCCTGCTGGCGCACCACGACCAGGTCACCGGCGGCGCTGCCTTCATGGCTGAAAGCGCCGCCCAGGCCCTGGCCGCGGCGCCCACCCAGGCGGCCGCCACGGGCCAGCGCCTGGGCGCCTGGGAGATCGTGCGGCCGATCGGCACCGGCGGCATGGGCGAGGTGTTTGAAGCCCGCCGCGCCGACGGCAGCTACGAAGGCCGCGCCGCCGTCAAGCTGCTCAAGCGTGGCATGGACAGCGCCGCCGTGCTGCAGCGTTTTGCGCAGGAGCGGCAAGCCCTGGCGCGCTTGAGCCATCCGCACATCGCCCGCTTGCTGGACGCTGGCGCCAGCGCCGACGGCCTGCCCTACTTCGTGCTGGAGTACGTGCAAGGCCAGCCCATCGACGAGGCGGCGAAGCCGCTGACGCTGGACCAGCGCCTGCAGCTCTTTCTGCAACTGGCCGATGCCGTGGCCCATGCGCACCGCAACCTGCTGGTGCACCGCGACCTCAAACCCGGCAACGTACTGGTGGACAGCGAAGGCCAGGTCAAGCTGCTGGACTTCGGCATTGCCAAGGCGTTGGACCCATTGGAAAGCTCGGAGGGTAACGACGGCAACACCACCGTTGGCGGCCAGCGCCCCTACACGCCCAATTACGCCAGCCCGGAGCAGGTGCGCGGTGAACCCGTCAGCACCGCCACCGACATCTACAGCCTGGGCGTGCTGCTGTTCCAGATGCTCACCGGTACGCGCCCTACCGGCCGCAACGCCACCACACCGCAAGAGGCAGCACGCAGCGTGCTGGAAGACGCCCCCACCCGGCCCAGCCGCCTGAGCCCGACAGAGGCGCTTGACCCGCAGTGGCTGGCCACACGCAAGAAGCTGGAAGGCGACCTGGACAACATCCTGCTGAAGGCGCTGGAAAAGCAGGTCGAGCGGCGCTATGCCAGTGTGGATGCCTTGGCAGCGGATGTTCAAAACGTGCTGAGCGGTCGGCCGGTCAGCGCTCGCCCCGCCAGCCCCGGTTATGTGTTGCGCAAGTTCATCGGCCGCCACCGACTGGGTACCAGCCTGGCCGCGCTGGCCTTGGCCACGGTGCTGGCCTCGGGCGCCTACGCGGCCTACCAGGCGCAGCGGGCTGCGGCCCGTTTCGACGACTTGCGCGAGCTGGCGCACGCCGTGCTGTTTGATTACCACGACCTCATCGAGCCGCTGGTGGGCGCCACGCCGGTGCGCAAACGCCTGGTCAGCGACGCCTTGATCTACCTCGACCGCCTGTCGCGCCATGCGCCGGCCGACCGCGAGTTGCGCCGCGAAATGGGTGTCGCTTACCGCGTCATCGGCCTGGTGCAACGCAATGGCTACCGGCGCCCGCATCTGGGTGACACCGATGGGGCGATGCGCAGCTACGCACAAGCCATCGCCTGGTTGGCGCCCTTGAACCGCAGCGACCCGAGCGACGGCGACACCGCTTATGAGCTGGCGCTGGCCTTGTCGGCCCAGGCTGCCGTGCTGGGCGAAGACGGCAACACCGCACAGGCCGTGCAGGGCCTGCAGCGCGCAGCCGCCTTGTTTACCGCGCAGTTGCCGCGCGACACGCCCGAGCTGTACCACCACCTGGAACTGGCGCGCACGCATTTGCGGCGGGCGAATACCCTGCTGCAGGGGCAAGACGCGCCTGCGGCCCAAGCGGCGTTGGACGAGTCGACCGCTGTGCTGCAGAGGATGGCGGCTTTGCAGCCCGGCCACGCCGATCTGCCGCATGTGTGGGTGTGGGTGCAGGACGTGGGCTCGGTCATCGCACGGCGGCGCGGTGATTGGGCCACGGTCATGCGCTTGAAGCTGCAGTCGCGCGACATCCTGCTGAAGCTGCAGGCACAAGACCCCGACAACGCGCGCTATCTTGAAGACATGGCGGGCGCGGCGCGTTGGCTGCTGGCTGCGGCAGGCGGACAAGGCGACGTCGACGGCATACGCCGCTGGGGCCAGGACGCCTGCGACCGCTACGCCGACCTGGTACGCCGTGACCCGGAAGACCGCACCACGCGCGGCAACCACCTGGATGCGCTGCTCAGCTCGGCGTCACAGTTCTTGCTGGCCGGTGCGCCTGCGCAGGCGCAAGCGCGCCTGGCCACCGTGCGGGCGCCGCTGCAAGCCGCCTTCACCCGTTGGCCGGACAACGCTGGGGTGCGATCGCGCGAAATCCTGCTGCTGGTGTTCGAGAGCCAGCTCGAGCAAAGCCTGGGCAAGGCACAGCCGGCGCTGGCCCGCTTGCAGGACGCCGCCAACCTGGCGCAAGCCCTGAATGCGAAGTTCCCCAACGTGGCGCTGCTGCAAACCAATGCCGCGGTGGTGACGTTCGATCGCGGCAAGCAACAAGCGGCCCTCGCGCGTGCCGCGCCGCAGACGACTGCAGCGCCCCTGAAGGCACAAGCTCGGGACAGCCTGACCGCAGCGCTGGCCGAGTTGCAGGCCTTGTTGGCGCGGCGCGCCTTGGTGCCCGAGGCCAGGGTCGGCCTGATCGACGAAACCCGGGCTTTGCTGCAGCAGCTGGACCACTGACGCCGCGCGGTGCGGCGGCGCGGTAACAGGCTGCGGTACGCTGTCAGCTACAAAAGCATGGACCCGACGTCAGCGCCCTGCCACCCCCTGGCGGGTCTGCCCACCAAAGACCGCACCGATGAGCACCTTCCTGGCCTTCCGCCTTTCGGCGGCTGATCCCGAACCACTGCGCCAACTGATCCGGCTGACGGCCGACGACCTCGGCCCGGGTGATGTGCTGATACGGGTGGCTTACTCCAGCATCAATTACAAGGACGCGCTGGTCTCCAGGGGCTTGAACGCCATCGTGCGGCAATGGCCACGCATCAGCGGCATCGACCTGGTGGGCACGGTGCAGCAATCAAGCGATGCGCGTTTCAGCGCAGGCGATGAGGTCATCGTGCATGGCTTCGGCATCGGCGTTGACCATGACGGCGGCCATGCGCAGATGGCGCGTGTGCCCGGCGACTGGGTGCTGCCGCTGCCCGCCGGCCTGAGCCTGTTTGACGCCGCGGTCATCGGCGCCGCCGGCTACACCGCCGGCTTGTCACTGCACCTGATGGAGCTCAATGGCCTGACGCCTGACCAGGGCCCGGTGCTGGTGGACGGCGCTACCGGCGGCGTGGCCAGCGTGGCCATCGACATGCTGGCCGGGCGCGGCTACCAGGTCACGGCGATGAGCGGCAAGGCCGAGGAAACCGACTACCTGCGCGCGCTGGGCGCCAGCGTGGTGATCGGCCGGCTGCCGCCGCAAGACAAGCCACGGCCACTGGAGAAAGCCCAATGGGCCGGCGCGGTGGACTCGGTAGGCGGCGCCACGCTGGCCTGGTTGACCCGCAGCATGCTGCCTGGCGGGGTGATCGCCGCCTTCGGCAATGCTGGCGGCGCCGAGTTGTCGACCACCGTGCTGCCCTTCATCCTGCGCGGTGTGCGGCTGTTGGGCGTCAATGCCAACTCACCGATGCCACTGCGCCGGGTGGTCTGGCAGAAGATCGCCACCGACTACCGACCAGCCCATCTGGCGCAGATCGCGCGGGTGATCGCGCTGGCCGATCTGCCGACCTGGCTGGACCGCACGCTGGCCGGCCAGGTACGCGGCCGTACCGTGATCGACATGGCGCTTTGACGCTTGCCGGCAAAGCCATCGAATCGGTCAGGCGGCCGGCTGGCGAGCCCATGCCGATCGGGCGCCAGCCCGGCCAGCGGCCAACCCGGCGAAGTCAAAGTCCAGTTCAAGCGCCAGCCTGCTGACGATGCGGTCGACGCTGGTGCCCAGGCCTCAACGCCTGCATGTCTTTCGCGGATAGGCTGTTATCGGCTCGTTGCAGTCGTTTGCAGTGTCCGCCTTCACGCAAGCGCCTTGGCGTCGAAGCGAGTGACCGAGGCTGCCGGGCGTGGGGATCACTCCGTATCCCCCGGTGGCGGCCTGGTTGCCACCAGGCCGCCACCTCCTCCTTTACCTCCGTGATCCCCACGCCCGACACCCTCGGCCACCATCAGTTGTGTGGCGCTCCAACCAGCTGATCCGAGGCGCCGTAACTCGGTAGGTTGGAGTGAACAGAGTGAACTCCAACGGCATTTCCAC
>JBBQZM010000240.1:0-5095 GCA_038207685.1 Burkholderiales bacterium
GGTGCGCCGGCCTTGCTGCCGCTGGTTGAAAGCGCGGCGGGCCTGGGCAACCTGGCTGCATTGGCGTCAGCGCCCGGCGTCTGGCGCCTGGCCTTCGGCTCGATCGATCTGCAGGTCGATCTGGGGATGAAGGACGCCAGCGAGGACGAGTTGCTGCCCTTCCGCTTGCAGTTGCTGCTGGCCTCGCGGCTGGCCGGCATCGGTGCGCCGCTGGACGGCATCAGCACCGCGATCGACGACGAGGCCCGTTTGCTGCAGGACGCACAACGTGCGCGCCGCCTGGGCTTTGGCGGCAAGCTGTGCATCCACCCGCGCCAGGTCGGGCCGGTCAACCGGGCGATGGCGCCGGCTCAGGACGAGTTGGACTGGGCCCACCGTGTGCTGCAGGCCGCGGGCGCGGCTCACGGGGCAGCGGTGGCGGTGGACGGCAAGATGGTCGACAAGCCGGTGCTGTTGCGCGCCCAGGCGCTGCTGCGCGAGGCCGCCGGCATGCCAGCGCCTTGATGGCGGCATCGCCACGGTGGGCGCTTCGCAGCCAATCGAGAATTGAGCGGCCAGTCATGCCGGTGGCGCCAGATGAGCTGCTGCAAGTTCACCGCGTGGTTGCCGCCGCCCGGCCAGCATGGCGCATCACTTGACCTGCCGGCCCAGGCTGCGCGGGTGTGGAGGCTGACGCGAGAGAGCAACCAGCTCACGACCGCGCAAGCAGCCGACCCAATGGCAGCGGCTGCTGACGTTGGGTCCAGGCGATCGGCGGGGCGACCTGCGGCTTCTTTCAGCCGACGACGACTTGGCCGTTCGAGCGCACGAACTGCGCCAGCTAACCGAGTTGGTGCGGTACAGCGGCCCGTCGCGCCACCGGACATGCGCGTCTGGTCCGATGCCCCACCAGTGTGCGTGGTCAACCAGTCCGGCATCCCTGCTTAGCGCGCTTCACGGGTGACTGTCTGTACGGCACCGCACGCATCCCTACGCCCAGTCGCGGGGTACTCTTTCCCGTGCCACGGGAGGATTATCGAGCCGAATGGATAGCCCTTCAGCGATCCCTGAAATCGAGAGCGAGAGAAGCCATGAACATCTTCGAGTGCAAAACGAAAATCGGCGCTTTGCTCGCGCTGGCCTGCGCAACTTCGCTGTCCTGGGCCTCGCCGATCCTGGGCACAGCGCAAGCATTCGCGGTTCTGGGCGCATCGACGGTAACCAATACCGGCTCCACCACAATCTGGGGCGATCTGGGTGTCTACCCCGGCACTTCGATCACTGGTTTTCCTCCGGGGACCGTCACACCTCCAGGAGCGGTACACCAGACCGATCCGGTCGCGATGCAGGCCCGGCTTGATGCCCTCACCGCATACAACATTCTGGCGGGCCTGCCGTATGGAACTAACTTGTCGGGTAATGACCTTGGCGGTAGGACCCTTCAGCCGGGCGTCTATTTCTTGTCGGATACGACTGCTTATTTGACGGGAACGCTCACGCTTGACTTCATGAACAACCCCGCTGCGCTGTTTGTCTTTCAGATAGCAAACGCCTTCACTACAGCATCAAGCTCGGCTGTCAACGTGATCAATGGCTCACTCGCTTCAGACTACGGCGTGTATTGGACGGTCGGCAGTTCGGCGACGCTCGGCACCAGCACCGTGTTCGCAGGCAACATCATCGCGGACCAGAGCATCACCCTGAACACGACCGCCAAGATTCTGTGCGGCCGAGCCATTGCGCTGAACGGCGCCGTGACGATGGATGCCAATACCCTTTCCAGCGACTGCAATGCCGATAACGGCGGCACAACCGGCGGCACAACCCGCACGGATTACGGCAGCGGCGGCTTCGGCGGCGGCGGCAGTCTCCAGTCCATCCCCGAGCCGGCGTCGCTGGCGCTGGTGCTCGTCGGATTGCTGGGCGCGGCGTCGATGTCGCGACGCCAGGCGTTGCGGGCACACTGAGCAAGGCGAGGGTCACAACGCCTCGCACTGCGCTGTGCAGGGCAACAAGGCCCCGCTCGCATCGGCTGCTTCAAATGGGTACCGGTCGTCCAAGGACCGGCGGCGAACAACGGCAAACACCCGGATGCTGTCGCCCAGAAGGCCAATGCTGAACGACAGCTGATGGCCGCTACCACCAGTTCACAGCGCTCCCGGATAGCTGCCGCTCGAACAACGAAGGGGTACGACCGCGGCCAGCTTGCTGGTCTGCCTACAAGCTCGCAGGCCGGCCGGCTGCGGCCGCTGCTCACAGGCTGGTGCGCAGCCGCCAGAGTTCGGGGAACAGCTCAACGTCGAGCATGCGCCGCAGGTAGCCGGCGCCGCTGGTGCCGCCGGTGCCGCCTTTCATGCCGATAATGCGCGTCACCGTGGTCAGGTGGCGGAAGCGCCAGAGGCGGAAGGCGTCCTCCAGGTCGGTGAGTTCTTCGCCCAGCTGGTACAGATCCCAATAGGTCTCGGGTGCGCGGTAGACCTTCAGCCAGGCCTGTTCCACCGCGTCGCTGGCGGCATAGGCTTGGGTCCAGTCGCGCTCGGTGTGGCTGGCCGGGATGGCCAGGCCGCGGCGCGCCAGCAGGCGCAGCGCTTCGTCGTAGAGCGACGGCGCACGCCAGGCAGCCTCGACCTCGGCCAGCCGCTGCGGCGCATGGGCATGGGGCTTGAGCATGGCCGCACTCTTGTTGCCCAGCATGAACTCGATGCAGCGGTACTGCCAGCTCTGGAAACCTGAGGACTTGGCCAGGTAGGGGCGGATCGCGCTGTACTCGGGTGGCGTCATCGTCGCCAGCACGTCCCAGGCATGCACCAGCTGCTCCATGATGCGGCTGACCCGTGCCAGCATCTTGAAGGCTGGTGCCAGCCGGTCGTCGGCGATCGCGGTGGCGGCGGCGCGCAGCTCGTGCAGCATCAGCTTCATCCACAGCTCGCTGGTCTGGTGCTGCACGATGAACAGCATCTCGTCGTGCGCCGGCGAAAGCGGATGCTGGGCGCTTAGCACGGCGTCGAGCCGCAGGTAGTCGCCGTAGCTCATGTCCTGAGAAAAGTCGAGCTGCGCGCCGTCGTGGCGCGGCAGAACGGGGTCGGTCGGGGCGCTCACAGGTCTACCTTCCGCGCATTGCGCTGCGGGATTCGCGCTTGGGAGCAGCCCAGCGTGCTCATGTCACCAAGCCCCGCTGGCTGAAGCGGGCTTCACGCCACTCGCCGCTGACCAGCACCTGGCGCAGCTGCTCGACCGCGTCCCAGACATCGATGAAGCGGGTGTAGAGCGGCGTCACGCCGAAGCGCAGGATGTCGGGCTGGCCGCTGGCCGGGTTGTCGGCTGGGCCGTCGGTGTTACCGCCGGCGCGGAAGTCGCCGACGACCCGCCGCTCGATCAACGCCTGCACCACCGCATAAGCGGCGCCCGCGGCGGCCTGGTCGCTGCCCGGCGCAAAGGCCAGGCTGACCTGGCTGCCGCGGCGCATATCGTCGTCGGGCGAGACCAGGTCCAGGCCCAGGCCGTCGCAGCGCTGTTGCAGCAGGGTGATGAACTGCCGCGTCAAGGCCAGCGACTTGGCGCGCAGCGCCACCATGCCGCCCAGCGGCGCAGCGGCGAGCAAGGTATCGACGCCGCAATCCAGCGCTGCCATGGCCAGCACTGGCGGCGTGCCGCAGACATAACGCTGGATGCCGGGCCCTGGCCGGTAGTCGGAATCGAAGGCAAAAGGCGCGGCATGGCCCAGCCAGCCGGCCAGCGGCTGCCAGGCGCGGTTGGCATGGCGCGGATGGGCCCAGGCAAAGGCTGGTGCGCCCGGGCCGCCGTTGAGGTACTTGTAGCCGCAGCCCACCGCGAAGTCGGCGCCGTCGGCGCGCAGTGCCACCGGCAGTGCGCCGGCCGAATGCGCCAGGTCCCACACCGTCAGCGCGCCTGCGGCATGGGCGGCAGTGCTGAGGGTGGCCATGTCGTGCAGCCGGCCGTCGCGGTAGTTCACCTGGGTCAGCATCAGCACTGCGGTGTCAACGTCCAGCGCGGCGGGCAGATCCTCGGCCTGGTCCACCAGGTGCAGGCGGCAGCCATGCTGGCTGGCCAGCGACTGGGCGATGTAAAGGTCGGTGGGGAAGTTGCTGCGTTCGGAGACGATCACCTTCCGCTCCGGTGTCGCCTCGCGCTGCAGCGTCAGCGCCGCCGAGAGCACCTTGAACAGGTTCACCGAGGTCGAGTCGGCCACCACCAGCTCACCCGGCCCGGCGCCCACCAGCGTGGCGATCTTGTCGCCGATGTGTTGCGGCAGCGTCATCCAGCCGGCGCTGTTCCAGCTGCCGATCAGGCCCTGACCCCATTCCTCGGTGATCAAGCGCTGCACCCGCGCGGCGGTGGCGCGTGGCAGCACGCCCAGCGAGTTGCCGTCAAGGTAGATCAGGCCCTCGGGGATATCAAACTGCTGGCGCAGCGGCGCCAGGGCGTCGGCGGCGTCCAGCGCCAGGATGTCATCACGGGTCATGGCAGCGGGTCAAAGGGAGGGGTGAAGGGGCGTCAGAGTTCGCGCAGCACTGCCCGCACCGGCGAGGCGTCGGCGGTCATCAGCTTGAGCGGCAGGGCAATCAGCTCGTAGTCGCCCTCGGGCACCTCGTCGAGCAGCAGGTTTTCCAGCACCCGCAGTCGGCGCTGGCGGATGACCTGGTGGCTGGGCAGGGCCTTGCTGGCGGCGGGGTCGATGCTGGCGGTGTCGATGCCGATCAGCAACACGCCGGCATCGGCCAGACGCGACACGGTGTCGGGTGCGTAGGCGCTGAGCTGCGCATCCCAGCCGGTCGGCGCGCGCGCATAGGTGCGCACCAGCAGCCGCGGCGGCAGCCCGTCCAGCGCATGGGCCAGGTGGGCCCACTCGACCAGCGGCCCGCAGCCGATGGCATGGATCACCCGGCAGGGGCCGAGGAAGGGCGACAGATCCAATGCGCCGACGGCCGCGCCGTCGGCGCTGTAGTGCAGCGGCGCATCGGCATGGGCGCCGGTGTGCGGGCTCAGCGTCAGCGTGCTGACGTTGACCGGGCAGTCGGCCGACAGCGTTGCGCTCCAGCGCAGCTCAAAAGGCGTGTCGCCCGGAAACACCGGTGAGCCTGGCTGCACCGGTGGC
>JBBQZM010000241.1:0-5085 GCA_038207685.1 Burkholderiales bacterium
CCGCATTGGAGACTGTGATGCCGTTGCCGTTGAGGTCCATGCTGAAAGCAGTGACGATGTCGGCCTTGGTGCCGAACCCGATAGTCGCACCCAGCGGCTGGCCGGCCAGCATGTGCGCGCCGTCGAGTTGTCCGTCTATGACGCGGTCGAGCAGCACCTTCCAGTTGGCCTGGGCTTCGAGCGTGACGTTCAGGCCTTCGTCCTCGAAATAGTGCTTCTCGTAGGCCACCACCAACGGGGCGCAATCGGTGAGCTTGATGAAGCCGAACTTCAGCGACTCCTTCTCGGGCCGGGCGGCCTTCTGGGCCTGGGCGGCGGGCAGGCCGACGGCGGCGCTGCCGATCAAGGCGCCGGCCTGGGTCAGCAGGCGGCGGCGGCGGCTGTTGGAGGGGTGCGTGGTCTTCATGGGTCGCTCCTGCTGGGCATTGGGAATGGGTGAGGGTGTCGGGTGACGCTGACCGCTCTCAGGCAGCCTGCAAGGCGGCCGGCGCCGGCTGCTGCAGCGCAAAGCTGTCGGCATAGGCCTGCGGCGCGCTGCCGTCCCAGACCGTGCCGTCGATCAAGCGGCTGCAACGCATGGCCTGCGCCGGCAGGCTGATCTGCAGCGCGCCCGCGGCTTCGGCGTACAACCCGGTGCGGTTGACTTGACTGGCCACGGCCAGGTAGTCGGGGTGGTCCTTTAGCAGACCCCAGCGCTTGTGCTGGGTGAGGAACCACATGCCGTCGCTGAGGTAGGGAAAGTTCACCGCGCCGTCGTCGAAGAAGCGCAGTGGCCTGGGCTCTTGCCAGCGTCGGCCCAGGCCGTTCTGGTAGCGGCCCAGCATGCGCTGAACCACGGCCTCGACCGGGCAATCCAGGTAGTCGGGGCCCGCCAGCAGTTCGGCGGCCTGCAGCTTGTTGGCCTCGCTGGCATCCAACCAGCGGCTGGCCGCCAGCACCGCGGCGGTGACCGCGCGGGCGGTGTGAGGATGGCGATCTACAAAGGCGGCGGTGGCGCCCAGCACCTTCTCGGGATGGTCGGGCCAGACATCCTGCGAACTGGCAGCCGAGACGCCAACGCCATCGATCAGCGCGCGGTGGTTCCACGGCTCGCCGGCGCTGAAGCCGTCCATCTGGCCCAGTCGCATGCTCTGCACCATCTGCGGTGGCGGCACCACGATGTTGCGCACGTCCTGGAACGGGTGCACACCGGCGCTGGCCAGCCAGTAGTACAGCCACATCGCATGGGTGCCGGTGGGAAAGGTCTGGGCAAAGGTGTAGGTGCGTGGCTGGCGGCGCATCAGCGCGGCCAGCCCTTCCAGATCACTGGCACCCTGGGCGGCCAGCTGGCGCGACAAGGTCAGGCCCTGGCCGTTGCGGTTGAGTGTCATCAACACCGCCATGTCGGTGCGCGGGCCACCCACCCCCAGCTGCAGGCCGTAGACCAGGCCGTAGAGCACATGGGCCAGGTCGAGTTCGCCGGCGAGCAACTTGTCGCGCACGCCGGCCCAGCTGGATTCCTTCACCGGCACGATGCTCACGCCGAAGCGGCAGTCGAACTTCAGCACCGAGGCCATCACCACCGAGGCGCAGTCGCTCAGCGGCATGAAGCCCACCCGCACCGTCGCCAACTCCGGGGCGTCGGAGCCCGTGGCCCAGGCGCCCGAGGCAGGTTGGTGCGTCAGTTCGTTGTGCATGCCGTCCTTCCCGCTTGTGTTGCGCCCCTGCGCGCTGGCCAAAAAAAAGCGTCCGACCGGCAGCCGCAGGGAAACCTGTTGCGGTTGCGGGTCGGACGCCATTGCCCGTATCCCAATGAAGCCCCGGTTACGCCATTGCAGCCGGGCCTCCATGAATCCTATGCAGGAGTCATGCCAGTGCTGCTCACCCAGGCGAGGCTGCTCATTTCATGGGTTTGCGGCGCTTCGCCAGCGTCCACCGCACAGCAATGGTGCAGTGCAGCACCCAACTTGGTGTGCAGCAGTTCAATCCGGCGGATCGAGCAGCGCATGGGCGGCGATGACCCGCTCGGCCGCCTGCACCAGGCGCTGGCTGCGGTCCATCGCCAGTTTGCGCAAATGGGCGAAGGCCTGTTCCTCGCTCAGGCCCACGGCGGCCATCAGCAAGCCCTTGGCGCGCTCGATCTGCTTGCGCTCGGAGAGCTGGGACTGCGCCGTCGCCAACTGGCCGCGCAGCTGCCGGTCCTGCGCGAAGCGGGCGATCGCCACCTGCAGCACCGGCAGCAGGCGCTGCGGCTGCAGGCCGGCAATGACATAGGCGCTGACACCCGCCTGCAGCGCCTGCTGCATCGGTGCCTGGCTGGCGTCTTCGCTGAACACCACCACCGGCCGTGGGCAGCTTTCAGACACCGTGGCCAGATGCTCCAGCGTGTCGCGCGAGGGCGATGCGCTGTCGACGATCACCACGTCGGGCTGCAGCCGCAGCACGCAGTCGTGGATAGCCAGCGCCGAATCGAGCACGCCCACCACCAGGTGGCCAAGGCGCGACAACTCCTCGTGGATCAGGCTGACGTGGTGCGCGCCGTCATCGATCAGCAAGACCCGCAGTGCCGCCGCCGGCGTGGCGGCCGGCGGCGTTGGACAGCTCGGACGGGTCTTGGCCATGGGCGCAAGCCGCAATTTCCATGCCGCGGCAGCGGCGCGCCGGTCAGCTCAGCGGCTGTGCAGTGTCATGCTGGCCAGCGGCGACGGCGATGGGTTCGCGGCGTCGGCCGGCGCTGCCGCCGGGAGGCCGGCCGGCAGTGCGGGCTCGGCCGAGACCGCCTCGGCGTCGCCTTGCGGCGACCGCCGCATCGCCACGCCCACGGTGAGGATGTCGACCACCAGCAGTTGCAGGATGCGGCTGATCATCGGCACCTGGGTGGCGGCGTCTTCCACCTGGTCGACGGCCAGCACGGTATCGGCCTTGCGCGCCAGCGGGCTCTGGCTGGCGGTGATGGCCACCACCGCCGCGCCACGTTGCTTGGCCAGATCGGCGATCTCCAGCAGGGCGGGCAAGCGGCCGCCATTGCTGATGATCACCGCCACATCACCGGGCTTGAGCACATTGGCTGCCAGCATCTGCAGCTGCGGATCGGTGTAGGCCGCGCTGGGGATGCCGAAGCGCAGAAACTTGAACTGCGCATCCAGCGCCACCGCGCCGTACTGACCCACGGTGTAGAACTCGACCCGTTGGGCCTGCGCCAGCAGCGCGATCGTGCGGTCGATCATCTCGCGGTTGAGCTGGCTGCGCATCTGCAGGATGGCCGAGGCGGTGTTGCCCAGCACCTTGGTGCCCAGCTCGACCATCGAGTCGTCGTCGGTCACCTGCACATGGGTGATGGGCACGGTGCCGGTCAGGCCCGATGCCAGCCGCAGCTTGAAGTCGGACAGGCCTTCGCAGCCCAGGCTGCGGCAGAAGCGGATCACCGTGGGCTGGCTGACCTGCGCGGCCTTGGCGATGTCGACGATGGGCTGGTTGAGCACCGCGCGTGGATGCGCCAGCACATGCTCGGCCACCCGCAGCTCGGCCGGCGACAACTCACTGCAGGCGCGGCGGATCTGGCCCAGGATGGCCGAAGTCGGCGCGCTCTTCAGCGCCCTGAGCTGGGCGTCGAGGATGGCCGAGGCGCCGATCATCGTGGCCTGGGTGTCGGTGATCACGAAGGTGGGGATCGCCGCCAGGTAGCGCGAGAAGCGGCCCTTGTCTTCGAAGCGCGCGCGAAACGGTGAGTGGTCGAAGTGCGCGCCCAGCCGCGGCACGATGCCGCCGCCGATGTAGATGCCGCCAAAGGCGCCCAGCGTCACCGCCAGGTTGGCGGCGGCCGTACCCAGCATGGCGCAGAAGACCTCGATGGTGTCGAGACACACCGGGCAGCTGCCGTCCAGTGCGCGGCGGGTGATCTCGGGCGCGGCCAGGTCGGCCGGCCCGAGCTTGGCCCTGGCCGCCAACGCGTGGTACATCAGCGTCAGGCCGGGGCCGGAGAGCAGGCGTTCGAAGGAGACATGGTTGAACTGCGTCCAGGCATGGCGCAGCACCGTGATCTCGCGTTCGTCCCTTGGCGAGAAGCTGGCGTGACCGCCCTCGGAGCCCAGCGATACCCAGCCGTCACCCGCCGGGATCAGGCCTGACACGCCCAGGCCGCTGCCCGAGCCCAGCAGGCCGATCACACTGCGCGACACCGCCTGCCCGCCGCCGACCTGGCGCTGGCCCTGGCCGCCCAGCCGTGGCAGCGACATCGCCAGCGCGGTGAAGTCGTTGACCACCACCAGCGTCTCCAGCCGCATCTGCTGGCGCAACTGCTCGATCGAGAATTCCCAGGGGTAGTTGGTCATGCGCACCTGGTCGCCTTCCACCGGGTTGGCAATCGCCACCGCGGCATGCTCGGGCTGCAGGCCGGCCGGCAGGGTGGCCAGGTAGGCGCGCACCGCGGCCTGGAAATCGGCATGCTCGGCGCAGCGCAACGAGGCCTGGGCGCTGAACTGACCCGGCCCCGTCTCCAGCGCAAACCGGGCAAAGGTGCTGCCGATGTCGGCGATGAGCCGTGGGCTGTCGTGACTCGACATGGTGAAGGGCGCGCAAGCGCTGGGCCAGGGTTGCCGCACCGACCGCTGCGGCAGGTGGTTGAAATGAGTATTGCACAATGTGTAGCTTGACTACATCCGGCGCGACCCCAAAGCCCGCCTCGATCGGCCCCATCCACGCAGCGCCCAGGGTTGCCATGCGGTGCCCGTCACCGTGGATGATCGGGATTGATTCGTGGCTCCGTGTGTAGTTTCGCTACCTTCAATTCAAGGTGTGGTGTGAACCACGGCGGGCTGCCGGTGGTTTGACCGCGCGCCCAACCGACTTGAGACCTCGTGACTGACTCCGCTTCCCCTCCGCCGCCATCGTCGGCTGATCACAGTTATCCGCGGCTGGTGGCCGACATCGGCGGCACCAACGCCCGCTTTGGCTGGTTGGCTGCACCCGGTGAGGCCGTCAGCCGGGTGCGCAAGCTGGCGGCCGAAGACTTTGCCGGCCCGGCCGATGCCGCGCAGGCCTACCTGGCCGAAGTGGCCGCGGGCCGCGACGGTGCTCCGACCGATGGCCGCAAGCCGCGCCACGCGG
>JBBQZM010000242.1:0-5054 GCA_038207685.1 Burkholderiales bacterium
TGCGGCCATGGTGACAGCGCGGCCGGCATCGCTGCGCTGTCTCACAGGAGACGCCGAAACCACCGGACAAACACCGGGAAATTCAGCGGGTGATGGGCGCAGAATGTTCGGCAATCCGCCCGGGCCTTGCCGGGCGGTCGCCTGATACGGAGCCCCAATGAAAGCCGCTGTCCTGCACGCCCCCCGCACGCCGATGACGATCGAGAACATCGAGATCGACAAACCCAAGCGCCGCGAGGTGCTGGTGCGCACCGCCGCCGCTGGCCTTTGCCACAGCGACCTGCACTTCATCGAAGGCGCCTACCCCACACCGGTGCCGGTGGTGCTGGGCCATGAATCGGCCGGCATCGTCGAGGCGGTGGGCGAGGACGTCACCTACCTCAAGCCCGGCGACCATGTCATCAGTTGCCTGTCGATGTTCTGCGGCCATTGCGAGTTCTGCCTGTCGGGCCACCTGTCGATCTGCCAGGATCCCAACGTCAAGCCGGCGCCCGGCAAGGCCAAGCGCCTGCACTGGAAGGGCGAGCACCTCAACCAGTTCCTCAACCTGTCGTCGTTTGCCGAGCAGATGGTGGTGCACGAGCATGCGCTGGTGAAGGTGCGCGAAGACATGCCGCTCGATCTGGCGAGCCTGATCGGTTGTGCGGTGATCACTGGCTACGGCGCGGTGGCGCACACCGCGAAGATGGAGCCGGGCAGCACCGTGGCCATCTTCGGCACCGGCGGCATCGGCTTGTCGACCATCAATGCGGCCGCCATTGCCGGCGCCAGCCGCATCATCGCCATCGACAAGGACAAGTCCAAGCTCGAGCTGGCCAAGACCTTCGGCGCCACCGACGTGATCGACGCCAGCGAGGGCGACGCCGTCAAGCGCATCCTCGAACTCACCAGCGGCGGCGTGCACTATGCGTTCGAGTGCATCGGCCTGAAGACCACCGCCGAGCAGAGCTTCTCCTGCCTGCGCTCGGGCGGTGCGGCTATCCTGATCGGCATGATCCCAGTGGGCACCAAGATCGAGTTGCACGGCGTCGATTTCCTGCGCGAGCGCCGCGTCATGGGCTGCATGATGGGCAGCAACCGCTTCCGCACCGACATGCCGCGGCTGATCGAGTTCTACCTGCAGGGCAAGCTCAAGCTCAATGAGATGGTCTCCGGCCGCATCCAACTCGAGGACATCAACCAGGGCTTCGAGGCGATGAAGACCGGCGGCATCGCCCGCAACGTCATCGTCTTCGACCACTGATGTCGGCACCACGCCTGCAGGGCAAGGTCGCGGTCATCACCGGCGCGGCCTCGGGCATCGGCCTGGCCACACTCGAGCTGTTTGTCGCCGAGGGTGCGCAAGTGCTGGCCGCCGACCTGCACGCCGAGGCCGGCGAGGCGCTGGTCACCCGCTTTCCTGGCCAGGTGGCCTTTGCGCGATGCGACGTGACCCAGACGGCCCAGCTCAAAGCGGCCATCGATCAAGCGGCGACAGTCTTTGGCGGCCTGGACATCCTGTTCTCCAACGCCGGTGCTGGCGGTTCGATTGCCGGCGTCGAGAACTTCGATGAAGCCGGCTGGGATCACACCCAGGCGCTGCTGTTGCGCTCGGTGGCCGCGGGTGCGGCCTTTGCCGTGCCGCACATGCGGCGTCGCGGCGGCGGCGCCATCATCAACACCTCGTCGGTGTCGGCGCTGCAGGCTGGCTATGCACCGCTGGCCTATTCGGTGGCCAAGGCCGGTGTGCTGCACTACACCCGGCTGGCAGCGGCCGAGTTGTCGGCGCAGCGCATCCGCATCAATGCCATCGTGCCGGGTTTCATCGCCACCCGCATTTTCGGCGCCGGCATGAACCTGAATCACGATCAGGCAGGTGAGCTGGCGCAGCAGATCGCGGCACGCAGCGGCACTGCCAACCCACTGGGCCGTTCCGGCCTGCCGCAAGACATCGCCGAAGCCGCGCTGTTCCTGGCCAGCGACGCCGCCAGTTTCATCACCGGCACCCACATCACGGTCGACGGCGGCCTCACCATCGGCCCGCGCCATGCCTGGGATCCCGACGCCATCGGCCCGATGAGCGACGCGCTGGGCCTGAGCCCGGCGGAACTGCGTGCGATGCGGGCGGCCCGTCAGTCCTGAATCGCTTGCCCCCAAAAAACCTCTCTTCAACTCCAGCCACGCCCACCATGCCCAAGGTTACTTTCATCGCCCACAACGGCACCCGTCACGAGGTGCAAGCGCCTGTCGGCCTGTCGCTGATGCGCGCCGCCATCGACAACAACGTGCCCGGCATCGACGGTGATTGCGGCGGCCAATGCGCCTGCGCCACCTGTCATGTCTTTGTCGAAGCGCCGTGGTCCGAGCTGACCGGCCTGCGCACCGAGCGAGAGGACGAGATGCTGAACTTCGCCGCCGAACTGCGCGACAGCTCGCGTCTGGCCTGCCAGATCGAGCTCAGCGACGCCCTCGAGGGCCTCGTCGTCACCATGCCCGAAGGCCAGCACTGAGCGATTGCATCGCCGCTGCGCCCCACCTTTCACCGGAGACCGCCATGAATGCCGTCCTCAAGCCTGTTGCCCATGCCAGCGCCGCCACCGCGGCCATCCATGCCGCCGCCAAGCAGCGGGCCTGGACCGCACCGCTGGCCGAGTTGAACCCGGCCGACCCGCAACTCTTTGTCGACGACACCGTTGGCTACACCTTCGACCGGCTGCGCAAGGACGACCCGGTGCACCTCAGCCACAGCCCGGTGCCCGAGTTGGGTGACTACTGGTCGGTGACGCGCTACCAGGACATCATGCATGTCGACACCCATCCCGAGTTGTTCTCGTCGGACTGGAAGCTCGGCGGCATCACGCTGTTCAATGCCGCCGAGAGCGATCGGCTGCCGATGTTCATCGCGATGGATCCGCCCAAACACGATGACCAGCGCAAAGCCGTCAGCACCATCGTGGCGCCGGCCAATCTGAACAACTGGACCAGCCTGATCCGTGAGCGCACCGCCAGCCTGCTGGACAGCCTGCCGCGCAATGAACCCTTCGACTGGGTCGACAAGGTCTCGATCGAATTGACCACCTGCATGCTGGCCACGCTGTTCGACTTTCCGTTCGAAGACCGCCGCCTGCTCACCTGGTGGTCGGATGTGGCCACCATGAACAAGGCCACCAACCCCGAGGCGCTGGATCCGACCGAGCGCATGGCCGAACTGGGCAAGATGCTGGCCTACTTCACCAAGCTGTGGAACGAGCGGGTCAACGAAGCGCCGCGCACCGATCTGGTGTCGATGCTGGCGCATGGCGCAGCCACCCGCAACATGGACCCGATGGAGTACATGGGCAACCTGGTGCTGCTGATCGTCGGCGGCAACGACACCACCCGCAACTCGATGACCGGCGGCCTGCTGGCGCTGAACGACAACCCGGAACAGTTGGCCAAGTTGCGTGCCAACCCGGCGCTGATCGACAGCCTGGTGCCCGAGATCATCCGCTGGCAGACACCGCTGGCCTACATGCGCCGCACCGCCAGCCAGGACAGTGAGCTGGGCGGCAAGCTGATCAAGAAGGGTGACAAAGTGGCGATGTGGTACCTGTCGGGTAACCGTGATGCCAGCGCCATCGACAACCCGGACCAGTTCATCATCGACCGCGCCCGGCCGCGCCAACACCTGAGCTTCGGCTTCGGCATCCACCGCTGCGTTGGCAATAGGCTGGCTGAGCTGCAGCTGAAGATCTTGTGGGAAGAGATCCTCAAGCGCTTCCCGGTGATCGAGGTGCTGGATGAGCCGACGCGGGTGCGCTCGGCCTTTGTGCGCGGCTACAGCCATTTGCAGGTGCGAATTCCAGGCTGAAATCGCCAGTACTCATCTCCAGCTCGGGCGCGCCGGGCTTGCGGGCAAAGTACGAACCCGCCGACACCGGCCCGAAGACCTTGGCCAACGCCACGTGCTGGGCCGGCGTGATGGCCTGCGGCCGGAAGAAGATCACCTCGAAATCGAACAGCGCCTGGCGCAGCTCGGCCTGCACCGCGTCGCTCAGCGGCTGGGTCAGGTCGACGTCCTCGATCCAGGCGGCAAAGTTGGGCATGCGCGGCACTGGCCGGATCTGCTTTTAGCGGCGTGCGATATTGATCAGCTTCATCGGCTGGGTGTTGGCCACGCGGACAGACTCCTGAAGATGTTGGGTTGAGCGGCCGGCGCCTCAGCGCACCAGCGCCATCGAGATCCACGGCTGCCAGGCGATCAGCGCCAAGCAACCCAGCATCAGCACGATGAAGGGAACGGCGGCCAGCACCAGTTCGCCGAACTTCTGCTTGAAGGTCGACATCGCCACCAGCAGGTTCAAGCCGACTGGTGGGGTGAGGAAGCCGATCTCCAGGTTGACGATCATGATGATGCCGAACATCACCTTGTCGTAACCGTAGGCCACGGCCAGCGGCGCCAGCAACGGGCCGAGGATCAGGATCGCCTCGCCCGAGGTCATCAGGCAGCCGACGACCAGCAGCAGGGCGTTGACCAGCAACATGAAGACCAGCGGGCTGTCGGTGATGCCCTTCATGAAGTCGACCATCATGCCGGGCACCTGGTGCTCGGTGAGCACCAGGTTCAAGCTCAGCGCCACCGCCAGCAGCGGAAACAGCGTGCCGCCCAGCTTGGAGGCATCGAGCACCACATCGTAGAAGTCGCGCAGCCGAAACTCGCGGTGGATGAAGGTTTCGACGATCAGCGCATAGACCAGCGACACCGCCGCCGCCTCGATGGCCGAGAAATAGCCGGTGTAGATGCCGCCAAGCAGGATCACCGGCATCAGCAGCGCCCAGATGCCGGCGCGCACCGCTACCCGCACCTTGCCAAAGTCGAAGCGCTGGCGCGGCAGGCTGCGGTTGATCCACATCGAATACACCGAGAAGGCAAACAACAGCAGCAGCCCCGGTCCGATACCGGCGACAAACAAGTCGGTGATCGAAGACTCGGTGACCAGGCCATAGAGGATCAGCGGGATCGACGGCGGGATGATGATGCCCAGCGTGCCGCCGGCCATGATGGCCCCGAGCGAGAAGCGGTTGCCGTAGCCGGC
>JBBQZM010000243.1:0-5046 GCA_038207685.1 Burkholderiales bacterium
CACGCTGAGTTGCAAGAACTGGCTGATCGAAGCCGCCTACCGCATGCTGCAGAACAACCTTGACCCCGAGGTGGCCGAGAACCCCGATGCGCTGGTGGTCTACGGCGGCATCGGCAAGGCCGCACGCAATTGGGACTGTTACGAGGCGATGCTGGTGGCGCTGCGCAACCTGGGCGAGGACGAGACGCTGCTGGTGCAGAGCGGCAAGCCGGTGGGCGTATTCCGCACCCATGTCGACGCGCCGCGGGTGTTGATCGCCAATTCCAACCTGGTACCCAAGTGGGCCACCTGGGAGCATTTCTCCGAGCTCGACCGCAAGGGCTTGATGATGTACGGCCAGATGACCGCCGGCAGCTGGATCTACATCGGCAGCCAGGGCATCGTGCAGGGCACCTACGAGACCTTTGTCGAAGCCGGCGTGCAACATTACGGTGGCAGCCTGCGCCCGAGCGCCGGGCCGTCCCAAGCCGGGCGCGATCCCCTCGGGGGATCAGGCGCCGTACCCGGCGACCGAGGGGCCCATTGGACCGGCAGGTGGATCTTGACCGCCGGCCTGGGCGGCATGGGCGGTGCGCAGCCGCTGGCCGCCACCTTTGCCGGTGCCTGCTCACTCAACATCGAATGCCAGCAGAGCCGCATCGACTTCCGGCTGCGCAGCCGCTACCTCGACGAGCAGGCCATCGACCTGGACGACGCGCTGGCCCGCATTGCCCGCTACACCGCCGCGGGCGAGGCCAAGTCGATCGGCTTGCTGGGCAATGCGGCCGAGCTGGTGCCTGAACTGGCCAAGCGTGCGAAGTTGCCCAGGGACGCTGGCGGCATCAAGCCCGATCTGGTGACCGACCAGACCAGCGCCCACGACCTGGTCAATGGCTACCTGCCCGCCGGCTGGACGGTGGACCAGTGGCGCGCCGCGCAGGCCGACGACAGCGCTCACGCCGGGCTGCGCGAGGCCGCCGCGCGCAGCTGCGCGGTGCATGTGCAGGCGATGCTGGATTTCCAGGCCATGGGCGTGCCGACGGTGGACTACGGCAACAACATCCGCCAGGTGGCACTGGACGCCGGAGTGAAGAACGCCTTCGACTTCCCTGGCTTTGTGCCGGCCTATGTGCGGCCGCTGTTCTGCCGCGGCAAGGGGCCGTTCCGTTGGGTGGCCTTGTCGGGCGACCCGGAAGACATCCGCAAGACTGACGCCAAGTTGAAGGAACTGTTTCCCGAGGATGCCCACCTGCACCGCTGGCTGGACATGGCGGGTGAGCGCATCGCCTTCCAGGGCCTGCCGGCACGCATCTGCTGGATCGGCCTGGGCGAGCGCCACCGCGCCGGCCTGGCGTTCAATGAGATGGTCAAGTCGGGTGAATTGAAGGCGCCGATCGTGATCGGCCGCGATCACCTCGACAGCGGCAGCGTGGCCAGCCCGAACCGCGAAACCGAGGCCATGCAGGACGGCAGCGACGCGGTGAGCGACTGGCCGCTGCTCAATGCGCTGCTCAATACCGCCGGCGGCGCCACCTGGGTCAGCCTGCACCATGGCGGCGGCGTGGGCATGGGTTATTCGCAGCATGCCGGCGTGGTGATCGTCTGCGATGGCACCGATGCTGCGGCCAAGCGCATCGAGCGCGTGTTGTGGAATGACCCAGCCTCCGGCGTGATGCGCCATGCCGACGCTGGTTATGCGGATGCGGTGGCCTGCGCCCGCGAGCAGGGGCTGAACCTGCCGATGCTCGGCGCTGCCACTGCGCCTGACAAGGCCCGCTGATGCTGCTGCGCCCAGGGCAACTCAGCCTCGAAGAGCTGCAGGCCATCCACGCCGGTGGCCAGCCGCTGCTGATCGACCCCGCGGCGCTGTCCGGCATACGCGCCAGTGCCGCGCTGGTGCAGCAGGCGGCAGCGGGCGACGCGCCGGTCTACGGCGTCAACACCGGCTTTGGCAAGCTGGCCGGCACCCGCATCAGTACCGAGGATCTGGCCACGCTGCAGCGCAACCTGATCCGCTCGCACAGCGTGGGTGTGGGTGAGCCGCTGGCGCCGGCGGTGGTGCGGCTGATGCTGGCGCTGAAGACGGCCAGCCTGGCGCGTGGTTACTCGGGCGTGCGGCCGGCGGTGATCGACAGCCTGCTGGCGGTGCACAACGCCGGCCTGGTGCCTTATGTGCCGTGCCAGGGATCGGTGGGCGCGTCGGGTGATCTGGCGCCGCTGTCGCACATGACACTGGCCTTGCTGGGTGAGGGTGAGTTTCTGGTCGACGGCCAGCGCCAGCCGGCCGCCGAGGTGCTGAGTGCACGTGGTATCGCGCCGTTGGTGCTGCAGGCCAAGGAGGGCCTGGCGCTGATCAACGGCACGCAGACCAGCGCGGCGCTGGCCTTGCATGCCTTGTTCACTTTCGAGCCGGTGCTGGAATCGGCCTTGGTGGTGGGCACGCTGACGGTGGACGCGGCGCGCGGCAGCGACGGCCCGTTTGACTCGCGTATCCACCAGCTGCGTGGCCAGCCGGGGCAGATCGACGTGGCGCACTACTACCGTGCGCTGCTGGCCGGCAGCGCGATCCGCGCCTCGCATGCCGACAACGACGACCGCGTGCAAGACCCGTACTGCTTGCGCTGCCAGCCGCAGGTGGTGGGCGCCTGCCTGGACCAGCTGCGCCATGCCGCGCTGGTGCTGTGGCGCGAGGCCAATGCGGTGACCGACAACCCGCTGGTCTTCGCCGACGACGGCGCGATGATCAGTGGTGGTAATTTCCACGCCGAGCCGGTGGCGCTGGCCGCCGATGCGATGGCCAACGCCATCGCCGAGATCGGCGCGATTGCCGAGCGCCGCATCGCCATGCTGATCGACAGCAGCGTGTCGCGCCTGCCGCCGTTCCTCACCGCCAATGCCGGCCTGAACAGCGGCTTCATGATCGCCCATGTCACCGCGGCCTCGCTGGCCAGCGAGAACAAGAGCCTGGCGCATCCGGCCAGCGTCGACAGCCTGCCGACCAGCGCCAACCAGGAAGACCATGTCTCGATGGCCACCTTTGCCGCGCGCCGGCTGCAGCCGATGATCGACAACGTGGCCCACATCCTGGGCATCGAGTTGCTGGCCGCCGCCCAGGGCATTGACTTCCTGCGGCCACTGACCAGTTCGCCAGCGCTGGAAGCGGTGCATGCCGAGTTGCGCGCCAGCGTGCCGGCGATGGCCGAGGACCGCTACATCGCGCCCGACATCGCGCGAGCCACCGCCTTGGTGCGTTCAGGCCAGCTGGCGCGCGGTTTTCGGGCGCTGCCCGATCTGCCGGCGCTGTGGGTGCCGGCCTGAAACCTGCTTGGTGATTGGCATGTCTGCGCCCCCATCTGCCTTACCGCCCTCAAAGCCCTGGCCGCGCGCTGCCGCGCTGATCGACCGCTGCCACCGCACTGGCATCACGACGACGACCACGACGAGGGCAGTTGGGCTGGCCGATTTGAGGCCATGATGCGATGCTTGTACCCGCGCCCTCAGCGCCGTTTTGATCCTGTTCCACAACCCCTGGAGGTTCCCGCATGAAGCACGTTCTTGTCGCTACCCTGGCTGCCCTGGTGGCCGCCGCTCCCGTCTCTGCCCAGGAGACCAAGGTGACGGTCGGCATCTCGGGCTGGACCGGCTTTGCGCCGCTGACGCTGGCCAAGGAGGCTGGCCTGTTCAAGAAGCACGGCCTGGACGTCAGCATCAAGAAAATCCCGCAGAAGGACCGCCACCTGGCGATCGCCAGCGGCGACCTGCAGTGCGCCGCCACTACAGTGGAAACCTGGGTGGTGTGGAATGCCAACGGTGTGGCCACGACGCAGATTTTCCAGCTCGACAAGAGCTTTGGCGCCGATGGCATGGTGGTCAAACCGCACATCACCAAGATCAGCGACCTCAAGGGCAAGACCGTGGCCGCTGACGCGCCCGGCACCGCGCCGTATTTCGGCCTGGCCTGGATGCTGAAGAAGAACGGTTTGTCGATCAAGGAAGTGAAGGTGGTCAACCTCAGCCCGCAGGCCGCCGCCAACGCGATGATCGCCGGCACCGACGGCATCGACGCGGCGATGACCTACGAGCCCTACCTGGGCGCGGTGCGCGCCAAGCCCGAGGCCGGCAAGATCATCGCCACCACGCTGGACTACCCGATGGTGATGGACACCTTTGGCTGCACGCCCAAATTCCTGGCCGAGAACCCCAAGGCCGCCAAGGCACTGGCCGACGGCTACTTTGACGCGCTGGCGATGATCAAGGCCGATCCGAAGAAGAGCTTCGAGATCATGGGCGCCGACGTCAAGCAAAGCGCCGAGGCCTTCGAGAAGAGCCAGGCCTACTTGCGCTGGCAGGACCGCGAGGCCAACCAGAAGTTCTTTGCCAGTGAGCATGCTGCATTCAGCAAGGAGGCGGCCGAGCTGCTGCTGGAGGCCGGCATCATTCGCCAGATCCCTGACCTGAGCAAGTTGGCCGACACCCGCTTCATCAAGTAGCCTGAAGTTAACCCACCCCCGAAGCAGCCTGCGGCGTCCTTGCAGGCCGCGCTGGGCCAGAGACCCAGCCCTTCGGCAGGCACAAACGGCGCGCCGGTTGTGTTCGACTTCAGCCCCGTCAAGGGGGCAAGACCAGCGGCCCGGCATAACCGGATCCGCGGCTTTTGCTTGATCCCTGTTCCAAAGCGAGCGCTCGCATGAAACCTCTGGTGCCTGTGGCGCCGGGCACACGCATCGTGCTCGGCATCTCATTCTTTGTGCTGTTTGTGGCCGTCTGGTCGGTGGCCACCTTTGGCGGCTTTGTGCAGAAGACCTTTCTGGCCGACCCGGTGATGATGCTGCGCAGCGGCTGGATCCTGCTGACCGAGATGGGCTTCGGCTACGACATCGGCATGACGGTGTGGCGCGTGCTGGGCGGTTTTGTCATCGCCGCCGGGCTGGCCTTGCCGCTGGGTGTGGCGATGGGCGCCTGGAAGCCGGTGGAGGCCTTCTTCGAGCCCTTTGTCTCCTTTGCCCGCTACCTGCCGGCCAGCGCCTTCATTCCGCTGCTGATCCTGTGGGCCGGCATCGGCGAGGC
>JBBQZM010000244.1:0-5008 GCA_038207685.1 Burkholderiales bacterium
CACGGCCGCGATGTTGACGCCGACAAAGGCCTTGGCCGCACGCGGCGACGCGGCGTGGATGGCATGGGCCAGCAACTCCTTGCCGGTGCCGGTCTCGCCGAGCAGCAGCACGGTGGAGCCGGTGGCCGCCACCCGCCGCGCTTGGCGCTTGACCTCCAGCGCCGCCGGGCTGGCGCCAATGTAGGTGGCGATGCTGTACTTGGGCCGCCGGTTGCGCACCTGCTCGGCGGCCAGCTGGCGCTGGGCGGCGGCCAGTTCACGCTGCAACTGGCCAAACTTGGCCATCAACGGCTGCATCGTGCTTTCGGGATGGTCCATCAGCACCATGCCCAGCGCGCCGATGACGCCGCCGTCGGCATCGCGCAGCGGCACCCGGCTGACCAAGAAGGTGCCGGCCTTGTTGGTCAGCAGATCCACCATGATCGGCTGGCCGCTGTCGATGACCTGGGCCAGCATGGTGTTGGGCACCACCTCCTCGACCCGCCGGCCGACAAACTCCTGCGCGTCGGCAAAGCCCAGCGCCGGCAGGAAGCGCTTGTAACCCTCGCTGATCCAGACCACGCGGTGTGCGCGGTCGACCACCAGCATGCCCTGCACCGTCTGGGCGTAAAGATCGAACATCGACTGCGCCGCCAGCTTCAACAGGCCGTCGGTGTCTTGCGGCAGCTGGGGTGGGAGGGACTCGGGCATAGACACAGCGGGGCTACGGCTCCGCACTGTAAGCCAGGGCGCTTCAGCCGGCCCACGGGCCGGCGCGGCGTCAGCGTGTGTCGCCGTCGGCGGCCTGGCGTGCCAGGGCGGCGGGTGGCGGCGGGGCTTTCGGCGACGTTTGCGGCGCCTGGGCGGCCGCATCGGTCTTGTCTACCCCGCTGTCCGTGGGCGTAGCGACCAGGCTCGATCCGCGGACGGGCTGCCGCGCCGCGCTCACCGCAGCATTCAGCCGCAGCAGCGGATGCTCGGCGGGCGGGGCCTGGCCCGCAGCCGGGTCAAGCACCGCGTGCTGCCGGCGCGGCCAACTGCACCCGCCCAGCGCCAGCAACGCCAGCAGCGCCAGCGTGAACCCGGCGAATGACAGCAGCCAGGCTTGCCAGGCAGCAGCGCGGGCCTGTTGCGCCGCGACCAGGGCCGCTTGTTCGGTATGGATAGCCCAGGCTTCCAGCTCGGCGCGCAGTGCGTCGAAGGCCTGCTGCGACGCGCCTTGCATCAAGCCGCGCGCCGCATCGGCCGCGGCGGCCTGGGCGGGCAGCCGGCGCGAAGCCACCAGCAGCTGATCGTGCGCTGCCCAGTAGGCCAACAACCGCCGCTGCACCGCGGCGTGAAACTGCCGGTCGGTGTCATCGGTCAGCGCGCGGGCGGAGTCGGCCATGCGCCTATCGATACGGGCGCGTGTCGCCTGCAGCCGCTGTTCAACCTCGGCGCGCGCATCGGCACTGCGCAGCAACAGGTGCAGGGCAACCAGGCCCCGTGTGTCATCCACCGCCAGCGCCAGCTCGCGCACCAGCCTGACCGCTGGCACCGGTTGTTGCTCGAACACCACCTGATGTTGATCCGCCGCCAGGTTCTGCGAAAACGACACGCCAGCCAGCAGGCACAGCGCCAGCAACAGCATCAGCAGCAGGCCGCGCAGGCGCAAGTCGGAGCGAAGTGGGGGGGGCAGCAGCATGGGTGGATACCTGCGCCCATGATGGCGGCACGGCGCGCCGCTGGCGGGCCGGGCCGCGCGCCAAGGCGGCAGAAATACCGGAATCGCGTGCTGCGGTGTCGTCACTGCGGCTCAGGCCGCAGCGCGGCGTCGTCGGCCGCGGGGGGGAGCCGGCAGCACCGGCGCATCGTCCAGCATCCTGGCCTCGGCATCGGCGACGATGCGGGCCAGCCGGTCGGCCAGCTTCTCGGTACTGAGTTGCTCGCGAAAACGCTCGACCATCAGCGCCAGCGCAAACGGGCTGGGCGCGGCCAGCGTCACTTCTTCGATGGTCTGGGCGCGCAGCCGCGCCAGGCACTGGTCGAGTTGCTGCAGGTTCAGCTCCTGCGCCAGTACCTCGGCATCGGCCTGGCCCAGCAAGCGGTTGGCCGGGTCGTACTGGCGGAAGACATCGAAGAACAGACCTGACGACGCCTGCAACTGCTTGCTGCTCTTGGGCGCGCCGGGGTAGCCGCTGAACACCAGGCCGGCCACGCGGGCGATCTCGCGAAAGCGCCGGCGCGCCAGCTCGCTGCTGTTCAGGCTGGCCAGAACATCGTGCAGCAGCGTGCCACCGGCGGCGAACACGCTGTGGTCGAGCACAGGCGCCAGGTCCACTTCTTCCGCCGCCAACAGCTCGAAGCCGTAGTCGTTGACGCTGATGCTGAAGGTGTTGGGCCGCTGCCGCGACAGCCGCCAGCCCAGCAGGCTGGCCAGCCCCAGGTGCACCTGGCGGCCGGCAAAAGGGTAGGCAAACAAATGCCAGCCCTCGCGCGAGCGGTAGGTCTCGAGCAGCAGCGCGCCCGGCGCTGGCAGCCGCGACAACCGGCGCTGGGCGGCCAGCATCGGCGCCGCAGCCTGCAGTTCGGGCTCGTCAGTGCTGCCATCGCCCTCGGCACCATCGGGCGCCAGCCCGGTCAGCACCGCCAGCGTGGTGTCGGCCAGCTCGCTCGACAAGGCCAGCTTGCCGCCCGACCAGCTGGGCACCACACCGCGCCGGCCGCTGGCCTTGCGCACATAGGCCGCCATGTCCTGGGTGCGCACGTACTCCAGCACCCGGCCGCCAAAGACGAAGCAGTCGCCCTTGTTGAGCCGGGCGATGAAGCTCTCCTCCACCTGGCCCAGCGTGCCACCGCCCATGCCGGCTCGCGACCACCACTTCACCAGCATCGCCGATTCGCCGACGATGGTGCCCACTTGCAAGCGATGGCGCATGGCGATGCCGCGGTCGGGCACGGTGCAGATGCCGTCAACCTCGACCACGCGGTGGTACTCGGGGTAGGCGCTCAAGGAATCGCCGCCGCGCTGTACGAAGTCCAGCGCCCACTGGAAGGTCTCGCGTGGCAGCGCGCGGTAGCTCCAGGCGCGCCGCACTTCATCAAACAGCACGTCGGGCCGAAAGCCGCCGCCCAGCGCCATGCTCACCAGGTGCTGCACCAGCACGTCCAGCGGCTGCTCGGGTGCGTGGCGCGGCTCCACCCGGCCGGCCGCCACCGCACGGCGCGCGGCCACCGCCTCGATCAGCTCCAGCGTGTTGGTCGGCACCAGGGTGATGCGGCTGGGCCGGCCGGGCTGGTGGCCCGAGCGGCCGGCACGCTGCAGCAGCCGCGCCACACCCTTGGCCGAGCCGATCTGCAGCACCCGCGACACCGGCAGAAAGTCCACCCCCAGGTCCAGCGACGAGGTGGCCACCACGGCCTTCAAGGTGCCGGCCTTCAGCCCGGCCTCCACCCACTGCCTCACCGTCTTGTCCAGTGAACCATGGTGCAGCGCGATCTGGCCAGCCCAATCGGGCCGGGCCGCCAGCAGCATCTGGTACCAGGCCTCGGCCTGCGAGCGCACATTGGTGAAGACCAGGGTGCAGCCGCCCTCGGCATCGGTGCGGGCGATCTCGTCGACCACCGGCTGCTGCATCTGCGCGCCCAAGTGGCCGGCCCAGGAGAAGCGGCCGGGGTTGGCCGGCAGCAAGGTGTCGATGTGCAGCGCCTTGTCGATGCGGCCGCGCACCAGCAGCGGCGGCGCATCACCCGGCGGCTGCGGCCCTTGCAGCATGGCCAGCGCGCTGTCCAGGTTGCCCAGCGTGGCCGACAAGCCCCAGACCAGCAACCGCGGGTTCCAGCGCGCCAGCCGCGCCTGTAGCAACTGCAGTTGCACGCCGCGCTTGTTGCCCACCAGCTCATGCCATTCATCGACGATCACCGTGTGCACACCGCCCAGGCGCTCGGCGGCATCGGGCCGCGTCAGCAACAGCGTCACCGATTCGGGTGTGCTGACCAGCAGCGTGGGCAGCCGGCGGTCTTGCCTGGCGCGCTCGGCGGACGAGGTGTCGCCGCTGCGCAGGCCAAGCGTCCAGGCCGGCGCCAGATCAGCCAGCGGCAGCGCCAGCGTGCGCTGGGTGTCTGCCGCCAGCGCGCGCATCGGCGTGATCCACAGCACGCCCAGCGGCGGCGCGGCCCGGCCGTCGTTTGGTACGCCCAGTGCGGCAGCGCGGGCCAGCGCACCCAGCGCCACGGCATAGGTCTTGCCGGCGCCGGTGGTGGCATGCAGCAGTCCGCCATGGCCGCCGGCCATGGCGGACCAGACCTGACGCTGGAAGTCGAAGGGCGCCCAGCCGCGCCGGGCGAACCAGGCGTCATTGTCGGGCGCGGGCAAGGGCATATGGGCATTGTGCGGGACGCCTGGCCGCGCAGTGCCGGCCAGCCGGGCGCGGCAGCGCCGGACGCAGCGGCCTGGGCTCCTCCGCCCGCACCGCCCTCTGCAGCCGGCGAACCGTACAATCGACCGTCATGGGCGACCGCCATCCACCCGCCGCATTCGTGTTTGCCGCCACGCACCGCCAGACCACGCGCGATCGAATTAGACGCTCGCCACGCTGACGTTGCCTGGCGCATTGGCCGGCTCAATGGGGCCGGCGGCGCCTGCCCTCTGGCCTGACCAGGCCCCGAATCGACTTGATGAGCGCGCCGGCCGCCCCGGCGCGACGCTGCCATGAACGACGCCTCCAAGACCCCTGCCGCCGCCGGCGCCACCGACTACCGCGCCACCCTCAACCTGCCCGACACGCCGTTCCCGATGCGGGGTGATCTGCCCAAGCGTGAGCCGGGCTGGGTCAAGCAGTGGAACGACGAGGGTTTGTATGCCCAACTGCGCGAGTCGCGGCGGGATGCGCCCAAGTTCATCCTGCACGACGGCCCGCCTTATGCCAACGGCCAGATCCACATGGGCCATGCCGTCAACAAGGTGCTCAAGGACATGGTTGTCAAGGCGCGGCAGTTGTCGGGTTTTGACGCGCAGTACGTGCCGGGCTGGGATTGCCATGGCCTGCCG